>JAGBSL010000012.1 GCA_017631875.1 Bacteroidales bacterium | reverse complement strand
GTAATTGCCGAGGAATTATTGGAATTTGCAGCTGCTTTGAAGTAGTATATACTTCCTGTTTTCATGTGCGATGTGGACCAAATTATGGACCAAATTTTACTTATATTAAAGAACATACATTAGAGACTCTATTAGTCTATTGCTTAAAATAAGTTATTGATAATAAAATATTTAAGACTCTAATTTAGCGTCCGGGAGCTTCCCTCTCTCTCCGCTGAAAGGCCGGATGACGAAAGTCATCCGGTTTTTTTGTGTATATAAGTCACTGTCCACACTCCGATTAACGGCACTGGTTTTCTCTAAATGGTTGACAGTTAATGATTTCGTTTGCGTGTGTGCCGTTACCCCCTCCTTTAAACCACTAATTAACGACACGGCTTTTTGTAAGTTCTTGATCTATTGTGACTTATGAAGAGCACTGCTGTTAATGGTAAGCGGCCGGACATTGTAAATGATAGAAACTTAGGCCCAACCTTTGGGCTTTCCAGTAAAATGTATATCTTTGCAAAAGAAAGTAAAGGTATTTACTAATTAAATCCATACAAATAGAACCTGAACCCTAAATCAATAAATCCGGTATCTGCTGCAATGTCAGGTACCGGATTTATACTTTATATGTCAGGCGACTATTCGCTTTCCATGTTGTCATTGAGTTTCTGGAGTGTGGACAGGAAGGAGTGGAGTTCCTCTTCGCTGATTCCTTCCAGCATCTCGTCCAGGATGGAAATTCCTTTCTGTTTAGCCTCGTCGCGTAACCCCATTGCCTTTTCTGTCAGGACAATGGTGTTGGATCTCCTGTCCTGGGCATTCTGCTGGCGTATAACGAAGCCTTTGCGCTCTATAGCGTCAATCAGCTGCGTTACGGAGTTCTTGTCCTTCTTCATCAGGTCAGCCAGCTGCTGCTGGGACATGGAACCGTGATTCCACAGCAGGTCGATGAGCATGAACTGCTCAGGGGTGAGTGGCACCTGTGCCTTGCGGAGCTTTGCAGCGATGAACTGCTTGAGCCTGCAGCCTGTATGGTTGAGCTCTACGGCGATTTCTTTGGACAGTAGCATACTATTGAGGACTTTCCTACAAAGTTAATGTTTCTGCTTATATTTGCAACAATGCGTTGTCATCATGCATCTATAACCTGTTCAAAATCCATAAGACTATGAGAGAACTGTTCATAAAGTATTTCGGCCGTCTGCTGGCTCTTCTTGGCTGCACGACCATGGTTACTGCCTGTTACGGAATTCCTGTCGATCCTGAGACTCATTGGATCGAAGGACTGGTCGAGGATGCCGAGACAGGGAAACCGATCAGAGGCATAAAGGTGACGCTTACTCCAGCATCGGAGAATGCTTCGACAAGCGGAGTCCAGCATATCTTTATAAACGAGTCTTCAAAGACTTTCTATACTTCCGCAGACGGTAAGGTCGAGGAGGAAATCACGATTTATCCATACGAAAAGACCGAGCTTTTCTTCCTTCAGTGTGATGATGTCGACGGTGCTCAAAACGGTACATATGCGCATGAGGAAAAGCTGATTTCAGCGCATGAAGCAGCGGATTTTCACGTTGAAATGACCCCTATAGACTAAGAAAAAAACTCTACAATTCCTCTATATGTGGTCAATTTCCGTATTCTGAAAAATTGCTATAAAGTATTGATAATTAGACATCTACGAGGTGGAAGCGAGCGGATGTTTCCACCTCTCTTATTTCATCGGTATACTCTACAATCAAGATTTTGCTATATTTGTCGCCTGATATATAATATAAAGGTATGTTCGGACGCAGAAAAGCCAATAGACTCATCGAGGATATCGACAGGTATTTTGACCTTATGGGCCAGTCTGTCGTGGTCTTCAAGGAAGGTGTTAGAAATTATCTGTATTCAAACACCGATGAGTTCAATACAAACCTCATGCGCATGTCGGCAATCGACTCTGATGCCGCTGTGCTCAGACGCGAGATCGAGAACTCTCTTTACACCCAGACAGCCCTTGTGCGTTCCCGTGCTGACATGATGCGCCTTTTCGAAAAGACAAGGCATATCACCGACCTTCTCAACGACAGTCTCTTCCAGTTCGAGATCGAGACTCCCTTCATCCCGTCGGAACTGAATCAGGAATTCATCAAGCTTACCGAATTCTCTACATTGGCAGTGGAGTCCGTCATTCCTGCAGCGACAGCATATTTCAGAAATCCCGAGCAGGTGCCTGACAAGATCAGCCGTGCCTATTTCTACGAGAAGGAGGCTGTGAAGTATGCCCAGACAATCAAGAGGACGGTTTTCCATAACATGCCGTCTCTGAAGCTCTCTGAGAAATTCCACCTCAGATATTTCGCCCTGCACATCGAGAACCTTGCAAAAGGTGCGGAGGATGTCGCAGATCAGCTGGCGGTAATGGCAATCAAAAGGACTTTGTAAGGATGGGAATCTTCTGTCTCATATTGTTCATGTCTGCAGTGTCTCTTTGGTTCTTCACCAATGAGCAGGACACCCTTTTCGGGGTGTACTCGCCGACTTGTGCAATAAGGACCAGAAATCTGCACCGCGTGGTGTTGCTGTTCTTCCTTCCTGCCCTTTTCATCAGCGCTAAAGGTTCCGTGGCTGTTTCAGCCTTCACCCATATCGGTCCGGCCTCGATGGATTGCAGTTCCGTACTTCTTGCCCTCATGTCTTCATTCATAATTCTTCTGACCCTGAAGTTCTTCTCCATCAAGGCCTCCGTCGTCTATGCATTCGTCGGCGCTCTGGCAGCATGGAGGCTTGTTGATGGTCAGGGACTTGAAAGAGGATTCATGATGTCATTCATCGGCGCTCCAGTCATGGCGTTCATTCTCTCGGCAGGCATCAGGGCCCTGCTTCGTGGCATCTTTTCAAGGACGCACATTCATATGATAACCCTCTCGCACTATATGAGGCTTATCGCGATCATATGTATAATCCTGACTGCGGCTGCAGTCGGATTCAATTGGGGAGGTTTCGTGACAGGTGTCGGTCATATGATTGCAAGTGAGAAGGTTGTAATCGTCTTGGCAGTTGTAATCGCTGCCATCTTCATGATCTTGTCCCGCTTTGTAGGCCAGTCCGCAAGCGAGGACTATTCGGCTCTCTTTGCCGAGTTCTCCATCTATTCGGTGGTTTCGGTCGGGCTCTCAGTTGCAGCGACCCTTCTGTTCTTCTCGTTTGACGCTACTACACATATTATATATATGTCTCCAGCACCGCTTTCGGTGTCTGCGCTCGTGATGTCGTCGATTGCCGGTGCGGAGGCCGCTCAGCGCTCGCGCATGGTTTCCGACGAGTATTATGTAAGGGAGGGGATTGCCATGGTTGCAGCTCCTGCTGGAGCTTTCCTTCTTACATTCATGATGCTGAAGATAAAGGGCGTTGCTGCCGAGGATGCGATGGTGAGTTTCGTTGTCATGGCGGCATCGCTTCTCATCCTTGTTTCCCTGGCATTTGCGGGTTATGCAAGAGGTCAGCGCAGCCAGAGAGAAGCAACGGACCGCATCCTGTATGCACAGCGTCAGCAGATATATGAGCACAGCCGTGCCCTTAGCGACATGGAACTCAAGGTCGTACTTTCGGAGAACCAGGCCCTGCACAACGCCGTGGAGCAGAAGAGGCAGGAGGTGATGAATGTTGCCTTGAGCATCGTAGAGCAGAAGGAGTTCCTGGAGTCTCTGGATGACATGGTCAGCCGCCTTGCGAAGACTGATGACCCGAAGGAAAAGGACAGGCTGGTGGCAGAATTGAGCTCGGCACTAAAGCAGAGGCTTTCGTACGACAGCGATGTGGATTCGCAGTATTTCTATGCCCAGGCAGAGTCGCTCCATGAGGATTTCAATGCGAAGCTCTCGGAGAACTTCCCTAACATGACGCAGCAGGAAAGACGCCTTGCGACCCTGCTCAGACTGGGATTCTCGTCAAAGTACATAGCGACCCTGATGAACATAACCCCGAAGAGCGTTGAGATCAGCCGCTACAGGCTCCGCCAGAAGCTCGGCCTCGGCAAAGGTGATAATCTTGTTAATTTTATCAAATCTATATAACTCATTATTAACTATTAACACTTAACACAATGAAAAGAGTAATTTTAACTTCAATCATTGCACTGATGGCTTCTATTGCTGCTTTCGCTCAGCAGGCAGAGGTGAATCAGTATGGACAGAAGGTGAATTCTTACCCTGTCGATGCTACTGTTCAGGACGGTATCATGGTGTTCCAGAACAAGGCTCAGAACTACAAGTTCTGGTTCGACATCCGTGTACAGGGAGACGCTGCCGTATTCTTCGGATACGACAAGAACCTCACTCAGATCGGTAACGGTATGCTCATGCGCCGTACCCGTTTCGCAGTGAAGGCTCAGCTCGACAAGAACTGGTACGGTGAGCTCGACACTGACTGGACTTCAGGTACTCCTGAGATCAAGGATGCTTACATCGCATTCACCGGTGTAAAGGGTCTCGAGATCAAGCTCGGTAACTTCAAGGAGAATTTCTCGATCCAGAGAAACACCACTTCACGTTACCTCCAGTTCATGGAGCGTCCAATGGTGAGCTACCTGGCTCCTTCACGCCACATGGGTCTCAACGTAAAGTATTCTATGCCGGCTCTTTGGGTGAGCGCAGGTGCTTTCGGACCTGAGCTCGAGGGTGCTGAGACTCAGACATTCATCGAGGACGGAAACAAGGATTACGGTCTGAACTGCGGTATGTCTTACACAGGTAAGGTGGTATATCGTCCGCTTCACAAGATGAAGGACGCTTCTCTCCACATTGGTGCTGCGGTTTCTTATAGAAATCCTAAGACTTCTTCAACTGACGGTTACAACGCAGTACGTTACAGCACTCGTAACACTACAGGTATCAACCGTAAGAAGTTCATGGACACAGACGCTATCAAGTATCTTGATCACGAGCTTGCTTATACATTCGAGCTTGCAGGTCACTACAAGGGTCTCCGTTGGGAGGGTGCTTACATCGCACGTCTTCCATACGTTGACGACCAGAAGTATATCGACATGAACGGTGAGGCTCCTAATTTTGCTCCGGCTTGGGGATGGTATGTTCAGGCAGGTTACCTCCTCTTCGGTGGTCATCAGAACTATGATGCCGGCGGAGCTAAGTACACTCGTATCAACGCAGGTAAGGAGTGGGGAGACATCGAGCTTTGCGCACGCGTAGAGTACCTCGACCTCAATATGTCCAAGTATGTGATGGGAGGTTCTGCTTATGCATACTCTCTTGGTCTCAACTTCCACGTGACCAGAAACGTGAAGTTCGTGATCAACTACCAGTATAACGACCAGGACGTATTTGCTAACGGTAAGGGTGAGCAAGACGGAACAGATAAGACTGCCAAGAAGCCTTACAGCACAGGCTATGATGCAAACGGTAATGTATGCGCATATCCAGGCGACATCCTTAACGGAGGCAGCGGCAAGGGTATCGATTATCACATGATCGCATGCCGTTTCCAGGTTGCTTTCTAAAAATCAAGACAAACCAATATAAACCATTAAATTTTAAACAATCATGAAAAAGTTTATCGTATTCGCAGCAGCAGCTGCAGTTGCACTCAGTGCATGTACTAAGAATGATCCTCAGGTTGACGGTAGCGGCAACAACGGTGGAAACGAGACCAAGGTAACAGGTATCGTTCTCAACGAGCTTTCAGGTGCTGACAAGTTCATCGAGCTTTACAACACAACTGACAAGGAGCTCTCACTCGAGGGTGTATACGTAGTTAAGTATGACTCTTCAAAGGAAGGTGGCAAGTCTACAACTTGGACAGGTGCCAAGGGTATGACTATCGCAGCTAAGGGTTTTGTGGTTCTCGAGAGCTCTGACCTCGCAGATCCAGCTGAGGATGGAGATCCAGCATACGTATACGAGTCTGCAAACCACGTGTTCAAGGGTGGTCTTTCAGGTAAGAAGAACGTGTTCATCGAGCTCTATAGCGCAGCAGATGAGAAGCTCAGCGAGTTCAAGAGAGGTGAGGAAGGTGCAGGTTGGAACCAGGTTTCTGGCTTCAATAACGACAAGAAGCACACATTCTCACGCGTACCAGACGGAACAGGTGAGTTCGTATACGCTGACCCTACAAAGGGCGCTGCAAACGGTGCTAAGGTAGCTGACATCGAGCAGACTCCTGAAATGTAATTCTCCCCTGTAGAATCGTAACGAACTATGGCAGAATTGAAAATCGGTGAGATCTCAAAGCCACGCTTTGAGTTCCGCTCATTCGGACAGTGCTTCTGCGAGGCACACAAGAGAATGGCTCGTCTTTCGGTTCCTGTACCTGAAAAGGTATGGGAGCGCGAGAGCGATGAGATCTATATCATCTCACGCAAGAATGACATCAACAACACCAAGATCCGCAACGGCAAGATGGACATCAAGACTTATGTCCAGACAGTTGACGGCCTCGAGCAGTGGAACCCTCTCATGAAGGGTGAGTTCCCAATCTCACGCGCAGTGCTTGAGAACGAGGTTTTCCCTGCATTCATGGTGGAGATGCCTGCTCTTGACAAGGATGAGTACACTTACGAGGAGTTCATCGGCATGGTGAAGGCTAATCCTGATCTCGCAGCTGTACGCGTGCACAAGCAGCGTTTCGGCTACATGGTGAACAACACCATCTGCGAGGTTGGTAACGTTCTCATCAACGGTGCTAAGATCGTGACCATCAACTCAGAGTCTACTGAGATCGAGGATATCAAGAAGACCATCGCTGACTGCGGTCTCGAGGGTGTTGAGAACATCAACTACCTCCAGGCTATCAAGCGTGTGATCGGTATGTCTGACAAGCCACTTGCAAACGAGTAGTATCATGGCACAGGAAGTAGAAAGAAAATTCTTGGTTGCAGGCGACTTCAAGCCGTTTGCAAAGAAGGCAACTCGCATCACTCAGGGTTACCTCAGCTCAGTTCCTGAGCGCACAGTACGCGTTCGCATCAAGGGTGAGAAGGGATTCATCACCATCAAGGGCATCGGCTCTGCAAGCGGAGCAAGCCGTTATGAGTGGGAGAAGGAGATCCCTGTTTCAGAAGTTGAAGAACTTCTGAAAATTTGTGAGCCAGGCGTGATCGACAAGACACGCTACCTCGTTGAGGCTGGCGAGCACACTTATGAGGTGGATGAGTTCTACGGTGACAACGAAGGCCTTACAGTGGCTGAGGTTGAGCTTTCTTCTGAGGACGAGGCTTTTGCAAAGCCAGAGTGGCTCGGTGAGGAGGTTACTGGAGACGTCAAGTACTACAACTCTATGCTCATGAAGAACCCATATAAGAATTGGGCTAAATAATTATTCTGAAGATTGCCACGGCCCTTACAGGGCCTCGCAATGACGTGGTGAATGACCTGTCCCATACAGAGGAGGGATGTTATCCATACGTCATTGCGAGGAGCGTAGCGACGTGGCAATCTTTTAAATAACCAACAAACTATGACCGACAAGCACACAGAACTGGAACAGGAGCAGGTCTTTGACCCGCTGGATATGAATAACTACAAGGTGGAGAAGCTTCCGAAGATGGAGAAGTCCGGATTCGAGAAGTGGATGGCCCGTCTTGGCGGACCTATCGCTGCCATTGTATTCGTACTTATATATTGGGTGATTGACATCCCTTTGTTTGACAACCTTGATTTCTCAGGACTCTCAAGCAAGGCACAGGCAAGACTCGCCGTGATCGGTGAGGCGGCCTTCATCAAGGCATGCTACGCCATGCTCGCCATCTTCTGTGCGTCTATCGTGCTGTGGATTACAGAGGCGGTGCAGAGCTACCTGACTTCGCTCATGGTGATCATGGCCGTAATCATCTGCGGCGTGACTACCCAGAAGGATGCGTTCGCACAGCTCGGACATCCGGTGATGTGGCTCAACATCCTGTCTTTCGTTCTCGCCAGCATGCTTGTCAAGACGAAGGTTGCCAAGAGATTCGCCCTCTGGTTCGTGCTCAAGTTCGGTAAGAGCGCGTCGGGCATATTCTTCAGCTTCCTCGTAATCAATGTCGTCCTGTCTCTCTTCATCTCCGCTACGACAGTCAAGGCGACAATCCTTCTTCCTATATTCATGGTCGTGGCGGCAATTTTCGGAGCAAGCCAGGGCAACCGAAACAACTTCGGCCGTAACCTCGTGCTCCAGAACCTTTTCCAGATCAACATCGGTGCGAGTGCATTCATGACCGGCTCGGGAGCCAACCTTCTGGCTGTCTCTCTCCTGACCGGTGCCTATAGCTCGGTGTCATTGATCTACTCTGACTGGCTGGCTGCAGCCTTCCCGCTTGCGATGATCCTGCTTCTTATCGGCTGGTTCGTAGGTGCGAAGCTGATATTCCCTCTCAAGCCTGAGGAGAAGAAGCCTCAGATCGCCGGTGGTATGGATCGCCTGCGTCAGGAACTCAGCGCCATGGGTAAGATGACCAAGGATGAGTTCAAGTCGGTGGCCATCTTCGTCGGCGTGGTCATCATGTGGGTGACAGAGAGTCTGCACGGCATTTCAGCTGAGGTTGTCGTGCTGATCGGTGCCATCATTGCGTTGATGCCTGGAATCGGTGTTGTCAAGTGGAATGATGTAGATATCCCTTGGCATCTTATGATCTTCTCAGCGGGAGCATACGTGATCGGATCAGGTCTCAATGCCACCGATCTTCCTGCTGTCATGGTCGGAGCGGGAATGGACGCGCTCGGCATCACTGCCAACACTCCGTTCTTCGTGATGTACCTTCTTCTTACAGGACTGATGCTTTTCAGTGCGCTGATCTTCCAGTCCAAGAACATGAGGACACTTGTATTCGTGCCGATCGCCATCGGTGTGGAGCAGCAGTTCGGCCTTCCGCCGCTCAGCCTTTCGTTCCCTGTGTCCCTTCTGATCGAACACGTTTACGTGCTGCCGTTCAACAGCAAGCCGGCAGCGCTGCTATATACTACAAACCACTACAGCTGGAGCGACACCTTCAAATTCGGTATCATAATGATGTTCATAGCATGGTTTATGATCCTCGTTTGGGGTGAGACTGTGCTCCATTGGTTAGGTTATACTCCAGGGTTATTCTAACCCCGGAGTATGTTCAAACCCCCGACCTTGCGGTCGACCCCTAAAGGGGTATTTCGGCCCTACCCGGGCCGGTCCCTTCGGGACTTATTAATCCACCGCACGATGTTTAAATTGTAAACCATGATCTCTATACAGGCGAAGAAGCACGATAATTTTTCGGTTGAGTTCAAGTTCGGATTCAACTGCAAGGAGGATGGCAAGCGCGATGACTTTTCGGTCAACGCGTGGATGTTCGTGCCTAACAGTCTGGATATCAATTCGGAGAACTACGGCAAGAAGCAGTTCTACCGCGACGTGAAGTCCAACATCAGGCTGATCACTCCGGTATATCTTCTGCGTGAGATCGCTTGCGATGACTCACAGCCTCTGGCCTCTCTCCGCCGTGCCCTGGAGGGTGTGGTGTATAACCCGAGCCCCGAGGCCATCGATGCATACGAATACCATCTGAAGATGTTCGCCGCCATATTCAAGAGCGCTCTGCGCGATCATGCGGCCCATCTTCGTTCGGTCCGTTCGCTTGAGACGGCTGACTACCTCGTGGCCGATTATGTCGGCAGCTCATCCCTCGTGCTGGAGAAGTTCCGTGCGCTGTACCAGATAATTGATGTGCCGACGGTTTCTGACAAGACCCGTACTCTGTTCCGCATGTGCGACGAGTTCATGAGTCATGTCGTGGAACTCAGAACCATAAGGATCATCCGCGCAATCGATGCTTCCCTCAATGCGGAGGCATATGCCAAGATCCGCGAGGACTTCATGGGTCTGATCGTGCGTGAACATAATTATAAAGTGTCGCAGGGTTATGGCGTCATGAAGAACGACGAAGTTCATGACAGAGAGCTGATCTACCATCGCGGCATGCTCAAGAAATTCATTGAGAGCGAGTTGTATATCCGTCTGGACAAGAAGAAGGACGGAGTCGCTCTTGAGCAGATCTATTATAGCCTTGCGGCAGGCGTGGCCATGATATTCGCGACGGCGGTGGCATGGCATACGCAGGTGAAGTATGGAAACATCACATGGCCTCTGTTCATCGTCCTTGTGGTCAGCTACATGCTCAAGGACCGCATCAAGGACCTCCTGCGTTACTATTTCGCTCATAAGCTCGGCAATAAATACTACGACAAGAAGGCCGTCGTGACCATTGGACAGAACCGCGTCGGCGAGATAAAGGAGGGATTCGACTTCATATCGTCGTCAAAGACTCCTGCCGAGGTCATGCGTATGCGTGAGAAGGCTTCGGCCGTGGAGGATGAGTCACGTATATTCGAGGAGAAGATACTCCTGTACCGTAAGCATGTGACCATTGACGATGTTGCCCTGGCCGAGAATGATGATTATCCGATGAGAGGTATCAATGAGATCCTCCGTCTGCACCTGCATCGCTTTACGCATAAGATGGACAACCCGGTGGTGCCTATCGATTCGGTCGATGCCGACGGCAGGATCACTAGTGTGGAGGTCGAGAAAATCTACTATGTCAACATCGTGTTCCAGCTCCAGCATGACGGCAAGGCTGAATATCATCACTTTAGGATATCAATGACACGTGACGGTGTATTGGATATCATGAAAATTGATTAAATTCGCAAGATATTATGCGATTCTAATCAATTTTCAATCATATGGCAATCATTAACAAAGAAAAGAAGTACAAGTGGGAGTTCGCCAATATCGGCGGAGCTTCACGTGTGAAAATTTCTACAGGCGAGGACATCGCTCATCTCGATGAGCTCGATCCTAAGATGTGGACTGTCCTTTCATGTCCGGTAAAGGGTCTCGAGATCTGCGAGAAGAGCCTTGCATACATGGATACAGACGCTGACGGAAAGATCCGTGTAAACGATGTGATCGCTACATCGAAGTGGCTCTCAGCAGTCGTGAAGGACCTCAATGTCCTTACTGCAGGTCAGGATTCTATCTCACTCGACGCTATCGATCAGGAGAATGCTGACGGAAAGAAGATATATGCTGCAGCAAAGCAGATCCTTGAGAACCTCGGCAAGGAGGGTGATGTGATCTCTCTCGCTGACACAAAGGATGTTGCTGCTATTTTTGCGAAGACACGTTTCAATGGTGACGGCATCATAACTGAGGGCTCGTCAGACGACGCTGACGTAAAGGCTGTGATCGCTGCTGCAGTCGCCGCTATGGGCGGCGTTGCTGACAGAAGCGGCGCAATGGGCGTGAACGCCGAGATGATAGAAGGCTTCTATAAGGCACTCGCTGATTATGCTGCATGGTGCGACGCAGCTGTTGAGGCTCCGTTCGCTGACAAGACTGATGCTGCGATTGCTGCTTACAATGCGCTCGATGCTAAGGTGAAGGATTTCTTCATGCGCTCGAAGCTTGCTGCATTCTCTCCTGAGAGCGTTGCTTCTCTTGATGTGCAGACTGCGGGTATCCAGGCAATCAGCGCAGAGAACCTCACAGGTAAGATGGACGAGATCGCTGCATATCCTATCGCACGCGTGACAGGTAAGGCTGAGATCGATCTTTCGGAGCCGGTCAACCCGGCATGGGCTGCTCAGTTTGACCTCGTGAAGTCAGTAGCTTTTGCTGACAAGAAGGTGCTTACTGAGGCTGACTGGGCTGCTGTCGGTGCTGCTTTCGCTGCTTACACAGCTTGGAAGGGTGCCAAGGCAGGTGCTTCAGTTGAGGCTCTCGGTCTTGAGACTGTCAAGAAGTTCCTCGCTGAGGACAAGAAGGCTGCTCTCCTTGAGCTCGTCGCTCAGGACGCGGCTCTTTCTGAGGAGGCTGCAAACATCGAGATGGTGGACAAGTTCCTCCACATTCTCCGTGATTTCTACAGACTCCTCCGTAACTTCGTGACTCTTAGTGATTTCTATACAAAGGAAAAGGGGGTTTCTGCTATCTTCCAGTCAGGACGCCTCATCATTGACCAGAGAGAGTGCCGTTTCTGTATGCAGGTTGCTGATGCTGCAAAGCACAACGCATCGGCTGCAGCCAGCGGAATGTTCCTCGTATACTGCGACTGTACTACCAAGTCGAAGCCAGGCAAGCTCGCTATCGTGGCAGCTGTGACTGTGGGCGAGATCGGTGACCTCGTTGCAGGTAAGAACGCCATCTACTATGATAACTCAGGTCTCGAGTGGGATGCAGTGATCACTAAGGTTGTTGACAACCCAATCAGCATCGCACAGTCATTCTGGTCTCCATACCGTAGAATGGCAAAGACAGTAGAGAACCTCATCAATAAGAGCGCTGCAGACAAGGATGCCAAGATGATGGCAGACGCTACAGCCAAGATCAATGCGGCTCCGACTGCAGTTCCTGCAGCGGGCGCTGACGGCAAGCCAGCAGCGGCTCCACCGTTCGACATCGCCAAGTTCGCCGGTATCTTTGCTGCTATCGGTATGGCATTAGGTATGATCGGTAGTGCCCTTGTGGCTCTGTTTGATGGCCTTTCTGATCTTGAATGGTGGAAACTCATCCTTGTATTTGTCGGCATCATGCTCGTGATTTCAGGTCCTGCAATGATCCTCGCATGGCTCAAGCTCCGCCGCCGCAACATCGCACCGCTCCTCAATGCAAACGGATGGGCTGTCAATGCGGCTTCGAAGATCAGCATTCCATTCGGAGAAACTCTCACAGACGCTGCCAAGTTCCCTAAGATGAAGCTTAAGGATCCGTTCGCAAAGAAGGGCCTTGCTCCATGGAAGAAGTGGGCGATCTCTCTCGCAGCCCTCGTGGTTGTAGCAGGCGGCCTCTGGATGTTCAACCTGCTGGCATGGGCAGGACTCGGCTCACCGCTCCCACGCTACAACAAGACTGAGGTTCCTGCCGAGGTCGTAGAGTGCACAGACTCAACAGCAGTTTCTGACACAGTGGTAGTTGATGCTGTTCCTGCAGAGTAGTTCTATTTTAACAGTAAAATCAAGGCCTGTAGATATCTCGTGATGTCTTCAGGCCTTTTTGTTATTGGGTCTGGCACCCAAGGTTTACTGTTTTAGTGTGATGCAGAAAGCACTGATACTCAGTAGTTTAGTGATATGTCCTGCCTTCCTTGCCATGCAGGACATTTGCTTAACTCGCTCAGTCTCACATGGTTGGGTGAAACGCTACTGTCTTTTGCCAAGCTCTTTATCCAGGAAAAGCAGCCCGGCATTCCCGCCACTCTTCATCCTGTCCACAATTCCTGCAAACAACGCTTCCTCCTCCACCTGCTCATCCACAAACCTCCTGAAAAAGTTCTCTGTCGCAAAGTCCTGTTCTTCGATCGCGTGCAGGACAATCTTGTCGATCATCTTTGACACCATCTTCTCCTGACTGAGCGAATGCTCGAACACCTCCTGTACAGATCCCCATCCTTCCGGCACGAGGTTCACCATCTGGAGCTTCACCTGGCCTCCTCTGTCAGTGAGGTAATCCGCCATGTCCATAGCATGCTTCTTCTCCTCTTCCGAATGCACCTTCATCCAGTGGGAGAATCCCTCCCATCCCTGCATCTTGAGAAAATACGCCATCTGCAGATACAGATGTGCCGACCACAGCTCCGCCGTAATCTGGTCATTGATGACCTTCTGCAATTTACTTGTAATCATGTCTCTTTGTTTTAAAGTTCACGGTCATGATTACAACTCCAGTGCCTGATTTCTATGTTTTGTTTAAACGTTTGATTATCAGTGTAATATAAAACCTCCTTGCCGTCAAAGGGGAGCAAGGAGGTTTTATAATTTATTGATCGATAGCTTTTTACGCTTTGCCTAGATTTGGACCCCGCCGAGGATGACGCGGTCGATGACCGGAGTCTGGTGGCTGTACGGTATGAAGGCGAGGGATGGAACCGGCTTGGTGATGATCAGGTTGGCCTTCTTGCCGACGGTGATCGAGCCGAGCTGGTCGCTCACGCCCATAGCGTATGCTGTGTTGATTGTGCAGGCGTTGAATGACTGCTCAGGAGTCAGGCGCATGCGGATGCAACCGAGGGCCATGACAAAGCGCATGTTGCCGCTTGGGCTCGAGCCCGGGTTGTAGTCCGATGCGAGTGCGACAGGGAGTCCGGCCTCAATGTAACCCTTGGCATTGCCGTATGGGATTCCGAGGAAGAATGAACATCCCGGAAGCATGGTCGGCATAGTGCCGCTTCCGCGCAGAGCCTCGATTTCAGCATCTGTTGTCTTCTCAAGGTGGTCAACTGAAAGGGCTCCATGCTTCACTCCGACCTGTACGCCGCCTGAAACTTCAAGCTCATTGGCGTGGATCTTCGGGGTTATGCCGTACTCTGCTGCCTTGCTCAATATCTTGTCTGTATCTTCGACTGTGAAGAATCCGGCATCGCAGAACACGTCGACATAGTCTGCAAGGCCTTCTGCTGCCACTGCAGGGAGCATCTCGTTGCACACCAGGTCCACATACTCTGTCTGACGTCCCTTGTATGCGCGTCCGACTGCATGTGCTCCAAGGAAGTTTGCCTTGACTGTCAGCGGGGCAGTCTCCTTGATGCGCTTGATCACGCGAAGCATCTTGAGTTCATCCTCCACAGTCAGACCGTATCCGCTCTTGATCTCTGCTGCTCCGGTACCCATGGCCATGATCTCGCGCACACGCACCATTGACTGCTCATAGAGCTCGTCTTCCGAGGTGTTGTGCAGCAGGTCAGCTGAGTTGAGGATTCCGCCGCCGCGGGCAGCGATCTCCTCATAGCTCAGTCCGGCGATCTTGTCACGGAACTCGCCGTCACGGCATCCGGCATAAACGATGTGAGTATGGCTGTCACAGAAAGCCGGCATCACATATCCGCCCTTCGCATCGATGAATTCAATGTCGGTGGTTGTATCGGTATTCAAAACCGTGCTACCCCCCTGGCTCTGCCCAAACTCCGTGATGACCCCGTCCTCGATGACCAGGTAAGCATTCTCGATGCACTCCACAGTGTTCATCTGTGAGCCCTCAAGCTTCCTCACGTCTGCCGGCAGTATACCAGCCAGTGTCCCTATGTTGTATATTACAGTCTTCATTTTGTAGTGTGCTTCTGTAATTGATTGATGTTCAATCGTTTGTGTAAATGTCCTGCATGGCAAGGAATGCAGGACATTTGCTTAAGATGTTGATATGTAGTGCTTTACGTGAAACGCTTAGCGGATGAACTCGATGGACTTCTCAATGAGCGGGTGCATGTAGCGGTCATCTTCGATGAACGGTACCACCTTGCGGTAGCCGGCGAAGATCTTCTCGATCGCCCATGACGATCTCAACGGTCTGCGGAACTCGAGAGCCTGCGCTGCATTGAAGAGCTCGATAGCCAAAACTCTTTCAGTGTTTTCGACTACGCGAACGAGCTTTGTTGCAGCATTTGCACCCATGCTGACATGGTCCTCCTGACCCTGTGAAGAAGGGATGGAGTCAGCTGAAGCAGGCATACAGAGACCCTTGCTCTGGCTCACGATAGAAGCCGCAGTATACTGAGGAATCATGAAGCCGCTGTTCAGACCTGGCTTTGCCACAAGGAAGTTAGGAAGACCTCTCTGACCTGAGATCAGCTTGTAGATACGGCGCTCTGAGATGTTCGAGAGCTCCGAGAGTGCGATGGTCAGCATGTCCATAGGGATGGCGATAGGCTGGCCGTGGAAGTTACCTGCCGAGATGATGAGGTCCTCGTCAGGGAATACTGTAGGGTTGTCAGTCGCACTGTTGATCTCTGTCTCGATCACAGACTTCACATATCTGATGGTGTCCTTCGAAGCTCCGTGTACCTGCGGGATGCAGCGGAATGAATATGGATCCTGTACATGAACCTTCTTCTGCTTGATGATCTCGCTGCCCTCGAGGAGCTTGCGGAAATGCTCAGCAGTCTCGATCTGGCCTCTGTGCGGACGTACCTCGTGAACCTGTGGGTAGAAAGGCTCGATGCGGCCGTCGAATGCCTCGAGAGACATTGCGCCGATCTTGTCGGCCCAGTCAGACAGACGCTCTGCCTGGATGAGTGACCATACGGCATTCGAACTCATGAACTGGGTACCGTTCAAAAGTGCGAGACCCTCCTTTGACTGGAGCTTGATAGGCTCCCAGCCGAGTTCTGCCCAGACCTCAGCTGATGGGCGCACAGCACCCTTGTAAAGCACTTCGCCCATGCCGATGAGCGGGAGGCAGAGGTGGGCGAGCGGAGCGAGGTCGCCGGAAGCTCCGAGCGAGCCCTGCTGGTAAACCACAGGAAGCACGTCGTTGTTGAACATGTCCATAAGGCGCTGTACAGTAACGAGCTGCACTCCAGAGTAGCCGTAAGAGAGTGACTGGACCTTAAGAAGGAGCATGAGCTTCACGATCTCAGGGCGCACTGTCTCGCCTGTGCCGCATGCGTGCGACATCACGAGGTTGTGCTGGAGCTGCGAGAGATCCTCAGCAGGGATAGAGATGTTGCAGAGCGAACCGAAGCCGGTTGTCACTCCGTAGACAGGTCTTCCGATGTCCTCCATCTTGCTGTCGAGGAACTTGCGGCATTTCACGATGGCTGCCTCGGACTCGGGACTGAGCTCAAGCTTGAGACCCTTTGAAACGATTTCATTGACCTTCTCTATGGTCAGGTGCTTATTGGAAATTATATGTGTCATTACTTTAAAATGTTTCTGATGAGTTCGTCGTCTGCGATGTTAGGGATGGTGACCTTCAGGCCCGGAGTGCGCTCCATCTCACGCTTGATCGCGTTCATGGCGCCCTCGTTGCGGGCCCAGCTTCGGCGTGCGATACCGTTGTTCACGTCCCACAGGAGCATGTCCTTGATGTGGCGGTCCGAATCGGCCGATCCGTCGATGACCATACCGAATCCACCGTTCATTACCTCGCCCCAGCCGACTCCGCCGCCGTTATGGATAGATACCCATGTAGCGCCGCGGAATCCGTCGCCGATGACATTGTGCACTGCCATGTCGGCGCAGAACTGCGATCCGTCATAGATGTTTGAAGTCTCACGGAACGGTGAGTCTGTACCTGATACGTCGTGGTGGTCACGTCCGAGAACGATAGGAGCTGAAATCTCTCCGTTCTTGATGGCCTCGTTGAATGCAAGGGCGATCTTAGTACGGCCTTCGCAGTCAGCATAGAGGATACGTGCCTGTGAACCTACCACGAGGTTGTTGCGTCCAGCCTCATCGATCCAACGGATGTTGTCCATCATCTGACCCTGGATCTCCTCCGGTGCCTCTGCCATGATCTCGCGGAGCACCTTAGCTGCGATAGCGTCTGACTTTGCGAGGTCCTCAGGGTTCTCTGACATACATACCCAGCGGAATGGGCCGAATCCGTAGTCAAAGAAGAGAGGTCCCATGATGTCTTGTACGTATGAAGGATACTTGAAGCGGCCGTCCTCGCGGACTACGTCAGCGCCGGCGCGCGATGCCTCAAGAAGGAACGCGTTACCATAGTCAAAGAAGTACATTCCTCTGTCAGCCAGCTTGTTGACTGCAGCAGCGTGGCGACGGAGAGACTCCTGCACGCACTCCTTGAACTTCTCTGGCTCCTCGGCCATCATGCGGTTAGACTCCTCATATGAATATCCCACAGGGTAGTAACCTCCCGCCCATGGGTTGTGAAGCGATGTCTGGTCTGAACCGAGGTCTACGTGTACGTTCTCCTCAGCAAGTCTCTCCCAAAGATCGACGACGTTACCGAGGTATGCGATCGAGATGACCTCCTTGTCCTCCATTGCCTTGCGGATGCGAGGGATGAGCACGTCGAGGTCCTCATGAATCTCGTCAACCCAGCCCTGGTCGTGGCGCTTGTGCGCTGCATGAGGGTTAACCTCCGCACATACGCTCACAACGCCCGAAATGACGCCGGCCTTTGGCTGTGCGCCTGACATACCGCCGAGACCGGCAGTAACGAAGAGCATGCCCTTCATGTTCTCCTCAGTGCCTGCGAGGCCGCGTGCCTTGAGCTGCTTGCGAGCCGCGTTCATCACGGTGATTGTCGTTCCGTGAACGATACCCTGAGGACCGATGTACATATATGAACCTGCGGTCATCTGGCCGTACTGCGAAACGCCGAGAGCATTGAACTTCTCCCAATGGTCAGGCTTCGAGTAGTTCGGAATCACCATACCGTTGGTCACGATCACGCGCGGAGCGTCCTTGTGGCTAGGGAAGAGTCCGAGTGGGTGGCCTGAGTACATCACGAGAGTCTGCTCGTCGGTCATAGTCGCGAGGTACTGCATCACGAGGCGGTACTGAGCCCAGTTCTGGAACACTGCGCCGTTACCACCGTATGTGATAAGCTCGTGAGGGTGCTGGGCAACGCGATAGTCGAGGTTGTTCTGGATCATCGCCATGATCGCAGCAGCCTGCTTTGACTTTGCAGGGTACTCGTCGATAGGGCGCGCGTACATCTCGTAATCAGGACGGAGACGGTACATGTAGATGCGGCCGTACTCCTTGAGCTCCTGCGCAAACTCCTCTGCGAGAACCGCATGGTTCTCAGCAGGGAAGTAACGGAGAGCGTTCTTGATAGCCAGCACCTTCTCCTCCGCGCTGAGGATCTCCTTGCGCTTAGGGGCGTGGCTCACTGTTGTGTCATAAGGTTTCGGCTCCGGAAGTATCGCCGGAATACCTGCCAATATATCTTCGTGGAATTTGTTCATATGTATGTTAGAGCTTTGCGTTAACTATTTCAAGGACTTCGGCCTCAGCGGCGATTGCGGCTGCTGCGATTTCAGCAGCCTCTGCGCAGAGTTTCTCGGCTGCAGCCTTGTCAGCGAGGCCGGCTGCGTTGATGCGTACGTTCATCTGTGCTCCGAGGACGGCGCTGCGTGCTGCGAGCGCACCAACACCTGCGTCAGAAACCGATGCCGGGTTACCCTCTGTAGCCATAGCCTTCACGATAGGGAACACCTCAAGAGAAGCCTTCATGGTCTTCAATGGAACCTCAGTAGCATAGAGGGTTGCAGCCTCGAGAGCAGCGGCGCGCGCTGCCTTCTCCTCGTCAGAACCCTTAGGCATGCCGAGAGCGGCCATGATCTTGTCGAACGCTGCAGTGTCCTCGTCAACCAGGGCAAGGAGTCTGTTCATCACAGCCTGTCCCTTGTCTGCCCAGTCAGAGAACTCCTTCCAGCGTGCATCCCATCCTGCCTTGTGAGATGAAAGGTTAGCCACCATTGTTCCAAGAGCAGCTCCGAGAGCGCCCATGTATGCTGAGATAGATCCGCCGCCTGGAGCAGGTGACTCAGAAGCGGTCTCGTTTGCAAAGCCCTTGCAGGTCATGCGCACGAGTCTCTCCTTTGCTGCTGCAGTCGCCTCGTCCTCGATCAGGTACTCGATTACCTTCTCCTTTGGCTCGAATGGCTTGAGGTCGTCAAGTCCCATTGACTTCACTGCAATTTTGATGATCTCCTCGTCAGATATACCTGTTGAGCGCTGCTGCTTCTCGAGGAAGTAACGGCCTGCCTCGATGAGGGTGCGCTTTGGTACGAGACCTACGATCTCAGTACCGGTCACGCGGAGGCCGCGGGCCTGTGCCGCACGGCATACCTCGTCGAATGCAACGTGGAGTGGGGTGGTGTTGATATCTGTGATGTTCATCGATACCTGTGCGATGCCGTACTCGTCGATGAACCAGCCGATTGCCTTGCAGCCCTTCAATGTACCAGGAATCATCACGGTCTTGCCGTTCTCATCCTTCACGATCTTACCGGTGATAGGGTTGCCCTCTCTCTTCGGACGACCCTTTTCGCGTACGTCGTATGCGATCGCATTTGCACGGCGGGTCGAAGTCGTGTTGAGGTTATAGTTCACCGCGATGAGGAAGTCGCGCGCACCTACGTTGGTAGCACCTGCCTGCGCTGTGCGCTCGGTGTATTCGCCCGGACCGAAGTCTGGCTGGCGCTGAGGGTCGCCCATCTTCTCAGGCAGAGCCTCATATTCACCTGCGCGGCATACCGCGAGGTTCTTGCGCTCAGGTCTCTGGGCTGCGGCCTCATAGCAGTAGCATGGGATCTCGAGTTCATTATAAATGCGCTCAGCCAGCTTTCTTGCCAGTTCAGCGCATTCTTCGAGTGTAATACCGGAAATAGGGATGAGTGGAAGTACGTCAGTAGCACCTGAACGTGGGTGTGCACCATGGTGCTGACGCATGTCGATGAGCTCGCCGGCACGCTTCACGCCCTGGAATGCAGCCTCGAGGACAGCCTCAGGGCTTCCCACGAATGTTACTACTGTACGGTTGGTAGCCTCGCCCGGATCGACGTCCAGAACCTTTACACCACCTGCTTTCTCGATCGAAGCGACGATCGAATTGATTACTTCCATGTTGCGGCCTTCACTGAAATTAGGCACGCATTCGATGATTCTTTCCATAAGTTTTCTATGTGTTATTTTATGATTATTTCCTGTTCTTCCGCTTCGGTTGTCTGCTGGATCACGTCGGCCAGCATGAGCATGTTCGAGGCCACGACGCTGACCTGCCTGTCGGCTGCGCCCTCGCTGAGTGCATACCAGGTCAATGTGCTGCCGAGCACCTCCTCGTCCCCAACGAATCTGATGAACTTGAATTTCTTCGCAAGGTTGCTCTGGAGCACTGAGGTGTACTGGGTGCATATCGCCTCGACGTCAGCCTCGATCGCCTCCTGTGTCTGGCTTTCCTGTACTGCGCTGTATGCCTTGATGAATTCGGAGTACTCCGGATCACTCTCCACCTTCACTCCCTTTTCGGTCTCGTTGAGGATGATCATTCGTTCGACGTCCTGCGAGTCGTGTTCCAGCTCACTTGATATGTCATGCAGTTTTGAGAAACGGACTCCTGCAAAATAAATGTAGTCGCCGTCGATGGCGTATTTGATTTTGCCGAAGTCTATGCCGATGGATGCCTTGTAGTATGCTTTCTTGATGTAGAGAATCTTCCTTTGACCCTTGTCTTTGAGCTTGAGGAACTCCAGCATCTTTGTCCAGCCTCCTTTTCCCGGAATCATGTCCTGGTACTTCTCGTCCTGCATCAGGCTTTCGAGGTCGTTCTCCTTGACCATGTAGCCCTTCTTGGCGTATTCCATCTTCTCAAGCTTGAATGTGAAACTGATGTTGCCCGGCATTCCGTCGGTCTGGTGTCTCGTGTCCAGTTTCCCTATGAGCTCGTTATTCTCGCGCTCAAGCGCTTCAATACGCTTTTCAAGCGTCTGCTTGCTGTCGAGTTCAGCCTGCTTCTTGGTCAGGGCGTTCTGCAGGAGAGTGCCTGCTGGAGAGAATGCAAGGACCGTAAAGGTCACTGTAAGTGCGTTTGAGATGATTAGGAAAATTGCCGATACTCCTTCAACAAGAAGGGTGAATCCGAGGATGTTACATAGCACAAGAAGTGCGCAGCCCGCCACACAGAGGCGGCTTTTGAGCAGTCCGGCCTTTTCGACGAGTCCTGCGATATTTTTCTTAATAAACAGTCCCATTGTAATGGCTTTACAATAATTTGTAAAGATAGTAAAAAATCCGGACTGCGGTGCAATATAATCAAATGGTTTTGCATCTATTGCCGAGACCGGAAATATGTATAAATTTGTAATCGACTAAATTAACTGGATATGAAAAGATTGATCATGATTCTTTCTGCCCTGGCATTCTTTGCGGTTTCCGCTGCTGCCCAGGACTTTGTGACTAAGAGAAACGGTGAGGATATACCTGCAATCGTTGATGAGGTAGGCCCGGACTATGTAAGGTTCCGCCTATGGGACGAACCTGAAGGGGTGACATACACGATGCTTAAGAACGAAATCCTCATGATACGTTATGCAACAGGACGCAACGAGGTGTTCGACCAGAAGCAGTCTTTGGCTATGGTTCCTATGAAATACAAGGAGATGGCAGAGGTCTATGATTACCGTCTCTATCAGAAGTCCCCATTTGACAGGTATAGTCCTGCCGGCTCGGGCATCGCTTCCTTCTTCATTCCGGGTCTAGGTCAGATGATCTGCGGCGAATGGGGACGCGGATTCGCTTATCTTGGTGGACATGTCGGCTGCAATATACTTATAGGTTTATCTGCAATTGCAGAATCGGACACGCTTGTGCTCATGGGACTTGCCGGTATACTTGCTATAGACATCTGCTCTATCGTAGACGGTGTCCGCGTAGCAAAAGTAAAGAACATGTACATGGAAGATCTAAGGAAGTCAGGGTACTATGGTCTTGATGTAGATCTCTATCCTTCAGTGAATTACGTCCACACTGCTTCAGGTGTTCAGCCGACTGCCGGCATGACTCTGGCTCTTAGATTCTAATAAAAAATCTGCATCGGACCGATGCAGATTTTTTATTTCTAGAATTCCGGGCCGCCGCCCATGTTGCCTCCTCCCATATGTCCTCCTCGGCTCATTGTCTGGATCTCAACTCCCTCCGGGACCTCGAACGTTTCTGCAGGAATCTCCACGTCCTCGACGATGCTCGTGGCTGTCATTCCCATTTCGCCGTAATCGGTACTGATGGCAGTCTTTAGGGTAATGCCCTTGTATACCCATACCTGCTGCTTTACAACCTGTCCCATCATGAAGATGGCTACAGAGTACTTGGTGCATTCCTTACCTGCAATTACTTCTGTTCCAAGTTCCTTGATCTTGTTCTTCTTGATATTCTTCTCTGACTTGTCAAGGAAGTTGATCTTTTCGTTGCCTCCCATGCCCATGGCTGGCATTCTGAATGCAGTCATGGCTTCGTCGTCAATCATGATGTTCTCGCCGTCTATCTCTATGGCTCTTATCTTCTTTCCTCGCATCTCCATCTTCATTGCCTGCTTCGCTCCGAAGTCGTCAAAGTAGATTTCCTGTACTACCTTTCGTCCCATCATCTCCATCTCCATTGTCACAATGCCTGACTTCACTTCGTACATCGGTACCGGTGCTTCCGCTTCCTTTCCTTTTTTGCCTTGTGCCATAGCTCCCATGCCTATCAGGCACAGTGCCGCAATCATTAGAATCCTTTTCATGCTATTAAGTGTTGGTTGTAGCAAAGTTAACAATAACTTTGTAAAGAATATCAAAAGAGGAATAATCATGAAGACAATAGAAGTTGTAGCAGCGATAATAGTCAAGGAAGGAAAAGTCTTTGCGACGCAGCGTGGATATGGTCCATGGAAGGGATGGTGGGAATTTCCCGGCGGCAAGATGGAGCCGGGGGAGACTCCGCAGGAAGCTCTGGTGCGCGAAATCAAAGAGGAACTCGATGCAGAAATACAGGTTGGCGATCTAATTGAAACGGTTGAGTGGGATTACCCTGACTTTCATCTGACCATGCACTGCTTCATCTGCACCCTGCAGTCGGAATCGCTCCAGCTTAACGAACATGAAGCCGCCGCATGGCTTACCCGCGATACTCTCCGTTCAGTCCGGTGGCTTCCCGCAGACGAGGGACTGATCTCCCGCTTGGAGAACGAAATCTAATCCCTTTGTTGCGATGTATAGGTTTGGGTTGTGGCGGTTAAGTTGCTGCGTATTAGTGTTTTAAGGTTTAGTTAGCGTGTAAAAGTAACGGATAATGATTGCCTAAGTAGTTGAGAGCTAAGTGGTTGCCTGCCACGGGCTTTGAGTATGCGGTCGAGCCAACTGGCGTAGGAACGGTTTTTGACTTGGCGTCAGGCGTTAGTTTTTAAATGTAGTGTTATGAAACGTCTGATGATTTTAAGCCTTTTTGCGGCTGCGCTTCCTGTATGGGCATGTACCAAGGATTTCGACAATTCCACAGTAAAGGAATTTGACCTGAACCGCTATCTTGGAGAGTGGTATGAGATTGCACGCTATGACCACAGTTTCGAGAGGGGCATGGACAATACCATGGCCCAGTACATCCTTCAGGATGACGGTAAGGTGATAGTGCTGAACACCGGATGGAAGGACGGCAAGTTCAAGCTGGCCGAGGGCAAGGCCAAGTATCCTGATCCGAACGGTGAGCCAGGCGCCTTGAGGGTTTCATTCTTCCTGTTCTTCTATTCCGATTACAATGTCATGATGGTGGACGAGAACTACCAGATCTCGTTGGTGGGAAGCAAGTCGGAGAACTATCTCTGGATCCTGTCCCGCACGCCGAAGCCGGATCCTGCACTTCTGCAGATGGTCCTGGATGAGGCCCAGGCTAGAGGGTATGACACATCCAAACTGATCTGGGTGGACCAGAGCCGCAACATCGCCGCATGGGAAGCGGAACAGTAAAGTATCATGAGAGTCAGTCAAGGAACTGACTCTTTTTTTGCTCTATGGGTTAACAATGTATCTACTTATTACGTATATTTGTTATCCCTCGCACGGTACAGGGTGAGATAGATTGAGAGTAATAACTGACTGACCATGATAAAACTGATTTTCAATCCTTATTATGACAGCGGAGTATGGACTCCGGACCCAGGGTTGGGCAAATGTATGACAAGCCGGAAGTATGTCGGCCCGATGGGACTTATAGACGAACTTAGCATGCGTCTGGGCCTAACGGGACTTGACCAGCCTCAGCATGAAATTTTATGTTCATGGTACAAGGTCATAAAGGACGTTATAGAAGAAGCTGACCCTTTTTACAAGGAATCTTTTGAAATAGAGCCTCTTGCGGTAGCAGAGAGACTCCTTGCGTGGAGGGACGCCCTGGTGATGTGCGGGTGGACTCCTGAGACGGTTCTTCCTGAGGGCCTGAGCAGCAATGCCAAGGCGATAATGGAGGAGCTTGGCGCGCTTGAGCAATCGTTCCGCACATCGGGATGCAGGACTTTCAGTGACAAGGTCAGAGAGGTTATCAGCGCTATCCCGGGCTCGGGCATCATGCCTATGGAGCTGGAATCTGTGATTCCGTATGAGGCGCTGGAGCCTGTATGGAGGACACTGACAGATCTTCTCAAGGCAGAGGGATGGAAAGTCACATACCCTGCAAAGGGTAAGGAACTTCCTCAAAATATAGAGGTGAAGCGTTTCAAGGACTATGTGGACGCATGCATGTGGGTATCGCTGAACCGTCCGCAGGACCTTGTTATCTGCTCGGATGCCGCACCGCTTGACTGGTCGCTCCGCGCCCTCGGCAAACCTACCACTGGCTCGGAATCATCAGCATCCAATCACCAGATTCCGCATTTGTTTGTGGATCTGATGCAGCTGTGCTGCCCAAAATACCATCTTTCCAACGTGGTATCATATCTGAACGCATGTCCACATCCGCTGGATCAGTTTAAGGACGCAGAGGGAAGAGGAGGTCTTCGTCATAAGCTTTTGGACCACATCAAAAGACAAGGTGGATTGGGTACCAATGAAATCAGCGGTAAGTCATTTGATGACATACTGAATCAATATGTCACAGGCGACGCGTCTGTTGAGGATATAAAGGTATGGTTGCCGTTCGTGAATTCATGCACCGATATCGACTGTGACCATGTCATCAAGCTTGTCAAGGCATTAGGGAAATGGGCCAAGGGAAAAGAAGAAGGTAAGCAGTTGGGACAGATCTGTGATGCGTTCGTGAGCATTCTCGACCTTTTGGGCTATAAGGGAAAGCATATCGGTCCTGAAGAACTCAAGAAGCTTTCTGATTATTCCTATAGCCCGCAGAAAGTCAGTCTGCACAGGAAAGAGGTCGGTGCCATGAAGGTAGCGCCGGGTGTTGATACAATAGCGGCGCCGGTGGAGGCGGCCGTATGGATGGATCCAGTCCCTTCGAAGGAACCATACCCATACGCATTTCTTTCAGATGCGGATGTGGAGAAGCTCAAGGAAGTTATGGATATACCGACTCGCAGAACCCTTCTGGTGCAGTCCAGGGAGTCTGTCAATGCTTCGCTTTCAAATGTGAGAAGTCTGACTATGGTTCTTTGCGACAAGGTGGGAACGGAGATACCGGCGAAGCATCAGATACTGGTCGGTGCCATGGGCAAAGACGAAATCCCGTATGTCAAAATCGATGAATCATCTCTTGTGCATGATGAACTCAGAGATCCAAGGACTCAGAAGTTGCAGCATAATTTAGGCGTTGGATTCTTCGATGGCCGTTTGGGGAAGCCATTGAGTCCGTCATCGCTTGAGAAACTTCTGGAACGTCCCTTCGACTATGCCATGTCGTACTTGATGGGACTCTGGGATGAC
Organism: Bacteroidales bacterium; assembly: GCA_017631875.1. The sequence goes on along the minus strand of JAGBSL010000012.1, from coordinate 26,218 downwards.
AGTTCCAGCAATGAATCCGCTACCCTCGGCAACGTAGCCCATTATGTGTTCGAGAGTATATACAACAAAGCCAAGGACGCCAATCGCAGATGCACTGCCGCTCAGTTCGAGGAAGTCTTCAATAAAGAATATGACAGCATATTCGCCGCTGCCGTAAAACATTGCGGACTTGAGCTTAATCAGCCGGAAAACGAGATTCTGTGCAGATTCCTCAAGACCCAGCTTCAGATGCATTCGATCCCGACATGGATTGGATTGATGAAGGACAATGGTCTCAGGATATTCGGATCCGAACTTGATGTCTCTGGCACCATTACTTGTCCTGGTCACAAAACAGATATTGCTCTCAATGCACGTCTGGATCTGCTGCTTCAGGATGAAGAAGGAAATTATGTCATATTTGACTTGAAATACCACGGTAATTCTGGCCGGGAAAAAAGATATATGCAGGTTAAGGGTGGTAAGGATTATCAGCTTGTGATGTACAGGGCACTGGTGGAGAAGATGGTTCAGGAGAGACGTCTTCCGGCAGGAGAGGTACGTGCCGTAGGATTCTATATGCTGGCTACTTCGGAACTTCTGACAGCGTATCCATTCATTGGTGGTGAGGAGATAAAGTCGAAATGCGGATATGAGAAGTCGCTGGACGCACTCTTTACGGCTTATGAGGAAGTAATGGAGAATCTGCGCAACGGCATCCTGGTAGAGGGAGAAGATATGTACACAGAGGTGACTGACTCCAAGGGTAACATCAAGTTGAAGAAGATCAAAGACAATTCCTATGGTGAGAACAAGGTCTTGAAGGGTAAACTTAATTAACAAGGATCATGAAGAACATACATAACATATCTGCCGGTGCGGGATCGGGAAAGACAACCAGACTCGTGGGTATTATCACAGACATAGTGTCTGGAAAGATGGGAGAGAAGGGCTCTCCAGAGAGGATGATCCTTACGACATTTACCAAGGCTGCTGCCGGAGAATTCAAGGAAAGAGCTGCGGCTAAACTTATGGAGGCCGGTTACCTTGAGGAAGCGGTTGCTCTGGACGCAGCCATGATCGGCACTATCCATTCGATAGCACAAGCATACATCACCAGATACTGGTACCTCTGCGGCATGTCACCGGGAGTCACCCCTGTGGCGGAAGCTGACTCAAAGAAACTGCTCATGGAATCGCTCTCTGGAGTGGTTACGGCCGACGATATGACATTCTTCCGTGAATATGTCAGGATGTTCGGCATAACCAAAGGGAAGGAAGGCTACTATGATGATTTCTGGAAGGATCATCTGATCAAGATCTCAGAGTCATTGATGTTTGAACGTGATAAGGAAACGTGTCTTAAGGCCATTCGCGACAAATCGGTTTCCATGTTGTCTGCGATGCTTGATCTTAGCCATAATGAGGCAAAGATCAAGCATGCGAGAGAGTGCGCTGAGGGTTATCTTGTTTATTGTGAAGATGATACCTTTTATACACAAAGATCGCTAGACAAGGCGCAAAGGCATGCTCGAGTTGCCAGATCCATACTTGAAAACAGTACCTTTACGCTTGCTACGCTGAAGGGTATGTGTGATGATCTGGATAATAAACCTTTCGGTCTCAAAAAGGATATGAAGGATACTCATGAGGCAATTGTAACTGCATCTCATGATGCTTTGGTTGACGCCATCATGCGTATAATCCCGGAAGATGCATCAAGAATTTCAGAATGTGCGGGAAAGATATGCGACATTGCCCTCAGGTGGATGGACGGATATCGGAAGTTAAAGAGAGAAAGAGGAGTCGTCGACTTTAGTGATATGGAAGTGATCTTCCTGGAGTTGCTTGGCATGAAGGAGGTTCTTGAAGACATAAGATCGTCAATTGATTACCTCTTCGTAGATGAGTTCCAGGATTGTAACCCGGTGCAGATCCGCATATTCGATATCCTTTCGGATAATGTCAGACAGAGCTGGTTTGTGGGTGACCCGAAACAGGCAATCTATGGATTCAGAGGCAGTAATGTGGAACTTGTGAACGAGTTCTCTGCAAACTTCCCGGAAGACGAGAAAGATGAGGCTTCCTTTACCGGCTTCAAGAAGGACGAGACGGGTCTGTCCTCGGAAATTCTGGATAGCTCATATCGTTCGCATCCGACTTTGGTGGACCTTTCCAACAAGGTGTTCATAAAGGCGTTTGGTTCGGACCTTGAGGAAAAGAACATAAGGCTGGAGCCAGGACGAGAGGCGTATGAGACAGCTTATCCTGTCATTCATCACTTCCACGTTGAAGGGGGAAACGATGATGAAAGGGCTGCGGCGCTGGCCTCGGGTATAACCACTGTTCTCAACGGAAAGTATTCTGCTCTGGAAGGATTGAAAGTATCACCTTCTGATATCGCAGTCCTAGTCAGAAGTAACTCTAGTGCAGTAAAGGTGGCTGCTTCGCTCAAGAAGAACGGAGTACCTGTCTCATTTGTAGATAGCGATTTCAAGGACTCGGCGGAGGTGTCTCTGCTTCTTTCTCTGCTCAGACTTGCGACCGGCCGTCAGGACGATAAGTCCGAGGCTGAACTGATGTCATTGATCGATGGATACGATTTGCGTGAAGTTCTTATTAAGGTTTCTGATCCGGATCATGACAATTCCTGGGGCGCTCTGCGTCAGTTCTTCAAGTCGGTCAGGACTCTGTCGGTGGTGGATGTCATTGATGCCATGATCGCCAGGTTTGACCTGTATGGTTTCGTTTCATGTTGGGGTGATGGTGATCTCAGAAGGGCCAATATTGACCTTGTCCGCCAGATTGCCCGTCAGTTCGACAGCTCTGCATCAATGTTTGCAATGGCTTCCGATCTCTTGTCGTTCCTGGATTACATAAAGTCATACAAGCCTGAACCGAAGTTCGACAATCAGGATACCGGCGTCAAGGTCTTGACATATCATAAGGCAAAAGGTCTTGAGTGGAAGATAGTGTTCCTTACTGATATTGACGGAGACATGGACGAGAAGATATCTCTGCGTTCGCTTTCCGGGTTTCAGGGAGATGTTTATGTTCCTGCCTTGTCATTTCATGAACCAGTATGGCTTACGGAGGCAGTTATAGCAGACAAGGCTATGCGGCAGTTGTTTGATAGGGTGTCAGCGAAGACCCTCGGAGAGGAACGCCGTCTGCTTTATGTCGGCCTGACCCGTGCCAGAGATTTTGTGTTCACAGTCGGCAGTGTCGGAGCAGGAATGAAGAAACTCCAACAATGCTGCCCGTCAGCAGCAGATATAGACTACTCGGCGGTCGGTAGCGGAGAGTTCGACATCTGGGGAGTAGGAATCAAGTCACTCTGCTATCAGTGTACGCCAGAGGTGGTGAGGTATGAAGGCGCTGATTCACTGCCTTCAAGAATCAAGGACGCAGGCTTTTCTCTTCCAGAAGAAGCGGCGACGAAAACTTATTGTGAGAAATGTCACATCCCGAGCAAGTATAAGGACTCGGAGGCGATAGCGTTGGCGTCGCCGGAGACAGTGAAGACGTATCCTCGCATAAAGATATCGCATGGTAATCTTGAGGACAATGAATTTGGAGATTGTGTTCATGCTATATATGCTGTGGGCACCCATCCTGACAAGACCAGGAGGCTTGCCGCTGCCCAGCGCACTCTCCAGGCATATGGCCTCGATTCAAGTAACGCCGAAGTGCTTCTTGCGCGTTTCGACGACCTGTGCGATTATCTGCGTGAAACGTATGGTGCCCCTGAAAGAGGCGTTGAACATGAGCTTCCGTTCACTTACCAGGATGCTGAGGGACGCGTCTTCAACGGTGATATGGATATGGTATGGAAGACGAAGGACCGCTGCGTGATCGTGGATTATAAGACATTCAGTGGAACCTCGGAAACTGCCTTGCAAGAGTGCGCAGACGAGTATGCGTCGCAGATGAAGATCTATCGTGATGCTCTTGATGCAGCGGGAGAAAAGGTGGCGAGTGTACTTATACTTTACCCAATAATCGGTCTGATTGTCAAGGTAAATTAATAACTTTGAAGAATTGAAATCAAAACATATATGAACGAGATAAAACTGATGAGAGTCTGCTTCGGCGGAGTCGAGCTTAAGGTGCCGGAAATCTGGCGCGTGGAGACTGAGATGTACACAGAACCTGACGGCAGAGAGTGTGCGATGATAGATATCACTGCTGTTGAGGGTGATCCAAGGTCAGTGGTGATCAGCTACGGCCCTATGCCTGAGGGCTCCGATGCCCTCATTGAGGCAGAGGATACATATGCCGACCTTATCGGTGAGAATGGTCCTCAGCCGGATGAGAGCCCGATCTGTGAGTATGACTTCCTTGGCAGGACAGCCTTCGGCTTCGAGCTTGAGACTGAAGATAACCTCGCATGTAACTTCATCTGCTCTGCAGTCGGCTCAGAGGATGCCTGTAAGCTCCTGACAGTCCTCACCACAGCAGCGACATACGAGGATATAGACGATCTCCTCGATCTTATCGAAGAGAACGTCGTGCTTCAGTAGTCTGACCAGCAGTAATTACTCATTGTAATTCTGGTCGTACTCTCCAAGCTTAGTGGTGTCGACGTTGTCGAACCAATCGCTGAGCTTCTGGGTGGCCTGTGCCTTGATCTTTGGTGTCACATTTGATCCGACAGCCTTCAGGCATGCGAGCAAAGCGGCGGCGTCGTCAGCAAAGCCTGCGACCGGTATGAAGTCCGGAACCAGGTCGACCGGCAGGATGAAATATCCCAGTGCGCCTATTATTATCAGCTTCTGCTGTGACGGTGTGTCCTCGTCCTTGAGGACGTAATACAGCAGTAAGGCATAGTAAATGATCTTGAGTCCCGCTTTCTTGAAAACTCCGCCGATCTTCTCGAGCAGTCCCTTATCAGAATAATGCTTCTGATACTCAGTTGTGTCTTTTGGTGTGTTGTTTTCCATGATTGTAGTTATTTATTTTGTTTTTCTTATTATTACTTTGGACGAACCCTTCTGGACGATTTCGTAATTATCCTTAAGTCTGCGCAGTGCCTTGACGTTTTGCCCTCCAACTCCAATGGATATTGCGGCGACGGTGGTCTTTACTCCCCAGATGGCAACAGCAGCTGCGCATGTGGTTGTAGCGAGCGTCACAAGTGTTCCTTCAACGACTATTCCTGCAGGGCCCGTTACCACGCTAGGCGACGCCAGGATGGCGGCGATTCCTATTGTTACGGCTCCTAGAGCAATGGCCCAGGCCACGTTACCGGTTGCCTTGATTCTGATTACTTTCTGTGCCAGATCACCTTCGATCGCGATCTCGCTTTCTCCATTCTTGATTGCCTTTCCTAAATCGGCGGCAGTGGTTACTGTTTTCATGATTTTGTTTTGTTTTTTGCAAAGGTATCAAGGTTTTGCAGGTTTTGTCTGCTTGAATGTCGCTGAGGACGAAATATGGTTAAATTTGCATTTATTAGTATATTTAAAGCATATTTTAGAGACATCACCATCTATGTATACCCATCAGGATTATCTTAACGGCATATCAAGAACACGACTTCTCTTCAGTACCGATGAAGAACTGTATCAGGCACTCGGATATAGCGAAGGCACAAGGAACTTCGGAAGGATAGGAGGTAATAACCACTTTATAAAGCAGGCTATACTCTCGGCCTTGGATGCAGTATATGCAAAAAAGATAAGTTCTGATCTGGACCTGATTTCCTTATTGACAGATTACATATCTGCAAGTAAATATGTGGCAGAGTTCCGAAGGCATAAGTATTTTAACAGCAATACAGATGGCTTTGCTGCTTTGATCGAGTTTTTCTGCTCAGGAGAAATTGATAATTCAGACAAGCAGCTGCTTGCGGATCTGGAAAAGATGCAGCATGATTATGTGGATGTCAGTGATTATGTGTTGCCTATAATGCTCCTCATACTATGGGACATCATACCTTCGTTCCAGAATAGGAAGGATTCGGGCGATGTGCTTGACATTCGCATGGACTGCGAACGGATGTTCGTGAAGATGGATGAGGCTTTGGAGCATTCTTCATCGCTGCAAAGGTATGCCATTGTCGACAGGAAGCGGAAAGAACTGTTGGAAAGTGATGTGCGGCCGAATAGATTGATGATGATCTATTCTCTGTCGGAGATATTGCTTGTGTTGTACAATAACAGTTCGCCTGGGAATCTGCTTGAAGCAGTGAATGATATACAGCGCGCATATCTGGATATTAACGGGTACTGGGAAGATGTCGAGGCGGAAGACCAGAAGACCATATGGCATTTTGAATCCGAAGATAACAGCGTATACACGGTCAGGCAGCTTCTGAAGGATTACAATGACAGATTTTATAGGAAATATGAGATGAATCTCTTCTATGACAATGATCGGATACTTGCTCTTTTGGTCCCTTCCGATGGTATAGGGGAACTTGTGCAGAAAGGATGTCTGTCTGAAGGTATGCAGGTAGGAGCCACGTTGTGCACTTCGGATGACTATGGGGATATCCGTGATATGGAACTGTCGTGCTGGTCGGAAAACAGATGGCTCAATACCAGAAGAATGCGGAAGATCAGAGACGATGCGTCTTGGATAAGGCATTTCAACGAAATAAACTCGATAACGAAGAAGTCTGATTATGAAGTGACCGCCAGAGCTTTTGCCATTACTGCGGATTATATCTATTTCAAGAAAAAGGATTCGGAACTTTTATATAAGGTTCCACGGATTGAGGCGTTCTTGAATGCGGGTATCGACGATCTGATCATGCTTGAGTCAGAAGTGTCCACAGCGGTAGGCTGCCCACTGAATCTGACATATCTGGAAGTCACTACCGAAGAGCAGATGAAGCAGGCTGGAGTATCTCTTGTGAGAAGCATACTGGAGTAGAGCAGAAAAATGATTACATTTGTGGACTAAGCTTGAAAATAATATCATGAAGAAACTACTGTTAACCTTTTCGACAATTGCACTTATGGTGGGTTGTAACGTGAAGCAGGCTGAGCAGGTGCCTGCTATCAATCCTGCAAATTTTGATGAGAGCGTGGCTCTCAATGACGATTTCTATCAGTATGCAACCGGTGGCTGGCAGGCTGCGAATCCGCTGAAGCCAGAGTTCGCACGCTATGGTACATTCGACCAGCTGCGTGAGACCAACGAGGTGCGTCTGAATGAGCTTTTCGCAGATATCGCCAAGTCTAAGGCAAAGCCGGGCACTGTGGATCAGAAGATCGCCGACCTTTATAATATGGGTCTCGATTCAGTGCGTCTGAATACTGAGGGCGTGGCTCCTTTGAAGGCTGATATAGACAGACTCATGTCGGTGAACAGCCGTGAGTACCTTCCTTATGCTCTCGCAATCATCCACACATGCTCAAGCAATCCGATGTTCAGCACAGGCGTGAGCGCTGACCTTCTCAACAGCACCATGAACGTGCTCTATATCGACCAGGCCGGTCTTGGAATGGGCAACCGTGACTATTACCTCGAGGCTGCAAATCAGGCCCTCCGCGAGGGATATGTGCAGTGGCTTACCAAGGCATTTACAATGCTCGGTTGGGAAGATGCTGCCGCTGCAGCCCAGAAGGTGCTCGCGTTCGAGACCAAGATGGCAGAGGCGTTCCGCAGCAATGTGGAGCTTCGCAACGTGACAGCCAACTACAATGCCATGACCAAGGAGGAACTTCTTGCAAAGTATCCAGATTTCAACTGGAACGCATATTTCGGCCAGATGGGCATAGGTGAGTTTGACAAGGTCATCGTAGGCCAGCCTGAGGTCATTGAGGCCGTTATAGGACTTTATAACAACGAGGATATTGAGACAGTGAAGACATATCTCGCTGCAAGCGTCATTGCCAGCGCTGCAGGTTATGTTGGTGATGAGCTTTATGCTGCCCATTTCGACTTCTTCGGCCGTCAGATGTCAGGCCAGCAGGAGATGCGTCCGCGCTGGAAGCGCGCGATGGGAGTGCCTAACAGACTCCTTTCGGATGCAATCGGCCAGGTATACGTGAAGAAGTATTTCCCTGAGAGCGACAAGGTGCGCATGACCCAGATGGTGAAGAACCTCCAGGTGGCGCTTGGCCAGCACATCGATGCCCTCGAGTGGATGTCGGACGAGACAAAGGCCAAGGCTCATGAGAAACTCAACACATTCACAGTGAAGATCGGCTATCCTGACAAGTGGAAGGACTATTCGACCCTTACAATCGATCCTGAGGTTTCATATTGGGAGAATGTCAAGCGTGCAAATGCTTGGTACACAGCGGACAATCTTGCTGACCTCGGTAAAGAGGTGGACCGCGAAAGATGGTTCATGTCACCTCAGACAGTAAATGCATACTACAACCCTACAACCAACGAGATCTGCTTCCCTGCAGCTATCCTCCAGCCTCCGTTCTACAATCCATCTGCCGATGATGCTGTGAACTACGGTGCTATCGGAGTGGTGATCGGACACGAGATGACACACGGCTTCGACGATCAGGGACGTGAGTTCGACAAGGACGGCAACATGGCCAACTGGTGGACAGAGGCTGATGCCGCTGCATTCAAGGAGCGCACAGATATCCTCGTGGATCAGTTCAACAAGATCGTGATTCTCCCTGCAAAGGACGGTCAGCCTGCCCTTATGGCTGACGGAGCTCTTTCTCTTGGCGAGAATATCGCTGACCAGGGTGGTCTCAGAGTGGCTTACACAGCACTCCAGAACACATTCGAGACTGCCGGCGAGCCTGAGCCGATTGACGGTTTCACAGCAGCGCAGCGCTTCTATATTTCATACGCAACCATCTGGGGCCAGAACATCCGCGACGAGGAGGCTGCCCGCCTGACAAAGGTCGATGTGCACTCGCTCGGCAAGAACCGCGTGAACGCGACCCTCCGCAACATCCAGACCTTCTACGATGCCTTCGGCATCACCGACGGAGCCATGTTCCTTCCAGAGGAGGAACGAGTGGTGATCTGGTAGGCCAAAAATTCTTCGAATTTTTGGCCCGGCCCGAGCAGGGCCGAAATGCTCCCGGGACTGCAAAGTTCCGGGAGTTTTTTTGCTAAATAATGCATCACAAAATTCCAATGATTCCGTATCATATTATAACTTTGAATCCGCAAGTATAATAATATGAGTAAAGGTCTGGAAATCAGTTTGAGCTATATTCCGGTGATAAATTTTGCATTGCAGCAGAATCATGTGCCGGTTATCCGTGAAATCGTTTTAAGGAACACAGGTGACGAGCAGGTCGATGACATCGATCTTTCCGTTAATTTCGAGCCGCAGTTTGCGCTGGAGTATTCCCAGCATCTGGATTCGCTTGCTCCGGGCACGTCCAAGAGGATTTCCGTGGTGCCGATAACGCTCTCGACGGATTATCTTGCCAGCCTTACCGAAAGGATCGCCGGCACCATAAACCTTACGGCCAGATCCAGCGACGAGCTGCTTGCCGAAAAGCATTGCAATATATCCATCCTCACTTTCAATGAGTGGAGTGGCTCGGGCGTCATGCCTGAAAGTCTGGCGGCATTCTCGACTCCGAACCATCCGGGAGTGGCCGTCATCAACAAGCGTGCGTCCGAGTTCCTTGGCAGGTGGACGGGCAATCCGTCTTTGGATGCCTACATCAGCAGGGATCCTAATAGGGTGAAATACCAGATGGCTGCAATCTATGAAGCCATTGCCGAGAAGGCGATCACTTATTGTGTGGCGCCGGCCAGCTTTGAGTCGCAAGGCCAGAGGATCAGGACCGTAGATGAGATCATGACCCTCAAGATGGGTAACTGCCTTGACATGACGATGCTGTATGCCAGCTGCCTTGAGGCGGCCGGTCTGCATCCGTTGGTGGTCTTGACCGACAATCATGCCTTTGCCGGCTGCTGGCTGATTCCGGATTCGTTCCCTGACAGCATAAATGATGATCCTGCGCTGATTTCCAAGCGTATGGCCGATGGTATGAACGAGATACTTGTCGTGGAGTGTACGGCCATGAACGAGGGCAGCAAGGCGAGCTTCGACAAGGCTTGCGATGCGGCTAAGCATGAGATAATGAATCCTGATAGATTCTCGTACTTCCTTGATGTGTGCAGGGCCAGGATAGGCCAGATCAGGCCTCTGCCGCTCAGGACCGTCGATGATGAAGGAAACTACGTGGTCGAAGACTGTGATGAACCTAGGGCTAATGCTGCTCCGACAGATATGAGCGCGACTGACCTTGTCATAGATGTCGAGGCGGTAGTCAGCAAGAAGACCATCTGGGAGAGGAAACTCCTGGACCTGACCCTCAGGAATAATCTGCTTAATCTCAGGATGACAAAGGGCACGATACCTTTCATCTCTGCCAATATCGGCATGCTGGAGGATGCCTTGGCCAATAACGAGGATTTCAGAGTGTGTCCTAAGCCTCAGGATTGGGATTGTGAGCTCCTGAGCAACGGCCTCTATAAGTCTGTCAATGCGACTGACCCGATCCACGAGGTCATCCAGCAGGAACTCAGGCAGAACAGGATACATGCATATCTTGAGGAGGGCCCGTTGAGGGCATCCCTTACACACTTGTATAGGACTGCCAAGACTTCTATGGAGGAGAACGGAGCCAATACGCTGTATCTGGCTCTTGGTCTGCTCAGATGGTATGAGAATCCTTCCAGCCAGAAGCCTAGATATGCTCCTATTCTTCTTGTGCCTGTAGAGCTGGTCAGGAGGTCTGCTTCCAGCGGCTATATGCTCAGGAGCAGGGATGAGGATACGATGTTGAACATCACGCTTCTGGAGCTTCTGCGCCAGATGTTCGATATCACCATAGGAGGCCTCGATCCGCTGCCGAAGGATGGAAGCGGCATAGACATTTCGCTGGTATTCAATACGGTAAGGACGAAGATCATGGAGCAGAAGAACTGGGATGTGGTCGATCAGGCTGTCTTGGGTAACTTCTCCTTCAACAAGTTCATAATGTGGAATGATATCCACACCCACTCCGACATACTCGCAGAGAGTCCTATCGTCTCCAGCCTGATGAGCGGCGTGGTGGACCCTACCATTAATGTGGAAATCAATGAGACTGATGACCTGGACAAGAAGTTCAGAGCCGGTGACCTGCTCCTGCCTATAAGCGCAGACTCGTCGCAGATCGAGGCGATAACCGCTGCCCTCAGCGGCAAGAGCTTCATCCTTCATGGCCCTCCGGGCACAGGAAAGTCCCAGACTATCACCAATATCATTGCAAATGCCTTATACAGAGGAAAGAAGGTGCTTTTCGTGGCGGAGAAGATGGCTGCGCTGGAGGTGGTGCAGAACAGGCTTAACTCAATAGGATTGGGTCCGTTCTGTCTGGAACTCCATTCCAACAAGGCCAAGAAGTCCAGTGTCCTTGCGCAGCTTAAGCGCACTACGGAAGTCGCCATGACCAGGTCTCCTGAGGAGTATTGTATCGAGGCAGAGCATATCAACAGCGTGCGCGACGAAATGAATGCATGCGTCCAGGCGCTGCATAAGGCATATCCATTGGGTATGTCGCTCTATGACTGCATATCGAGATATGCTTCCATAGACGAAGAGTGTCCTGAATTTGCCATGACGGCATCAAAAGCGGAGACCGTAACCGGTGAGATGGTTGCAAGGATGGAGATCGCGCTGGATGAACTTAAGACAGTGCTTGCCATCATCGGAAACCCTTCTGAGAATCCTCTTCGAGGAATCGGCACTACGGAGTATGACGGTTCCGTAGAGACAGCTTTGAACTCCCTGCCTGAGATACTTTCTCTTATCGATTCGTTGGAAGAGAAGGTCAAGGTGTTCCGTGAAAAGGCCTTCAATGTCGCAGGCGGAGAAATCCTGAAAGATGAATATGATTTTCTCATGGAACTGTGCTATCCGCTGTCTACGGAAGGCGTTCATTCTGCAATTCTGGCTGAACAGGAGAACTCGCTTGCTGCCATCGAGGAGGCAGTTGAAAAAGGCGTGCTCCGCGATTCGCTGAGGAAGCAGCTTGCCGCCGAATACGGCGAGGACATCTTTGAAGTCGATGCAAAGGCGTATGATGCCCAGTGGAGGGATATCCAGTCGAAGATGGCTCTGGTAAAATTCTTTGCCAGCAGGAGTTTCCTCAAGAAACTTGCCTCATATTGCTCCAAGCCAGTTCCGGCCGAGCAGGTGCTTGCTGTCCTCAAGCAGTTGAGGACGTTCCAGGAGGCGGACCGCTTCATCACAGACCTTAAGTTAGGAAACCTTTTTATCAGGAATGTCCTTAACGGATATGATACAGACTGGAACAAGGTAAGGGAGTCCTGTGTCATGGCAAGGAATGTCAGGACTGCTGTCGGCAAGCGTATGACCGGTCAGCAGCGTGTGGATGCGGTTCTGGGTACTCTTGCCGGCGTTCTTACGGCTGAGGGATATGACGTCTTCAATTGCATTCTTGATGAAAGGGAGATGCTTCGTTACCGTCTTGCAAGAGCTGTCGATACTCTAGGAGCACGTATGCCGGAACCTTCTGGAGATGTGTTTGCATGCGCGAGAGAGTTTGTTTCCAGATGGCACTCGGGTAAGGACAAGATACGCAGTTGGGTTCTCTATAACAGGCATTTGGATAGTGTTGTGGATATAGGATTCAGTGAGATAGCCAAGCAGATTTCCTCTGGCTCATACGGACCGGATGTCCTCAAGGATGCCTTCCATAAGGTGCTCTATAGGGCTTACGCTGAGTATGTCCTGACACAAGAGCAGGAGCTTCAGCTTTTCCATGGAGTACTGTTCGAGGAGAAGATAAGAAGGTTCAGAGGACTCTGCAAGGACTTCGAGACATTGACCAGGGAGGAACTTTTCGCTAAAATTGCATCTTCGCTTCCTGCATTGCAGAGGGAAGCCTCGCGAACCTCTGAGGTGGGTATCCTTCAGCGTAACATCCAGAACGGATGCAGGGGCATTTCGCTTCGCAACTTCTTTGCAAGCATTCAAGATCTCCTGCATAGGATGTGCCCATGTATGCTCATGAGCCCGATGTCCGTAGCGCAGTATATCAAGGCGGGTGGAATGAAATTCGACCTTGTTATCTTTGACGAGGCATCCCAGATGCCTACATGTGAAGCTGTCGGAACAATAGCCCGAGGAAGCAGTATTATCGTGGTAGGTGACCCTAAGCAGCTTCCTCCTACGACCTTCTTCAATGCAAATACCTTCGACGAGGATAATCCGCATATCGAGGATCTGGAGAGCATCCTGGATGACTGTCTTGCCTTGAACCTGCCGTCCAAGTACCTCAGATGGCATTATCGAAGCAAGCACGAAAGCCTCATAGCATTCAGCAACAGCAAATACTACGAGAACAAGCTTCACACGTTCCCGTCTCCGGATGACTTGTGCACTAAGATCGGCTATCAGCATGTGGATGGTGTGTATGACCGCGGAGGCAGCAGACAGAACAGAGCAGAGGCTGAGGCTATCATGAAGGAGATAGAACGCAGGCTGTCTGATCCGATACTGTCGAAGATGAGTATCGGTGTGGTTACTTTCAATACCAATCAGCAGTCGCTTCTCGAGGATATGCTCAACGATCTGTTCGTCAGGCGACCTGATCTTGAAAAGGTGGCTTTCGAGTGCGAGGAACCTATCTTCATCAAGAACCTTGAGAACGTGCAGGGTGACGAGAGGGATGTGATCCTCTTCTCTATCGGATACGGACAGGATAAGGCCGGCAGGGTGACGCTTAATTTCGGACCGCTGAACAGGGACGGTGGCTGGAGACGACTCAATGTGGCGGTGTCGCGAGCACGCTATGAGATGAAGGTGTTCTCTACGCTCCGCTCCGAGCAGATCGACCTCAGAAGGACCCAGGCCGAGGGCGTTGCAGGTCTCAAGGAGTTCCTGGAATATGCGGAAAGGGGTGAGACTTTGAGCTCGTCTGAAGCTCCGGCTGCAGGCTCGTCAGACGGTCTCGTGGAGGCTGTCGCAAAGGCAATCCGTGAGGAGGGATACGAGGTGCGTACCAATATCGGAAGCTCGGGCTATAAGGTGGATGTAGCTGTTGTAAATCCTTCAGATCCTGATACTTATATCTTCGGTATCCTCTGTGATGGATACAATTATGCATCGTCTCGTTCGGCAAGGGATCGTGAGATCGTCCAGGTGGGCGTGCTCCGTAAGCTCGGCTGGAATATCTGGAGACTCTGGGCTATGGACTGGTGGACCGATAAGGAAGCGGCAGTGGCGGAGATCTGTTCGAAGATCGAGGATGCTGTTGCGGGACGATATGTCGAGGTGGAAGAGGAACCGATAAGGCTTTATAATTCCGGATTCACTGCGGTAGGCGCTTCCGTTGAGGAAGTTGGTGCCGAGGTTGATAAGGATGTGGAACCGCTTTCCCATGAACCGGAGTCCGCAAGCGGGCTTGTGCCATACACATTTGCAGAACTGGTCTCATTCCCGCTTACGGCCGACGGTATTGCGAGCGGATTCTATGATGACATCATCAAGGGCTACATCGCAGAAGTGATTGAAGCCGAGGCTCCGATAAAGCATGATCTGCTTTGCAAGAGGGTGCTAAGGGCAATAGACATTGTCAGGATGGGTCCGAGAGTGGCTGCACGTATGCAATCGATTATCGACAGCATGAATCTGAAGAAGACCGAGGAAATAGGTCCTGTTTACTGGAAGGACTCCCAGGATCCTCAGAGCTATTCCCTGATCAGGTACTCCAACGAAAGAGAGGCGATGCACATCCCTGACATGGAGTCCAAGAATGCAGCCTTGTATGTACTTAAGCAGCAGGGAGCAATGCCGTTCGAAAGCCTCATCCGCGAGATGGGAAAGACCTTCGGCTACAGCAGGACTGGAGATAATGTGTACATGGCAATGATGTCGGGAATAGAACTGGCCGCAAGGCTTTCGCTTGTCGATATGTCGAACAGTGACAGGATTTCCGTAAAATAATCCTAACTTTGAATACATAATTTAGATCCATATTAAAATATGAACAAACGCCTGTTTTACATATCTGCACTCAGCCTGCTTTTAATCTCAAGTTTTTCAGCAGGATCTTCTGACGCGACACAACTCCGCCGTGATAAGCCCGTACGTCTTGAACTGCCTGCATATTCTGCCGATGAACAGGTCATAGAGCATGTCGGGTATACAACTTCCTATAATTCAACAACCCTTAATCCCGATTGGGTTGCCTACGAACTGACATCGGCTGAACTCCAGGGAGAGTTCAAGGGAAAATCCAGCTTCTGCTGGGATCCATTGGTGAAGGGCAGGAAGTCATGGCGCGAGGACTATAAGAATGATCAGAATTGGGATAAGGGTCACATGGCTCCTAAAGCTGATATGAAGTGGTCCGTTCAGGCGTATGAGGAGTCCTTCTATCTGAGCAACGTCTGTCCTCAGAACCGTACGCTGAACGGAGGCGATTGGCTGAAGACTGAAAATCTTGCAAGAAGGATGGCCGAGAAATACGGCAAGGTGTATATAGTGTGCGGCCCCGTCTTCAAAGACAGAAAGTTCGGTACCCTCGGCGAGCATAAGGTGTGGATACCGGACGGATTCTTCAAAGCCCTGCTGGTTCCCATAGGGCCAGCCTACGAATCCATAGCCTTCTATATGGACAATGAACCCAATAAGAACACCCTCCGCACTTACGCATACTCAGTAGATACAATCGAGAAAATGATATCAAGAGACCTCTTCCCAGGCATGAACGACACTATGGAAGCCATCGTGGAATCCCACTTCAAATTGAAGTTCTGGGGCCTGTAAAAGACCGGTGCGACAAGAAAATGCTGAATATAAAGAAACGGACTGATTATGAACTTGGAAGAAAGAATACATCGACGCCTGGACAGTTTATATTGGGCTAGGCGCACGCATGAAATCGTCAAATATCCGCCTGAGGGATATGACGATAATGGCGTGTATTGCAGGGAAGAGTGGACGGATTTCAGCGATATCGGGAAAGCATTTGGCGGTGTTGTCCTTACCATGGAAGACTATCTTGAGGTTGAGAACCGCTATGTCGAGTGCGCTGTCGAAATCGTGGAGACATCGCAGTGTAAGTATATGACAATTGGTTATGTCGGGGATTATCAAAATAAAGGACACCGCTACAAAGACAGGATCAAGGGAGAACAATTGCGCGATGTGTTAAGGGACATCCTGCGAAACGAGACCTGGTGCGTGCTGGTAAACCTGAAGCACAAGGTGCAGATCGACTTCGGTTGGGACTACTACATGCATGTCATCTGCCCTCTTGAAGAAACCCGTTTAAGACGTATCGTGGAATCACATAATCTTTATCTGAACCCTCGATCGAACGCAAAACGCATATGAAAAGACTCTTATGGATATTTATTACATGTCTTATTGGTCAGTTGGGGCTTTATGCTCAGAACGACTCCTTGGAGGTAACGTACAGGCTCAGCGGTTTGATAACTGATGCCCAGACAGGAGAACCGGTGCCGTTCGTGAGTGTGCATATGGTCCGACATGGAACTTACGCAGACATGAATGGCGTTTATTCCTTAAATCTGCCGGCAGGATTGGTCAAGCTTCAGTTCTATGCTGTTGGATATAAAGACAGCAGCGCGGAAGTCAATCTGGATCGCGATCTCGAACTGAATATCACGCTGGAACCAGATGCAATTGTCGAATACAATCATTTCAAAAGATGGGAGATCGACTGGAAAGCGTTCAATTGCTATGGTTTCTCGAACATGTATGGTGGCGCCATGACAGTGTTTGGTCTGGAAGGAAGATACGGTATCTGGAGGACCCCACTTGAGGTCGGTCTGGGATTTTCATATGCAATGCCTTTGAATATGCAACTGCAGGAGAACTACAGGTATTGGACCGCCTATGCATCATTGGATTGCAAACTGAATAGACTGGGATTCTTGATCTTTAAGAATTGGACAGTGCCATATGTCGGAGTCGCAGTAGGTGGGGGACAGAGCTATTACGCCGATGCGCAGAACATTGCCAATTTTTCCTTGAGAGCCGGATTTGATGTGAGACACTTCCGCCTCTTCTTTGAGCAGCATTTCAACACAGACAAGGCACGAGCTTCGTTTTTTGGTCTGACTTATTATTTTTAAAGGACTATGAATATCATTACCATTGTAAAGATGATCTCTACAGGAGCTGTAATCCATATCATATCCTACACAGTAGTACCTATAGTGATAGGAATTATCGGAATCGTGGCTTACTGTCTCGGAATAAAGGTGTTCTAAACCGTTCTATAGGAAAATTGAGATTCAGCAGATTTAAACCATGAAAAAAGTTATCATTCTCGCGATTTCCATGTGCCTGATTACGGCTCAGGCAGCCCAGGCATTTGAAAAAGGCTATGAAAAAAGGGTTGAGGCATATGCATTTGCAGGCTTGACCGACTACTACAAATCCTTATTTGGAGTCGGCATGGTTAACGGATGGCGCATGACTCCTTCAATATTTATGGGAGTCGGCACTGGTTTCGAATACTCCAATGCGCTGTACAGAACAGGGCTGAAGGATGACCAATACTGTCCTCAATATATGATTCCTCTTTATGGTGAATTCAAATACAATTTCCGTTCGCACCAGAAGGTGTCGCCATATCTGCTGTTGGATGCCGGATGGGTGCTCAACTTCGGTGGAGAAGATGACAAAGACATATCTAAACGGTCCATATACGGTTTAATGGCAAGCACGCGCTATGGAATCGACGTGAAAGTTGGTGACGAGATCCGCCTGTTCGCATCGGCAGGCCCACGTTTCCAGCATGTCCGTCACACCGACCGATATCCCGGTACCAAAGGGTGGGAACACCATCTCATAGACAAAATGCTCACCACCGTGTGTCTGCATATAGGAATAATATTCTAATAAATATCTTACTATGAAACGGATCTGGATAGTTTTGGGTCTGATGTCAGTGGCCTTTGCATTTATATTTCTATTTGCGCAAAAGCAAGATGATAAACTTATCCGCAAGTTTCTGATGGAAGTTCCGGAAGTCTCTAATGTGGAGGCCAGCGAATGTTGGAATGAAGAACTGTTCAAATTGCTTGAACAGAAAAATTACATTGTGGTAGATGTAATAGGTACGCTAGACTCTGATATTCAGTCACGCATTCTGGAGCATTTGAGAAATCCTATACATGACGGTATCGACGTGGAAAAGATATACCACGATATAAAGGCGTCGCGCCCTCAAGCCACGAGCGTAATCAACGCTGTCTTCGATGCTCTGCAGAACAGCGTTATCACATTGGATTTGGAAGGGGAAACATATGGCAATTATTGTGTTGTATATGATGTCGTCCCCAATGATATGGTTGCAGGGACATTGGAGGTGGCTCCGGGTGAGATTATCACAGTGATGAATAATTCCATTCACTACCGCGTGTTTTACAAAGGCAGGTTCATCGCAGGGCAATGTATACAGTCCACATCATTCGAAGGAATCCCCAATCCAGAAATCTATATTCTCGCACCGACTGATAAAGTCTGGTTCAGCGTTGAGGGAGATAAGTTGGTTGCTTCTACCGGAATGTATATGCATGACACCGATTGCGGATATCAGACCGAGATGTTGATTGACAGCTTGGGAAACATATCGCTTCACTATGTGGTCAGTGAAGATCTGATGGGCTTCCAGGACTGTTTCAATGAGATTCGTGACACTGTTTCTCTTGATTACCTCGCAGAACATACTGTGTTGATGGATTTTTATAAGGAACCTTCGTCATCTCCGGAAGACTATGCATATCTGTTCGTGTACTGTCTGGACAATAAAGATGAGTGTTCGGCTGAAGCAGTGGCCTATGGTCTATATGAGGTGTTTGCCAGATATCCTGCCAAATTCCGAGAATTGGATCAGTACCTGAAGCAGTTGCCTGTCGCGATTGAAAAGGACATAAAAATACGTCTGATGGATGACATCGCATTTGAGGCGACTATCAGAGATGAAGGCCAGAAAAGACCATCGGTCGATGAGTTCATGTCCCAATTCCCATACTTCAACGATCCCGACTGCAGAGACAGATATTGTGATCCTACTTTCTATTGATTGTATTTTTTTTCTGTTCCGTATTTTTCCTTCCATCTTCTATCTCTTATTTCCGTTGCGGTGGGGATAAAGCGATGAAGGTATGGAAGCAGGAACAGATATAATAGCAGGCAATCAAATGAAATAGTCAATGTTTTAATCCCGGAAAGTTTAACCAGGTTATATGATGAAACATAGTTAAACCGAGGGTACCTTGAGTTATAATATATCTGATATGTCGAAGGACCCGGTATATTCTTATTTGCTATAGGCTGGAATCCATCAAAGGATTTCCCCTCTACCTCATAGGAGTATGAAATGCCATGCATGCCAAGCAAGTTTTTATCCTCGTGAACATGGCACTTTGTCGCTCTCTGGAACGGCCATTGAGTTTCAAACCCGTTTAGCATGTATATTCTGAATATCGACAAGGCGGTAAGAACACATACGGAAAGAATCATCAGGACCTGAATGCTTATCCTGAATTTCCTTAGCCTGCGATGATAGTTATCATAAGTGCCGTTCATCTTCTTTTTCTAGTTAAACCCGGTGATATTATTCAGTGATTTTGTGCTTCCCATATGCAGGTTCGAATGTTTCCCTTATATGTGTTAGTCTGATGTGTAAATTTAAATTGTTCAGATGTGAAATACAAGAAAAATTTGTTTGCAAAAGAATATATGAGCGTATTGAGCGGCATCGCGGTGCGCCATATATTCACGGATATTTGGCGCACCGGTCATTTATCTGATAAGGAGTTTTGACTGTTTTATCCCTCGTCAGTCAATTTCAGTCGAAGTGGGAAATTTATAGTGAAGGTTATACGCCTTTATGAGATTCTGTGATATGTTGATCATGAAGTCACCCATGCGCTCGTACTCGCTCAGGATATCCATGAAGTATACGCTGGTCTGGTAATTTTTATCTCCGGAGTCAACTCCTTCGATCACCGCATCTCTGAACATATCTCTGAGGTTGTTGATTTTATCCTCTGCATTGTATGCATTGATTATATTCTCAAGTCTGCCCTCCCACGCTGCTGTAAGGTTCGCTATCATTGCGTCATAAGCCTCGTTTACAGCATCTGCCATGATATTGAGATTCTTGACAGACTCGGCGTCGAACACCTTGTTGTGGATGTTTTTCCTTGAGAGGATTCTGCTGATAGCCTCACCCGAATCTCCGAGAGACTCCATCTCACCGATGATCCTGTACATTGACTTGATCTTGACCGATGTGCTTTCGCTGACCTCATCGGAAGTGACGCCATTAAGGAATGTGGCTATCTCGAACTCGATACGGTCTGAAATCTCTTCATACTTGACGAGTTTCTCTCTAAGTTCCTCGAACTTATCAGTCTCTGCGGCATTTATAGCCTCCTTTGCATATGCTGCACCGTTCTTTGAGATCTGTGCAAAGTGGATGATCTCGCAGAATGCCTGCTCGACTGACAGCTCTGGAGTTGCAAGCGGACCTGCAGAAATGTACTTGAGCCTGAATACCTCCTTCTCCTGATTCTTTGGCGCCGGAATGATCCATGTCACGGCCTTCGCAATGAACTTCGTGAACCAGACCATGATAAGAGTGTTGATCAGGTTGAACAATGTGTGAAGCATCGATAGTCCATACAGCGCCGCCGCGCCCTCGCTTGAAGCCGAATCAATAACCGCAAAGGTGTCTGCATTCGGGTTCGGAAGACCGAAAAGATGCTCGATGATAAAGCCGACAAGGCCCAGGAATGGCTTGAAGAGAATCAAGGCCCATGCTACGCCAAAGACATTGAAGATCGTGTGCGACATCGCTGCTCGCTTAGCCTGTGTATTGCCGACCGAAGCGGCGATGTTGGCAGTGATTGTAGTACCTATATTTTCACCCAGAACCATAGCGCATGCCATCGGGAACGGTATCCATCCCATGCTGAGCATTATGAGCGTGATTGCCATTGTTGCTGATGAAGACTGGAGTATAAGGGTGAGCACTGTGCCGAAAACCAGGAATATCAATACAGATCCGAAGCCGTGCGCTGACCATGCACTTACGAACTCAAGGACTTCCGGTGTCTGCCTGAGGTCTGGGACGGAGTTCTTCATGAATGACAGACCGAGGAACAGCAGGCTGAAGCCGACGATCAGCTCGCCGATGTTCTTTCTGTTGTCCTTCTTCGAATTGGAGAACAGGAAACCAAGCAGCATCATCGGTACGGCAAGAACGGAGATGTCAGCCTTGAAGCCCAGCCACGATACCATCCAGGCTGTTACTGTGGTTCCGATGTTAGCGCCCATTATCACTCCGATAGCCTGAGTCAGTGTCAGAAGGCCTGCATTTACGAAGCTGACCACCATTACGGTAGTTGCAGAAGATGACTGGATCACCGTAGTCACTCCCAATCCCGTCAGCACTCCCTTGAACGGGTTTGACGTCATTGAAGAAAGCAGTCCGCGAAGCTTGTCGCCTGCCGCCTTCTGAAGTCCTGAGCTCATCAGGTTCATTCCGTAAAGGAACATTCCCAATGCTCCTAACAATGTAAAGACTTGCATTATATTCATATTCCAAACTAAATTTTCCGCAAAGAAATCCCATAAATGTTTCATAATTGTTACAAATCCGTTATGCTTCAATGAAATCACCTGAGATTGAGATTTCTGATGGTCTTCAAGTCAGATTTTTGCATATTTTTGTATCCGAACTCATATGAACATTATGGCAACTGAGAAAATATTGATCGTTGATGATGAGGAGACTCTTTGCGAAGTCCTGAAGCTCAATCTTGAAAACGAAGGATATGACGTGGATATAGCATTCAGCGCAGAGCAGGCGCTGACCCTTGATCTGAGGGAATATTCATTGATACTGCTGGACATCATGATGGGTGAGATAAGCGGAATCAAGATGGCCAAGATGCTGAAGGCTGATATAAAGACATCCCATATCCCTATCATCTTCTGTACGGCAAAGGATACGGAAGACGACATGATCATGGGCCTGAATCTCGGTGCGGATGACTACATCATGAAACCGTATACTGTCCGCAATGTCATAGCCAGAGTAAAGAGTGTCCTTCGCAGGACATCTGGAAACAAACCTGTGAACGCATCCGCCGAAAAGCCGGAGATCCTGCAGATAGAGGGCCTGCAGCTTGATCTTGAATTCAAGAGATGCCTGGTTGATGGTGTTGAAATAAAGCTGACCAAGAAGGAGTTTGAACTGCTTGCATATCTCATATCTCACCGGGGAAAGATATGCAGCCGCGAACAGATACTTGCCAGGGTGTGGAGCAACGAGGTTGTGGTGCTTGACCGTACCATCGATGTCAACATCACACGTCTTCGCACCAAGATCGGAAAATATGGATCTTATATAGTTACACGTTCAGGATTCGGCTATGGTTTCAGCTATTAAACTCACATACCATAAGCGACTCTTTCTGATGTTGCTTGGTTTCACCTGTACTATAGTGCTGAGCTTTGTAGGATTTCAATACTATCGTGAAAAACAGTATAAGTCAGAAGTGTTGAACGCGCAGCTACAGATATATAACAGGCAGTTGATCGGTACGGTCGAAAATGGTCTGTCGCTCAATGACTATTTTGATACTCATGACATGCCTTTTGACGAGTTGCGAATATCCGTAATCGATCTCTCTGGCGAGGTGGTTTATGACAACATATTGCCTGTCAGCACCCTTGACAACCATAGTCAGCGCCCGGAAGTTGCACAGGCGCTCAAGGATGGGACCGGATATAGGATAGGGAGACATTCCGCAAGCGACGGAAGGGAATATTTCTATTCGGCTACTAAGGGCGACCAGGTTATCGTGCGCACTGCAATGCCGTATACGGCTTCATTGCGCGAACTTTTAAGAACGGACTGGAGCTTCCTCGGAATGCTGCTGGCCATCAGTGTTGCCATGAATGTTCTAGGCTATTTCGTTACAAGGCGACTGGGCCGGAATATCGAGCGTCTGAACAGATTTGCCGCCAAAGCGGAAAAGGGTGAGTCGTTTGATGAGGATGAGCAGTTCAGCAATGACGAGCTCGGATCGATTTCCAACCATATTGTCAGGCTGTACGGCCAATGGCAGCAGACGATAAAGGACAGGGACATAGCACATGAAGCGGCGCTACGTCAGGAACAGGAAAAGATCAGAATCAAAAGACAGCTGACAAACAATATCAATCACGAGCTTAAGACTCCTGTCGCATCGATACAGGTTTGTCTGGAGACTCTCCTGTCAGGAATAAATCTTAGCGAGGAGAAGCGTCAGGAGCTGATTGAAAGGTGCTACACACATAATGAGAGGCTGCGCAGACTGCTGGGCGACGTCTCCCTGATCACCCGTATGGAAGATGGAAGCCAGCTCATCAGCAGGGAACCGGTAAGCATCAACGCTATCATCGAGGAGATCGGAGATGAGCTGGAAATAATGTCGGAAGATGAGAGGTTTACCTTGCATGTAGATTTCAATGAGACTGTAGTGATTGACGGCAACCTTTCCTTGATCGGTTCAATCTTCAGAAATCTTACCGAAAATGCTCTGGCCTATTCCGGCGGCAGAAACATATACATAGCACTGGCGGAGAACAACGATGACTATTGTCGGATCCTGTTCGAAGATGACGGATGTGGCGTTAATGAAGAACAGCTATCAAGATTGTTCGAACGATTTTATCGCGTAGATAAAGGACGTTCTCGCCAGAAGGGTGGCACCGGCCTTGGCCTTTCAATTGTCAAGCATGCAGTCCAGTTCCACGGAGGTGCCATTACCGTAGAGAACAGACTTTCGGGAGGTTTGAGATTTGATTTCACATTGAGCAAAAGAATGTAAAAGCATGTTGAGCGGCGGTCATTTATCTGGTTTTCCGATCAGGTCGGATTAATTGTACGGGAAAAACCTTCTTTGGGGAGATGGGTATAATTGACATTTTTGGTTGGTAATTATGACAAAAGTGGTTGGTGGGAAAGTGTCCGCACCAACCACTTTTGCTATTCCTTAGAATTCCTCCCATCGTTACATGAAAGTATATGTTTTTGTAACGATGGTATCAAAATCAGCTCTAAAATCCCCCAATTTGCTACCATCGTTCACCAAAACAGCGATTTCCTTGAACGATGGTATTACGAGGAGGGATTAATAGATTGCAAGGGTTTTGCCAACCAGTTTTGTCAATTATATCGGGAGATGTGGGACAAATGTGGGAAAAGATAAAACAAAATCGCCATTCTAGACGACTAGAATGGCGATGTTCGTGATCCGGGCGGGATTCGAACCCACGACCCACAGCTTAGAAGGCTGTTGCTCTATCCAGCTGAGCTACCGGACCAGACCCATATTTTCTTTCGTTTCAACATGGCTGATTCCGAAAGTGGGTGCAAAGATAGTTATAATTTTCGGATTTGCAAGGACTTTTGTTAATTATAACTTGTAAGACGGTGCATCGGTGTGGTGAAGGGGTATACGGAGTTCTCAATCCGCCATCGCAGGAAGAGGGTGTCGCCGTAGCCAGAAGCTGACCCGGAAGCTGCCTTGGCCCCTGACCCCTCACCTCTCCATGAAACGCTGGCGTCGATGAACGTGACCGTGTATCCTTCGATCTCTATCGTGAGGTTCTGGAAGAAGGCGTTTTCCCCGTCGGTTTCATATGTGCCGTAGATTGGGGAGGGGAGGGCGTCGCTCTGCAGACGGACCGTTCCGCCGCACATGAACTCAAGTTCCAGTTCATCTGCCTGGAAGGGCCCGAGGGGGACTTCGGTGCACTCCCAGAGCGTGCGGAAGAATCTGTCATTGAGGTCGCTCTCGTAGATACACGAGTTCATACCAAAAACAGCCATGACCCCAAGGGCCACAGCTGCAGGTTTGTTTCTGATTCGTTTCATGGTACTGTCTGTTAAATTCGTCGACAGTTACCATTTCAACGTCTATGCCTTTTTCTTTGATGATATCAGTTTGCCTGCTATCTCGATGCCGGTTACAAGGAAGAATCCGACAAGGGCGAATACGATTGCTCCTCCGATGTGCAGGTCAGCCGAGGCCATGTACTGGCTCACGATCTCTGCAGGCAGATCGCCATGCATGCTTTCTGCGATCGGTGCGAGTTCAGGGAACTGGGATGTCAAAATGGCTGAAGGATTGCTCCATGGCCATACCTTCACGAGTGAGCCGATGATGAAGCCTGCCAAAACGATGAGGGTGGCGCGGTGCCAGCGGGCGAGGAGCCAGTGCAGGAACTTTGAGAATCCGAGTATGCCGACTACTGCGCCGACCATGAATACGCCTAAAATCAATAGATTACGTCCGAAATCTACTCCTGCAACGAGGTCTGATATGCAACCCATGATGAACTGATACTTGCCGAGGATCAGCAGGATGAAACTGCCTGAGATGCCCGGGAGGATCATCGCGCAGATAGCGAGGGCGCCGCTGAGGAAGATGAACCACAGCGCGTCAGGGGTCTGGGTAGGGGAGAGGGTGCATACGACAACTCCGAGCACGAGACCCAGCGCAAGGAAGCCGAAATCACCTGCCTTCCATCCCGAAATACCACGAAGGATGAAGATGGATGAAGCGACGATGAGACCGAAGAAGAATGCCCATGTCTGGATCGGGTAATTTGTCAGCAGAGTCTGCATGAGGCCGGCGAGAGCCACGACGCTGACGCCAATGCCGAGGACCAGTGACACGAGGAACGTGCCGTTGATGTGCTTCCAGAAGTCGCGGATGCGTCCGCTGAAAAGCATCTTGACTGCAGTCGCATCGATGCGTGCGATTGATCCGACGAACTCGTCATATATGCCCATGATGAAGGCGATTGTGCCTCCCGATACGCCTGGGATCACGTCGGCCGCGCCCATGCACGCGCCTTTGACGCCGACTGTAAGGTATTTGAGAAAATTCTTCATTATCCGATCTTGTTGAGGTATTCTACGATGCCGTCGAATATGCGGCATGAGTCAGAGCGCAGGTCAGCGGTCTGGCTGCCTGAAATGACCATGTCGTATGCATGGCCGGGAAAACCGCAGCGTCCGATCTTGAATCGGGCCTTGGCGCATTTGCTTATGAACTCGATAGGGAAGTCTCCGTTTTCAATCATGGAGATGAACAGGTCGCTCCTTTCACCAAGCAGGCCGATCACCTTGCTCATGTCCGGCGTGCCGATCCAGTCCAGCTACTTCTTGATGATGGTGGTCTGGATGCTGGTGATCATCCGTTCTGTCTTGTCGAGCTTTCTGAAGTCGAA
>JAGBSL010000048.1 GCA_017631875.1 Bacteroidales bacterium | reverse complement strand
TCTCTAGTGAATTTAGAAGATACGTCTACAGTTCTGGGGAGAACCTCAGAATGTGCAGGAATCAGCAATACATCGTCGAAGGTAAGTCCTTCAATAATCGGAGAGTTAGTAAAAGTATCCATCTTACGTCTAAAATTTGGCAAATGTAATCATTTTTTCTGATATATCTAACATCATGAAGGGCAAATACCTTATCGTCCCCCCTTTACTGACCTCCTTCGCGCTCACACCAGCTCCTTGTGCACACAGCTAAGCGCCTATCTGTCAATCAGATAAAGAAGTATCCTGCCTTCCCCGCCATGCAGGACACTTCCGCATTTTCTTGTAAATCAAAGACTTACGCAATACACATTATTTCAGAAACTACTCTTCTGTTTGCTTCCTGACTTCCATGTTGAGAAACTTCTCCAGCTGACGCGGTGTTGCAGCCGTATATCTTTTCAGCATTTGCGCTATCCTGAACTTTTCATCCTGCGGGAGCATAGTAACTTTTCTGGTCTGAACCGTCTGATGATTCTGCTCTAGATATCTTCTCACCACCCCTATCATATCCCCATAGACTATTCCTGACTCCGGCGAGTATTTTTCTTTAATATCATACTCACTGCCAGAGGTACTCCGCATCGCATGAATCATGTCATCATAGCTTTCATAATACGAAAGCAGTGCCTCCCTGTCAAAAGGAAAGTATTCACGGACAATGTGTCTGATCAGCAGTTCACGCTCCGCATCATCAAGTTTGCGAAACATTCTTCTCAAGCGAGCATATCCAAGATAAGCAGACTTCTCCTTCAAGTCGCGAACCTCCTTAAACAGCTTTTTTAGCTTACCGCTCAGACTTCTGACAGGCACATGACCATAATCCTCATCTTTGAAGAATTCCAGAAAATTCCAGAAATATAGCTCAGGAGACGTACACAGATTCTTTTCCACAGGATTGTTCCCTATGTAAACTATCGTCGTACGGATAGTCTTGCTTCCTCGCTTAGGCGCACTTCCGAAACTTTTATGAAAAAGCGGCCCTTTACGTCCCACCTCAGAATTATACTCACGCACAAACATCGACGTATAGTGCATCACGAAACGGCTTATCTCATCCAGACTCATCGACGACAGCAGAACATGAATATGATCTATCATGATACAGAGTTCCAGGACAGTCACATTATATTGCCTTGCAACCGTCGCAAAAATCGTATAGAAAACCAGATAGTCTTCCAGATCATAAAAAATATTAAACCCCTTCACCGCCCGCTGGTAAATATGCATGCACTCACCAGGGACAAATCTTCTCTTCTTGTACTTCATGTCAGTAATATTTAAAAATCAAACTTCACAGGGCCTGTAAGCGTTTCACGTAATGTGTTAAAAGACTATGAGTTACCATTATATCCTGCATGGCGGGGAAGGCAGGATATATTCATAAACACTTGAATTTCAACACAATACGGAGACACAATCACATCACCCGTTCACTGCGAAAGTACAGGTAACTGAGAAGAAACTGTTTAAAATAAAGAAAAATGTGGCGAATTTATTTTTAAATCGAGCAACAAATCCGGAATTTATTCTATTTTATAGAAAAGCGACAGCAGGCGTTATACGTAACCCACTGAGCACCAATACGTTGATTAGACATCCTGCATGGCAAGGAAGGCAGGACACCAGAGTAAAGCGCTGCAAGACAAGAAGATACGCGAACACGCTATTGAAAGGCTGAGGAAAAGCATCAAAGAAGGCGGCCCTGCCAGGTGTCGCGCTCTTCAAGGCGCTGGTCAAGCAGACGAAGAAGTTCCACGTTGCGGATCAGCCCCCACGGAGTCTCATTGACAAAGCGAGGCGGAACCTCGCCCGCAAAGCGTTCTATACTGAGAGTCGGACGAAGTCGTTCCAGCATATCTGTAAAGAAATCCAGATAACCGTCAAGTGTAAAACGCTCGAAGTCCTGAGGACACTCGGCGTATTCCTGTTCCATCCTGGTTCCCTTCACAATCTGGAGCTGATGAAACTTGACGGATCTCAATGGCAGTTCATTTATCAAAGCACAGGAATCCAACATCATCTGACGAGTCTCTCCCGGGAGGCCGAGGATAAAATGTGCTCCCACATCAATCCCACGCTGCGCAGTAGCATGCACAGCCCAACGGGCAGTCTCGAAGTCATGACCGCGGTTGATGCGCCGCAAAGTCACGTTATGACATGATTCGATGCCATATTCGACAATCACGATCGGTGATGTTCTGTCCGGCTCGCCAGCTAATGAGCGTTTCCAACCGGACAGCACGCGTCCATGGGCAAGATCCGCAAGGTAATCCAGCTTCTCTTCATCCACACAGTCCGGTCTGGTACCTATGACTATGCCCACGACAGACGGATGCGAAAGTGCCTCCTCATACAAAGCGCGAAGACGCTCCAAGGGAGCATAAGTATTTGAGAATGACTGAAAATACGCAAGATAGTGCTCGGTAGTGCGATATCGGACCTTGTGAAACCCTATACCTTCATCCAGCTGCTGATGCAGACTTTTCCCAGCCGTGCTGTAGGAAGGATGAAAAGCTGCATTGTCACAGTATGTACAACCGCCACGTCCAACCTTGCCATCACGGTTTGGACACGTAAAGCCTGCATCGAGAACAATCTTCTGCAGGCGCTCGCCGTAACGACGCTTGAAATAGCCGACGAAAGAATTATAGCGTTTTCCGTCCGCGAACCCATATTTTGTGAAATCCTGTGACATAGGCGGCAAAATTAGTTATAATTTTCATATTTTTGCAGCGGTGGGATTGAAGCGTTTCGCAGAAGATGCTGCATACCAGCGAGTTAAGCCAGTATCCTGCATGACAAGGAAGGCAGGACACCAGCACAAATAATTAACACACAATACTTTACAGAAAACATGAAGAAGATATTTACAGTAGCGCTACTGACACTTTTCTGCGCATCATCGTTCGGACAGACAAAAAGGATGGCGGTGACGGCGCTGTCGGAAAACATGATGCGGGCGGAGCCTGACTACGAGTCGGCACTGGAGACGCAGTCGCTGATGGGAACCATCGTGGAGATCGTCGGCGAAGAGGGATATTGGAGGCAGGTGGTGACTCCGGAGCCATATACGGCATGGTGCACAAACCTCGGGCTGGTGGAGATGACTCCAGAGCAGATCAATGAGTACAAGGCCGCGCCTAAATATATATGTACGGCATTCCACAGTGGCGTCTACTGCGAGCCGTCCACCAAGTCGGAGCGCCTGTCGGACCTGTCCATGGGAAACCTGCTCAGGGTGGCCTTTACAGAAGGCAAGAAGGTCGTACCGTCAATGTCCAAAGGTGCCAAGGGCGAGAAAGGATGGGCGGAGGTGATCCTGCCCGACGGAAGGAAGGGATGGACGCCGGCAGCGGACCTGGAGTTCTTTGAGGAGTGGGCACAGAAGCCGAAACCGTCGGAAGCCGGGATCATAGCTACCGCAAAGCAGTTCCTCGGAACGCCGTACCTCTGGGGAGGAGCTTCAAGCAAAGGACTGGACTGCAGCGGCCTTGTAAGGATGACATGGTTCATGAACGGATATCTGCTGCCACGCAACGCCTCGCAGCAGGTATTCCTCGGTCGTGAGATCATTGTAAAAGCTGACCACAGCATCGGCAAGGACAACGTGAACCTCTACGACGAGATGGTCCTAAGGATACAGAACCTCAAGCCAGGTGACCTGGTATTCTTCGGCAATCCTGAGACAAGATGGAAGAAGGAATCGATCACCCACGTAGGCATCTACATCGGAAACGGAGAAATAATCCACGCCTCACACAAGGTCAGAATCAACTCTCTGATACCAGGAACAAAGAACTATTACGAGAATGCGCACCGCCTTCTGAAGGCACGCCGTCTGTTTGACTGGAAGGGAGAAGGGCTTACTCCAATCAGCGAAAGCAAGGCATATAACCTTTAATTAATAGAGGAGGATAAAGTTTTTTTACTATCTTTGTCCCCGTTATAACAAATTAAATACGTATTTACCATGAACCTTAGAGTTTTTAAGAAAGACATCGAGTATTTCGTTGCTGAGTTCATTGATGACTGCGCGCTTTTCGTTGCGCTCAACCCACACAAGGACGTAGACGAGATCAGCCAGATAATCGACGAGGCAGTCGAGCTTTACAACAGCCTCAAGCACAAAGCCAATCATCCAGAGGGCAACAAGAGAGCATTCTACAGAGATCTCACAAAGGAGATGTTCGAGAAGCTCGACGAACTCTGCGAGAAGCTCAGCGCTGTAGTTTCAAAGCAGTAATATCTAAACACAAAAAAGAAGTCGTGTATTCTGGTACACGACTTCTTTTTTGTGCTTATTCAGGACTTAGTCTTCCATGAACCCGTTATAAGACTCGCGCCACTGCTCGCACACTCTGATTATGAAGGTTATCGCAGTCTCAAGATAGTCGCCAACGAGAGGTGTATCGTCGATATATGTCTCACAAGAAAGAGACACTTTACCGCTGTCTGACATATAAGCCTTAACGATTTTCTTATCCCTGGTCATCTCATTGCAGGCAGCGAGAGCGCAATAAGTTTCAATAACCGAATCCTCTGCCTCCATATCGATAGTCTTGATGCTAGGCATAACGAGCTGAAGATAATCTGGAGAGTCAGCGTCTACAGCAATATACAAATAGTACCCCTGAGCTTTGAATGATACGTCACCGTCTTCATCAACATACGGCCTGTATCCTTCTTCAGAAAGCCATTCATAAGCAAGGCGGGCTGCCTTAGGCAATGATGAAGCGTCCTGCGCATTCATATAGCAGAATGCTGCGCACAAAATGGTAAGAGATAGAATAAGCTTCTTCATAGCATCTGTAATTTAAATCATGTGTTCAAATTTATCATCTAATTTTGTATTTCGCAAAATTCTAATGTAAAAAACCGTGGTTTATATTAATTTTGTCCTTGATACTAAGCGATTATGAAAATAATAATATCAATAATATGCATGTCACTGTTGTGTACAACAGCAGCAGCGCAACTTAAACCTGAAGCAGAACAGGCACAGGAAGCAATTGAATCAATAATTGCAGACCCGGCATTGGAGAATGCTGTGATCGGAATCTACGCCATCAGCGGAGATGGACGCGCAGTTGCTGACATCAACTCCCGCGCCATGATGGTCCCCGCATCAAACATGAAGCTCATCAGCACAGGAGCGGCCATTCACAAGCTCGGAGCAGACTATAGGTTCGAGACAGCTATCGGTCATGATGGAATCATCGAGGACGGTGTGCTGAAGGGAAACCTGTATATCATAGGAGGCGGAGATCCTACGCTCGGGTCAAAAGACTCCATCGCCGTGAGCCTGGACAAGGTATTCGCTCAATGGGAAAGCATGATACGCCAAGCCGGCATCAAAAAGATTGAGGGCAGGATCATCGGAGACGGCCGCAGCTTCGAGGGAATGATGGAGGAGTCGACATGGCTGTGGAACGATATCGGAACATATTATGGCACAGGCACATCAGGCCTTATGTTTTATGAGAACATGCAGTCGTTTTCCGTTGCGGCGGGAGACGTCGTCGGATCGCCCGTAAAAATATCACCATCATATCCGCAGACTCCATGGATGGACTTCAGATACAGCTGCACCACCGGCGAAAACGGCACCGGTGACCGCCTGTACATGTACACAAGCGACCTTGCTCCTGTTGCGGAAATCCGCGGCACATTCGGCCTGGATCGTGGAAAGAAGAGAGTTGACTGTAGCAATAAGTTCCCTGAGTATACATGCGCATACTATTTCGTGAACTATCTGAAAAAGAAGGGAGTAGAGTGCGCCTATGGAGCAGGCGACTACAAGCTGGATACAGACTGGGAGTCCAATGGAGATGTGAAGATTCTCGGCAAGACATATTCCCCTACTCTCGACAGGATAATCTATGAGACGAATCATGCCAGCAACAACCTCTATGCAGAGACACTTCTAAGAGGGCTTTCGCTTGAGATGACAGGAAGTGCCTGCTATGACTCAGCGTATGTTGCACTTGGCGACATATTCAAGGAGTTGGGAGTTGAGCTCAAAGGAGCAGACATCCAGGATGGAAGCGGACTGTCAAGACAGAACTATGTATCAGCAGATTTCTTCTGCAGATTCCTCGAAGGCATGATGTCATCGCCTCATTTCGAAGCATACGCAGCCAGCCTGCCTTCGCCAGGCGGCAACGGTACACTCAGCTATAACATGAAAAGCTATCCGGCAAGCGTTAGAGAGCGCATCCTTGTGAAGAGCGGCTCGATGAACGGGGTTAGATGCTATAGCGGCTACGTGATTCCTACCGAGGGATGTAAAGAAGAGACCATAATCTTCTCGATTATGGTCAACAACTGTACTTCTCCGACCTGGAAAGTAAGACCTCTGCTTGACAAGATCATGGGGATCCTCGCAGAGGCCAATTAAATATCTATCGTCCGTGCTTTGATCCCAATGCAAGGGAGAGACCGAAATGGAAATTAAGTCTCATTGAAGTCGGAACATAAAGATGCTCATGTCCCTTGTCTACAAGCATCTGAGGCATCTCCATTATACCGTCAAGTATAGGA
Source organism: Bacteroidales bacterium (assembly GCA_017631875.1). The sequence continues at coordinate 15,885 of JAGBSL010000048.1, read as the reverse complement.
GCCGGTGTCCACTCTCCCGGCAGATAGTCACATCCGAGGCAGAGGTTGAGTCCAGCTTTTGGAGTAAGCTCAAGCAACCATCCGAACGTACCCTTGGTATTATACATCGAATAGTTCATACCCAGAGCCAGCCACTTGAAAGGCTTTAGATTATATGAGGCTGTGAGTTCCTGTCTGTAATAGCTATGGCTGAATCTTCCTGAATAAAGGAGGCCGAAACTCATCCTGTTCCATAAAATCGGAACCTGAAGTCCAGCATATACAGACGGCATTGAAGAGCGGACCAAGCCCTTGCTCACATCCTCCTGCTTAAGGTTCACAAACTCCTTCTGTGCGGATTCTGCAAGATCCTCCAGAGCAGCCTCAAAGTCCGCATTATCCATTGAAACATCCTGAAAGCCGACCCAATCCATCTTTCCGGCTGATGAGAATGCAGACAAAGCAGATGAATTGTAGCTGATCATACCTAGATCGGTTACAGCAGCAGAAAGGGACAGTCCTTTAAAGAAACCTTTCCTTATGATCTGCCAGTCGACACCGAGATCCACCGATCCACCATAGCCGGCAATGACCTTGTTTGCAAGCATACGGTTGATATCAAAACTTACTTCCGGAATAAGTTCCGCATCCGGAAGTGTTACTTCAAGCCCCTGGAGTGCACCATAAACATAGCCTTCTGTCTCAACGGTCCACTTCTCATGTGATGTAGTGAGACGCACATTCTCAAGGTTAAGCGCCGCATAAGCCAGAGGAGCAATGAAACGCAGTCTTGCACCTACTCTGACTGCCTCAGATATATTACGAGACCAGCCAAGGGACGCCTGCACTGAAGCTGAGGCATAGGCATTAAGGTTGGCGATGTTGAAACTTTCGCCAGATGTTCCTGTTCCCTTCTTCACAAACATAAAGAGATCTCTTGGCACATCCACATCTGCACCGGCACGCACTGACAGGTCGAAAGTCCAGAAGGCCTTGTTCTTATTGTAGAATCCAAAATTCAAAATATTGGTATATGTATCAGCATCAATGTGAGGATGCTTTGCAAGAGCTCTATCAAACTGCTCAACGGACACATCCTTGTGCAGGAAGGTCAGAAGTTCACCGTCTGAAGGATACAGGAATGTAGGAACATCCAGGTTGGTTACCGCTCCCACTCCCAGAGTTCCGACAGCTGGTATATGAAGATAATTTGCCCTTGGGGCGAATGCCGGGTTCATCTTGTTCCTGTTCACGGAATTTTCCATGAAATACGAACCCTTAAGAGCCTGGGCTCCCATAACAAGAGGGAGCAGTATCAATGATACAAGTATTATAGTTTTTTTCATATCTCTACTCCTCCTTTTTAGTCATAAGTTCATTCAGATCAACGCTTACTCCATTTGGAACCAGGGCCTGTAGCGAAGCCTGCAGGAAGCAATTGTCAGACAAAGGAACACCGGCCACAGTAGCGAAGTTGAATTCCAGTTCGATAGCACTGACTCCGTTGACTTCAACACCGTCCTGCTTCTGGATACCCAGATATAGTTCGGTAATCGCCGGCTCACCATCTGGGGTGCAGCCTTTTATCTTCTGCCATGAGGCTGACTCATCAAGCGATATCTTGTTGCCGTCCATATCGAGAAGATTTACTTTCATATCAATCTCCAGAGGGAGACTGCTGGTAATGTCTCCAGTGAGTACCAAGTCACCCATAGCCAGAAGCTGGCCTACTAACGGCGGAAGATCAGGTATCGTGTCTCTGTATGTAACACTGCAACCTTCACCAAATTCAAACGGAACCTCTACCGAATATGCTGCCTCAACGACATATTCATGTGTAGGCTCAATAACGCAGACTGCAGAAGGATCGGTTCCTGCTTCGATACTGATTGAAAGACTATCAGGGATATTGCTTAGGTATTCTTTGAGCGGAAGATGTATATGGGTATATCCTGTCGGAACATATACATCCTTATCCTTTTCAAGCGATGAAAGCCAATATCTTGTATATGTTGTATCTGCAGCCGACAGGGAATGATTGAGGGTCAATTCAGTTTCCCACACAGCTTCCTCGATAGGATTGCCTTCCGAATAAGGTGTGATAACCATCCTGGCTCCCATAGGAACTCCAACGTTGGTCTTGATATCAGCCGCCAGACTCAATCTTGCAAGGAAATTCTCGATACCGTTTATCTCAAGATTTTCCATTTCAAGATATTCCTTGACCTCCGTAAGATCAACTGCAGTCGCAATAGGATCTATCTGGAAATCAACCTTTCCGGACACCTTGGATATCTCTATGTCCTTGATACCACCCTCAACCCTGACCTCAAGGGTCTTACCAAGCCACTCGTTGATATCAAGAGCAACATTATCAAGAATCACCTTTCCGTCAACAGTAATTACCTCCTTGAGTTCCTCAGTGCTCTTAAAATCAATGGAAGAAAGATCAAGCGCTGCGACTCTTATAGGATCAATGGTAATTTTGCCGTCCTTATCAAGTTCACCGCTTACAGTCAGTACATTGCCTTCCTTCACATTTTCAGAATCAATGACAATCAGATCTGGAAGGCCTATTTCAAATTCCAAGGCAAGCTTGGTAGAACCCAGATCAGGAAGCTCAGATGCGTCCAGACAAAGATTGAAGAATACATCTTCGAACTCGACACAATCTATGGATACCAGTTCTTCCGGTATGCTCTCCATTGACATGAGGGCAACCTCAAACTCCTGCTTGACAGCCTTCTCATAAGGGGCATCCATAGCCAATGTTCCCATTGCAATCTCAGGTATATCTGCTACCATACCTATCTTGCACTCTGGAGATGTGATAGCTTCAACATCAGCCTTCCTTACGACGCTTCCGGCAGGTATGCCTATGCCTCCCGAAACCTTGAAGTCGCCTCCTATATAATACTTTCCGTCCTCTTCATTCTTTTCAGGATTGATCACCAGGCGATCGATCGGAAGCTCGATTCTTGAAGGTATCTGACCGGCAAAGGTAATGGTTCCGGCAGCCTTGTCATAATTATACTCTGACGGAAGATCCTTGAACTTAAGCATTTCAGGAAAAGAAATCACGACATTTTCCTCTCGGTCTGCTACAATCTGAAGATCCGTCTCCGGCATTATTACATCGATTGAAATTACGGGTTCTCCCTTAGGCATGACAGTTACAGTACCGAATTCCTCGATACCAGTCACATCGATAGGCTCCAAAGACTGACTGAAGTCCAGCTCATAGTCATATCCGGTAATAGTTACTGCATAATCAGCAACGGCAATGGCTGCTTTAACGTCCACATTTACCTTCAGATCCTTTGACGCATCTACCGGAATATCTGCACTTGACACAAGTCCTCCTGCTGTCACCACAGCCTCGACACCAATTTCCTTTTCGAGAAGAATACTACCATTCTCAGGATCAGGGAGTGTAACACCAAGAATCTTGATGTCCTCATCAAATCCCTTAGATAAATCTACGTCAGAATATGAAAGAACTCCATTTACTGCTCCTTCAACCTTAAGGCCATCAGGGAAAGTCACATCCAGGGATGTCAATTTCAGGTTGAGTCCTTCAAGCATATTCTCGACATCAATGGACATCGTTATCTTGGAGTCTTCTGTCAGCACAACCTCGTCTATAGACTGAATCTGATCAGGTAGATCAATAGACTGACTGAACGAGATGGTCTCCTGCGGCATCTCAACCGAGATAGGCTTGATTTCGACTTTAGCATCAGCCACCTGGAAATCTACGAACTCTATGCTCATGTACATAGACATTCCTTCTCCATCAGTATTTGCAAGATGCTTTGTAGTCGTATAGACTTCAGAATATTCCAGAGAACCACCTACTACAACTGCTATATCCTTATCAAGAACCAGTCGACCGTTATCATCTTTCCAATCATTCTCTGTAAGGGCCAACGACTCTATTTCAAACTCTTTACTCACCTTACCGCCTGCAGCAGGTATATCAAAATCTGCAAGGATTTTTCCGTTACTCGAATTATCTGACAAATTGAAAATTTTGCTGACATCCAGAACCAATGATGGCGATATAGTACCTTTGGTAAAGAGCGAATTACGAAGTTCAACGGAAATTTTCACCTTGGCACCCTCACGCAAATTGATATCCTTGATGGCTGTTATGCCATCTGGCATAGACATATATAAGGACATTTGACATTCTTCCGGACCAAAACCGTCTTGTATTGTCAGCGGCAGAGCAGTAAGATCACCGGAAGGGTCAACATGAATCTCAAAATCATTCTCGGGAACTTCCGGAAGCGTTGTCGAAAGTCTCGCAAAGACTTCCTCGTGTTCAAACTTATCAAATTTGACTTTAAGAAACTCGTCAGAAAGTCTATATTCGTAAAGACCGGCAGAGGCAGAGAACTCGGTACCGAAGCCATCGAAAGTCATTTCCGGTATAGGAAACGAACCTCCGATACTTTCCGTAAACTCATACCTGTCTGCAGGAACTGTAAGACTTGAAACGTCCACAGTGTTAAGATTGAACGAGAATTTTTCCGAGAACGGAACATCAGGGATCTCAATCTGTGCAAGCAGGTTGTTCAATGTATCGGACAGGTCCAGCTTGTCCGACAATCCTATTCCATATTCTCCTTCGAAGCCTACAGTAAAATATTTCAGCATCGAAGTGTCTTCGACATTCTTCAACAAAGAATCCTTCACATCCTTGAGCATGATCTTACTGGTACTTCCCAACGGGACAGAAAGACCATCCTGGAATACTGTCACATCCAGACTGATCCTGTCTTCGGACAGTTCATACTCCTTATTGACACAAGAAGATGTCAACAATAAAAACATGGAAGCGACAACAGAAGTTATCGCTCTGATCATCCTTGATTTTTTCATCAGATTAAATTTTCGATTATGGTCGCAAATTTATAAATTTCTCCTTGAGTCCAAAACATTTCATCCTTTAAAAAGACTTCTGCAAAGCGATGGAACATCAGTAACCTTAATTACCTCAATACCATCCGCCTGTCCACCGAGTCCTTCAAGACTGCTGAATGTTGAGACATATATCTTCCTGAATCCCAAACGGGCCGCTTCAATCACACGTCTGTCTGTCTGAGCAACAGGACGGACTTCTCCGCTGAGACCAATCTCGCCGGCAAAGCATACATCTGAAGGAATCGGAAGATCGAAATTTGATGACAACACAGCGCTGACCACCGCCAAATCGCATGCTGGGTCATTGACCTTGAGTCCACCTGCCATATTCAAGAACACATCCTTTACTCCTAACTTGAAGCCAGCCCGCTTCTCCAGCACTGCCAGTAGCATATTCAGACGACGCACATCAAAACCCGTCGCGCTACGCTGAGGCGTTCCATATGCAGCCGAACTGACAAGAGCCTGGACCTCTATCAGGAACGGCCTTGTGCCGTCAAGCATGGCACTCACGGCAACACCACTCAGACCTTCTTCATGCATCGGGATCAGCATTTCCGACGGATTGCTGACCTCACGCAGACCTTTTCCTGTCATCTCGAACACAGCCAGTTCCGAAGTCGAACCGAAACGGTTCTTTATGCTTCTGAGAAGCCTGTATGTGCCTCTGTTATCACCTTCAAACTGCAGGACGACGTCTACAATATGCTCAAGAATCTTAGGTCCTGCGATGCTGCCCTCCTTGGTTATATGACCGATAAGAATCACTGGAACACCAGTCTCCTTCGCAAATCTCAACAACATTGCAGCAGTTTCTTTTATCTGCGTTACAGATCCCGGCGAAGACTCCACATTCTGAGAGAACATCGTCTGCACGGAGTCTACAATCATCAGGTCCGGCATCATTTCACGAGCCTCCCTAATTATATTCTCCATCAGCGTCTCACTGTATATCATACAGTTAGCATCATCTCCACCTATACGTGCAGCTCTGAGTTTCACCTGACGTGCACTCTCCTCTCCTGTAACATAAAGGGTCTTGAGACCATTGCAATGTAGAGGTATCTGGAGCGACAGAGTAGACTTTCCGATACCGGGTTCACCACCTATGAGCACAAGGGATCCCTCAACAAGACCTCCTCCGAGGATTCGGTCAACCTCGGCATTATTCAGCGAGATACGAGTCTCGACTGATGAGTCGATATGCGACAGCGGCATAGGCTTGTGACCTGCGCCAGGCACAGATACGGCGGCCCCAGGCTGCTTCTTTCCCGTCGCAACCGTCTCCTCCACCATAGTGTTCCACTCCCCGCAGGCAGGACATCGGCCCATCCATTTCGGACTCTCGTTTCCGCATTCCTTACAAAACCACACTGTCTTCATCTTTGCCGTCGCCATGATTTTATTTTTTTGTAAATTTGTCATCAAATTTACAAAAATATATAAAAAGACACCGTAACGAATTCGTCACGGTGTCTTTTTATATTAAAATTTTATTACTCGCAGCAAACAGTGTCGCAAGTTGCAGTGCTGTCGCAGCAAGCCTTGTGCTCGCAGCCAGCGCACTTTGTTGAATCGCAGCACTCCTTTGCCTCCTCACAGCAAGACTCTGCCTTCTTCTCGTTGTTGCATGAGCATGCAACTGCTGCAGCCATAGCGGCTACAATTGCCAATGACATAAATACCTTTTTCATGATCACTAATAATTTAATAGGGTTAAACATAACGCATTTGGGACAAAATTAGAGCATTTCCGACAAAACGCCAAAAAAAGTTAGCGGTCCAGTTCAAAAACCTCCATTTCAGAGATCTTTCCGGCATCCAGGCGGAAGCGGAGTGCTGTCCGCACCAGATGAAAACCTTGTATTCCAGCGGCTCCAGGATTAAGTACCAACATATTACGTTTAGTATCCCTGACAACCTTGAGTATATGGGAATGCCCGCAGACAAAGATATCTGGATTCAATTCATCTATGAGTTTGCGTGCCCTTACGTCATACCTGCCGGGATAGCCACCTACATGAATCATGAGTACCTTGAAGCCCTCACATTCAAAGAAGCGATGAACCGGATGCGTATAGCGGAGATCATAGTTGTCACAGTTTCCAGCAACGCCTACAAGGGGCTTGAAGGCCGCGATTTCCTCGGCGGTCTGGAATCCACCACCGAAATCGCCTGCATGCCACACCTCGTCAACTGGAGCAAAGAACTCCTTGAACTGCTCGCTGAACACACCATGCGTGTCAGATATGAGACCTATATATTTCATTAGAGCTTTATGAATATCTTCTTTTTGTACATGATTACTGCTATTACCAGATGCAGAAGCATATACAACAGCGCAAAAACAAGTGAGAGAAACTCGGTCGAACCGAATACGGCAGTGTAGTCCCAATCTATGTACCGCCAGTTTATCTTCATAAGGAGACCCGAAAGGACAAAGAGAGTCAATGCATTCATACCCAAAGCCTTAAATGGGAAGAAAGGTTTCTCCCAACCCTTGTAATCAATAAGGTATATCAGCAGAGCGAGCACAAAGGACGCCCAGCCTGCCGCATAGAACACATACGATACTGACCAAAGCGGCTTGTTTATAGGAATGACTATGCTGAGCGCAAGTCCGGCAAGAAGTAGTCCTGCAGAAATGACAAATGTGCGTGCAGAGACGCCATCCTGGGACTGTCCCGAGGCGCTGTTTCTGATTGAGCGGCCGATAAGGTAACCGATCAGAACGGTGCACGTACCGGTAAGCACACCGAGAAGTCCTTCCGGATCGAACGGAATGCCGTAACCGTGATAGATGTGATTCTCGCCGAACACCGCAATATCAAGTTTACGTGCAAAGTTCCCCTCAAGCGTAAGAGCGCCCTCCGGACCTCCGAAAAGGAGTAAGGTTCCGATATGCAGAGCGCAAAGCACGCCTATAGCGCAAGCAATCTTCTTGAACGACTTCAGCCATAGGGCAAGTACCGAACCCAAGATATAGCACAATGCGATTCTCGGAAGGATACCGACCAGACGGATTCCCCCGAGCCACTCCAGCCAGTTCTGCCAGAAAGTCAACGACGGATCAAGCCTTGACGGATAAAACGGGAAGGCTGTCAGAAGCAATCCCACAAGATATAGCAGCACACCCCTCTTCAATATCTTTTTCAAAGCTCCCGCATTCAACGCCGCATACTTAGCCAAGGCAAAGGCCATGGACACTCCGACACAGAAAAGAAAGAACGGAAACACAAGATCACATGGCGTACAGCCGTCCCACGAAGCGTGACGAAGCATCGGGTATATCTTTGACCATGAACCCGGATTGTTCACAACTATCATCATCGCAACCGTCAGCCCCCTTAGGACATCCAGTGATACATATCTTTTCATAAGCATGCTGTTTACTATGCAAATTTAGCATATATTTGCATAGCCCAAAAAGCTCGAAGAATTTTATGGAACTTTTTTACTCACAAGAAATAGAAGGCGGAATCTGCCGCCTTGACCATGACGAGTCCGGCCACTGCATAAAGGTGCTGAGACACCGCGCCGGAGACGAGATCTCGGTTATCGACGGCCGCGGCACACTCTACAGATGCCGCATCACATCAGACAGTCACAAGGGCGTCGAGGCCATTGTGACCGAGAGCATCGCAGACTGGGGCTCGCATCCATACAAGTTGCATCTGGCCGTTTGCCCGACCAAGAACAACGACAGGTTCGAATGGTTTGCAGAGAAGGCATGTGAGATGGGATTCGACGAGCTGTCTCCAGTGATCGGCGACCACTCTGAGAGACGTGTGCTGAAGACCGCAAGAGTGGAAAAGATCCTGGTCAGTGCTGCAAAACAGTCGCTCAAAGCAGCTGTTCCTGTAGTCAATGAACCTGTTTCTGTCAAGGATTTCATAAAGGATACCCATGACAATGCCGAAGGCTGCCTCAAGCTGATTGCTTACTGCTTCGATGACGAAAGGGTTCCACGCAGAAGCATCAAGGAAGTGCTCGACGGTTTTGCCGGTACAGACGTCATCGTGATGATCGGTCCGGAAGGCGACTTCTCACGTGAAGAGGCCGAGCTGGCGCTGCAGGCCGGATTCATTCCTGTGCACCTTGGCGCATCCCGCCTGCGCACAGAAACCGCCGCCCTCGCCGCCACCGCAGCCACATATTTCCACTACATGTAATTATTTTCTGATGATCTGGATGGAGTAGTCCAGTCCCACCTTGATGATGGACGACGATTGTCCTGTCGAGCCTCTTTCCAATGAAGGTTCCACGATGTGGTCTACAGCCGACTTGATCTGGTCGGCGATCTCTACGAATTTCTTCGGAGTAGGCTCACCGGAAATGTTTGCCGATGTCGACACGAGAGGACGGCCAAGCTTTGCTACAAGCTGCTTACAGAAGTCCATCATAGGGATGCGTATGCCTACCGTACCGTCTTCTGCTACTGTGTTGAAGGCAAGGCATCGGCGGTCAGCCTTCATGCAGCCCTTCTCCCCGACAACCGCGCCAGGATAGATGATGGTCATAGGCTTGTCATTCACCTCGACAAGCTGTACCGCCATCTCAGGAATCTCCTTGACATACCTGCATATCATGTCCATGTCGCTGGCGAGCAGAACCAGTGACTTGCTGTCCTCACGATTCTTGATCGAGTAGACCTTTGCAACGGCCTCAGGGTCAGTCGCATCGCAACCTATCCCCCACACCGTATCTGTAGGATAAAGTATCACACCACCGTTACGAAGCACATTAAGTGCCTCCTGTATCGCTTCTGTCATATTATAATGCTATTTCTGTTATTACGGGGTAATGGTCAGAGAGTTTGACCTTCGGAGTTTCATGAGTGACGACCGTGCATGATTTCGGACATAGAACATAGTCGATCCTAAGCATTGGCCAAAGCCTTGAATACGTCGCTCCAAAACCGTCACCAGCCTCGACGAACGTATCCTGACGGTCACGCATCATGCGGCTGTATGTATATGACATCGGATTGTCATTGAAGTCACCGCAGACAAAGCTCTCCACCGGACAGCTCTCGATATCATTGAATACCTGATTCACCTGTTTTGGTCTGCGCGTTATCGAACGCTTCATCTTACCCCCAGTCTCGGCGAACACCTCCTTATCCTGCTTCATCATCGCACGGGCGATACCGGAAAAAGATATATTGTAGCTCTCGAAATGGCAATTGTACACACGGAACACCTTGCCAGCATGTTCATAATCGCTGAAAATAGCCAGGTTGGTACCTCCGTCGAACTTGATCACCCCCCTGTTTCTGACAGGAAACCGGCTCAGGGTAAGATTGCCAGCCGAACCATTGCGACTCGTAAATACATAATACTCGGAATGGTACCCTGGCATCTTCTTCCTCAGATACTGCTTTATCCTGCGAGAATCCTTTATCTTGAATTCCTGGAGGCATACTATATCAGGTTTCTGCTCCCGGATATAGGCAAATATAGAGTCCGCACACTGCTCGAACCCGTTCACGCCGGCAGAAGGCTGAGACAGGGAGAATCTGCCGACATTCCATGAAATCACCTTCAGAACATTCTCCTGCGGCACCATTGGCGGTTCCTCGTCACCTCGGAAATGCGCATAGCGCCCCATAAAGAACAACGCCGGGATTATTGCCAGAAGCGGAATCACAAAAGCCTTGGAACGGCGCATGAACGCCCAAACTAGCAGGAAAATATTCAACAAAAGGAACGGAACGAACATCAGGCCTGCCAACGACATCAGCCAGAGCTTTGCCGGATTCACGATCATCGACAGGTATGAAACCACGAGCAGAAGTGCCGCTATCAGAAGCAGCACCCTGTTAGTGAGTCCGAAAAACCTGTTCCTTGCCATATATCGAATTAATTTCTACCGTATAGTCTGCGTCTCTTCTTCCATAACATCAGCAGAAGGAATGCAAAGACTAGACCTCCAAGATGCGCGAAATGCGCCACATTATCGGCAGGATTGTTAGATATGCCCAACAGAAGTTCAATACCGGCGAAGATGAGCACGAACCACTTTGCCTTCATGGACACCGGCGGCAATATGAGCGTAAGCATGGAATCAGGATATAGCATGGCATAGCCCATGAGGATTCCATAGATGGCACCGGAGGCTCCGACGGTAAGCGCAAACGAGCCGGTCAGATACTGCACTCCGATATTCACCAGCGCAGCTCCGATGCCCGTCACGAAATAGAAGGTCAGAAACTTCTTCGTACCCCATACATTCTCCAGAACGCTTCCAAAGATGAACAGCGTATACATGTTGAAGAAAAGGTGGCCGAAACCTCCATGCATGAACATGTAGGTCACCAGCTGCCATGGCTTCCAAAGGAATGTGACCGGATTCAATGCGAACCACTTGCTCATCAACGGGTTGTTCAGGTACGTAAGCACCAGCATCAGAACGTTGATGATGATTATATGCTTTACAGCTTTAGGGATATTATTCATATTCTAGAATTTCTTTTCTATATCTTCAACCGAGACCAGCGCTATGACGCGTCGGCCCGAGCTTGTATATTCAGGATTCTCACATGCGAGGAGGCTGTCAATCAATCTCTGTGCCTCCGCAGGATTGGTTACCGGATCTGACGAAAGTGCACCCAGTTTGGCCAGACGTGCAGCCATATTGGACACCATCATCTCAGGTAGGGCGCTGTGGTCCTCCGACAGCACCAGCAGAAGGTCGCTTATCATGGCATGGACCTTACCAGCCTCCGCGCTATAGCCCTCGGGCACGCCATTAACCACAATGGTGTCCGGGCCGAACGGCGCGATATCAAAACCGAGCGAAGCGAGCATTGGAGCATGTTCCTGGAACAGGCACATATTCTCAACTCCCACCTGCACCGTCACAGGGAAGAGCGCAGTCTGGGTCAGATGGGCATTCTTTGACAATGCCTCGGTAAATCTGTCATAAAGGATACGCTCCATCGCGCGTGGCGCATTTATGATCATAAGGCCGCTGCGTGAAGTGGAGACGATGTATTTGCCCTGGACCATGAGCACGGCCTTGCCCGCAGAGAGCTTGTCCTCGAAGAGTTTGCCGTAATCGTCGCGCTTCTGGATGAAAGCTTCTGCACCGTGAGCTCCGTATGACGGCTGGCCGTAGGAAGTTCCTCCACCGTATGTGCGAGCTACCGCCGCATGTGCCTCTTCCGCTTCCTTGTCCAGCCCGCCGATGGTATTGGCGAACGGTGATGATACCGAAGGGAAGCCGTCATTGTCGAACGGATTGTATGTGTCGTCTATCTCCAGCTGAGGCTCGGTGATAGGCCTGAACTCATCAAAGTTGCTTCCGAGGGCCGGGATTTCAGGCATGCCTTCACGGTCGAAGTCTATGCTCTCGCCGAATGAGTTCCTTCCGAGCACCTCCCTTATGCATGCGAAAAGGGTCTGGAAGATGATGCTGTCGTCCTCGAACTTTATCTCCGTCTTGGTCGGGTGGATGTTCACGTCCACCGCCTGCGGATCAATGGTCATGTATATGAAATATGAAGGCGTATAGCCGTCAGGAATCATGTTTTCGTAGGCCTTCATCACAGCCTTGTGCAGGTACGGGCTCTTGAAGAAGCGTCCGTTGACGAAGAAATACTGGTTGCCGAGCATCTTCCTGGCAGCATCAGGACGACCCACGAATCCGCTGATGATCGCCACCGATGTATCCGCGCCTATATCCACAAGATCATCAGTGACATTTGCTCCAATGACATCCCTGACCCTGTATTTCAGGGACATGGCCGGTTTAAGGACATATACATCCTTGCCGTTATGTGTGAGGGTGAAGCCTACATCCGGACGAGTGAGCGCCACCCTTATGAATTCGGTAACTATGTGCTTGAACTCAACGTTGTCGGACTTGAGGAACTTTCTTCTTGCAGGAACGTTGTAGAAGAGGTTCCTGACACTGAAGTTCGAGCCTTTTGGAGTCGAGATTTCGGTTGTAGAGAGATGCTGTGAGTCTGCAAAATCCACCTGGCATCCGAGTTCGCTGTCCTCCTGACGTGTCTTGAGGGTCACTTCCGCCACAGCCGCTATCGAGGCGAGAGCCTCTCCGCGGAATCCGAAAGTGAGGATGTTGTTAAGGTCTTCTGCCGTCTGGAGCTTTGATGTCGCGTGACGCTCGAAGCAGAGCACCGCCTGGTCGGGAGTCATGCCGCAACCGTTGTCGATGACCTGGATCAAGGTCCTTCCGGCATCCTGGATGACCACGGTCACCTGGTCCGCACCGGCGTCAACCGCATTCTCCATCAGCTCCTTCACCACGGATGCAGGTCTCTGCACGACCTCTCCCGCGGCAATCATGTTCGCTATGTTGCTTGGTAGTATTCTTATGTCCATATAGTTGGTCTTACGGTCCTGATTTCAGGGTCGTTTTACTTTGTCAGGGAATCGATCAGGATCGGGAAGTACTTGTATATGAGGAATATCACGGCAAACAGAAGGATCGTCGTAATGACTCCGATGATCTTCTGGTTCTTGCCGACTTCCTCCGTACGCGAGTAGTTGCCGTCACGCAGGCTTCCCTTTATGTATTTGCCAGGTGTATATGCCTCTTCCTGGGCATCCTCAGGCTTGCCATAACGGGCATATCTCTTTCTGCGCTCCTCCTTCTCAGGATCATAGAAACGAGGCTTGTAGCTGAACTTGCGCACTTCCTGTGTGCCGAAAAACTTGAAACTGAATCCCATATATGTTTTTTATTTATTCTCTTCCGCATGAGGCGGCTTTATTGCCTGCACCATCCTCCCTTCTGTACTCCTTCGGGGCCTGTGCCGGTCTCCACATGCATTAACAAGCAAAATTAAGGATTTTTCTTTATTTTTGTGGAAATAATTTCATGATATGGACATAAGAATAGGAAACGGATACGACGTACACGCTCTGGCTGAGGGACTTCCTCTATGGCTGGGAGGCGTACAGATAGAGAGCCCTTTGGGCTGCATTGCACATTCTGACGGAGACGTAGCGATACACGCCCTCTGCGACGCACTTCTCGGCGCACTGGCTTTAGGCGATATAGGAAAACACTTTCCTGACACTTCAGACGAGTTTGCAGGAATAGACAGCAAGATCCTTCTGTCGCGCGTGATGGAACTGATTGACTCTGAGGGCTGGCATGTCATCAATGCGGACATCACCATCGCCATGCAGCGTCCGAAACTTGCACCTTATATCATCCCTATGAGAGAGTGTCTCTCAGAGATCATGGAGATTTCTCCGGCCCGCGTATCTGTCAAGGCAACAACAACCGAGAAGCTCGGCTTCGTGGGCCGCAGCGAGGGTTGCGAGGTCTATGCGGTCGTACTGCTGGGACGTGAGGAGGATCTGATTTTCGGGTAGATTTGGTCATAGGGACGTGGCGCGATTCAGGGTTGCCGATCACCTAAACCATTACACATCAACGAGTTAGTTCTGCAAGGGTCGGAAGATTTGCCGACCCTCATATCGTTAACAACATGGATATCAAAGCATTAAGTGTTCAACTCATTTTGCTGACAGTCATGATTGTGGCTTCGTGCGGCACGCGTGACAGGCAGTCTTCCGGCTTTACCGAGGCGGAGCTGGCACTGATCCATGACGCCGACAGCATCATGAGGGTGCTGACCATAGATGATCCTGAGGATCTTGCGGTTCTCAGGGCTGTTTCATGCGACCTTTCGGCTGAGGCTCTCCTGTCGGAGGATTTTTCCGAGCTGGCCCGCCTGATGGTCGCAACCGTGACACACCCTTCCCAGGACGGGGTCGGAATAGCCGGTCCGCAGGTCGGGTTCAACAGACGTGTGGTTGCAGTGCAGCGTTTCGACAAGGAAGGCGAACCGTTCGAGGTTTATCCGAATGTACGCATAGTATGGGCCTCTGACTCACTGGCTGCCGGCCCGGAAGGCTGCCTTTCCGTTCCCGACAGACGCGGTGATGTGCTCCGCTCACAGGAGATTGTTATCGAATATGCTGATATAGCTGGAGTTGAACAGTCACGGCAGGAGATCCGATTGAAACCCAATCGATGCACAAAGCCGGTTCCGATGGTGCGCGATACAGTAAGCGGCTTCACTGCCGTCATATTCCAGCATGAGATCGACCACCTCGATGGCGTGCTTTACATTGACAGGCTTTAATTGACACCATCAGAACGGTCTTGCTGCTTATCAGACAACATGGCGTTTCACACAACCCGCTGAGCACCAAGCGATTGCCGAAGTATCCTGCCTTCCTCGCCATGCAGGATAAACATACAAATCACTGAACAGCAGCAACTTAGACAAAACGCACTAGAAGCGGTATCGGATTGATAGACAAGGGACTCCGCCCAGAGAGGACTCGCCGCCATAGAGGCTGGCCTGTCTGTTGATCACGGCCACGCCGACAGCGGGCCTGGTATCTATAGATATCTGCAGAGGAAACTCAAAAGTATACTCCAGACCGATCTGCGCTCCGGCAGACACACAGTAACCGACACCGGCAAAACCCGCCTTGACAGCAGGTCCAACATACACGCCCCACTGACCCTTCTTCGTCCACTTCGGTCTTGCGACAATAAAGTCATATGCACATGCCACATTAACAGTGGTGCTGATCAGCTGATATCCGAGATCAACCTCAAGGAAGTGCCCTCTATCAGACAGGGTGTGCTGGTAACTTGCCTGGTATTCAAGGCCTGCACGAACGCCGAGAGCCCTCGGCTGAGCATCAGCAACCAATGCAAGAAGCGCAGATATGACTGTAATAATTAGCCTTTTCATAATGCTAAGGTATCGTTTTCCAAGGAAATATTCAATTTTTTGAAAAAAGTTTTGCATTTTAACAAAACATTCATACCTTTGCAGTCCCAATTCAAAAAGGGAAACCACATTGAGATATGGTGTAATGGTAGCACTACAGATTCTGGCTCTGTCAGTGAGGGTTCGAGTCCTTCTATCTCAACAAAGTTCTAAAACATAATGGCGGGATAGCTCAGCTGGTTAGAGCG
>JAGBSL010000047.1 GCA_017631875.1 Bacteroidales bacterium | reverse complement strand
GAGTCTGCAAAAGTCTTCTGAATTGACACGAATGTTTCTCTCTGGTCAATCGGAGTGTCGAATTTCTTAGTCTTTTTAGCCATATCGCTTAAAAATAATATATCGGGTTACTATTTATATTCTGCGTAATGCGAACCGCAAAGGTAGGAAAATTTTTCTTTATCAAAGAAAATAAAATATCCACTATTTCCTTTTCGCTCTCATAATGTCCTATATCCATGATCATAAAGCCTTTGCGGGTAAAGAAATTATGATATGAAATATCTCCGCTGATATACAGTTGGGCACCGGATTTCATTGCGGCTCCGATCAGCGAGCCGCCTGATCCTCCACACATGGCGATACGCCTGATATTGCCATCCAGCGGACGTGATGTCTTCATGGCCTTCAGGCCAAATCTCTCCTTAACGAACGCGATCAGCTGTTCGGAGGTCATAGGCTCTGGCAAATCCCCTACCACTCCCAGACCGGTACCGTCACCATCTTCGTCAAGAATCTGCACATTCTCAAGGCCCAGACGCGCTGCCATCGCACCGCTGACTCCCGAAAGAACCTTATCCGAATTAGTATGAGCTGCATATATTGAAATACCGGCAGCTATCGCTTTCATTACGGTCTCTCCGACAGGATCATCTGGGGTAATTTTCTTCAAACCTGAAAAGATAAGAGGATGATGCGTCACTATCATGTCTGCACCGCATGCAATAGCCTCGTCAACGAGTTCGCTTGTGCAGTCAAGCCCCAGAAGCACAGAACTAACATCTGCAGACGGCGAACCTATGCACAGACCGCTGTTGTCCCAGCTTTCCTGAATCGATAGCGGTGCAAAGGATTCTATTACATTTATTATGTCTTTTACTTTCATAGAAATATAGATTTCTCGACGTGGCTCGAAATGACAGTACTACAAGTCCTGACGGATTTCCTGCAGCTGCTGGCGGATACCCTTGAGGGTCTCCAACACGCGTGCCTTGTTGATTACCTCCTTCTTCTCGCCCTTGAGCCTCTTGGCAGCACCTTCAAGAGTGAGACCTTCTACCTTCACAAGGAGATGGAGTTGCTTGAAGATCTCAACATCCTCCTTGGTAAAGAGCCTGTTGCCCTTTGCGTTACGCTGTGGCTTGATGAACTTGGGAAATTCATTCGCCCAGAAACGCACCAGGGACGTACTTTCGCCTATGATTTCAGCGACTTCACCTACCGTGTAGAAAAACTTTTCCATAATTTTTATAGTTTTAACAGGATCAGTCCAAGGACTGACCTGTCGAGACGGACATAACCATCATGTTCATGTATTCTTCTGGGGTGGCGGAGGCGAAAAGGTGGTTGATAGGGTCAAGTACAACCGTATCTCTGAGCACCTCATAGTGCAGATGCGGCGCGAACGACGTTCCCGAGACACCAACATACCCTATACATGTGCCACGCTTCACCTTCCTTCCCCTCGAAACCTCAATATCGGCAAGATGTGCATATTTGGTCAGATATCCGTCACCATGATCGATAACCACCACATTTCCAAGACCCTTCCTCGACTTGATCACCTCGCTTACAACACCATCCGCTGCAGCTCTTACCGGCTCTCCAGAATGAGCAAGCATATCAAGACCATTGTGCTGCATCGGCACCTTATAGAACGGATTTATCTTGCTGCCCACGGATGCTCCTGTCTGCGCAAAGGTATAATCATCCAGCGGATTGGTCATAGGCGGCATCACGAAATCCGGACTCTGTATGGCAGACATGACCTTCCGAAAATTCTCCTCCACATTACTCGCACTACGCTCAAGTGCAGCGACCTTACCCTCGGTATATCTTACAATGTTATCATCTGGAATCGAGTCCAGCCCCGCAAGAAAATCCATTGACGAAAGCCTGTCGACGTCAGGGGCAGACATGTGGAATATCTCTTCATATATGCGGTTGTCTCTGGCTTTCAACCCCTCGACCACATCGGAAAGCAGCCTCTCCTTACGCTCAAGCTCAGGCATCTCGCGCTCATACATCTCGATCTCAGCCTTAAGCCTGCGCTCCGTTTCGGTACTGAAGAAAAGAGCAAAGATGAGATAGTAAAGCACCGCCATCGATACAGAGGCAACAATAAAGGTAACACCTCTGCGGAACCACTTCCAGACAGAGGTCTTTACCTTGCGGAATCCCACCTTTTCCTTGTCGTATGTATATTCACCTCCCATCATCTCTTCTTTTTCCTATGTGACGGATGGAGGGTCACCCTCTCCGATGCGTCCGCTATATCCTGAACCATTGTACCATACTCTTCCGGGGTTATGGACAAGTCGAAATAGTTGGCCGGATTGACATAATTGTCTTTATACAACACCTCATAGTGAAGATGCGGACCCGACGAACGGCCCGAATTTCCGCTGAGCCCAATACACTCTCCCCTCTTCACCTTCATACCCTCTCCCACTCCAACAGACTTAAGATGGGCATATCTGGTCTTATAACCGAACCCATGGTTTATGACTACCTGGTTTCCATAACCGAACAGCTCAAACTTTACCGACTCCACGACTCCATCACCTGTCGCATAGATAGGTATACCCGGCTTCATGGCAAAGTCTACGCCCGTATGTCTTTTCGACCTGCCCGTAAACGGATCCTTCCTATAACCGAACGAGCTGGAGAACCTGTATTTCTTCGTATCCGGATTCATAGGAGGAATTGCGGGAATGCATGACGCCATCTCGCCGGCGCGCCTGGAAAGTTGGGCAACCTCATCAAAAGACTTGCTCTGAACATAAGTTTTCTTGAGGAGCACGTCGATTCTGACCGCCGTCGTCTTGAGAACTCCGTGCGGATCGACATCATCATAGTGAGCATACCTGTTCACGCCACCAAAACCGGCATTCCTGACCTCCTGCGGAATCTCGTTCATACCGAAAAGGGATCTGTAAATATCATCATCCCTCATCTGAAGAGTCGTAAGAGCATCATTATAATCGTCGAGCTGCCTGTTCATGACTTTCGCCCGGTACTCCCATTGCGCGCTCTGCTTCCTCAAGAGAACAGTTTTCGGAGGCTCAAGACCAAGCACAGAAGAGTATATCCAATAGTACAGCACAGCCATGCCAAGACTCACGGCAAACATGACCAGAGTCTTGATTACGCGCGAGCTTGTCGAACGCGTCTTGACCTCATAGGACAGAGTCTTACTGTTGAATATATAGTGCTTTGATTTTGACATAACGTGCAAAGATAATCAAATTCTCGCATACATCTATAAAAAATATAATAAAACGATTTTTCCTCCCATTTTCAGGGTCAGGAATATAGACATTTACGGATTTTTATTGTACTTTTGCAAGTTATTCTGCCGCTGCGCATGCACGGCAACCTAAATTGAGATAAAAACAGACAAGATATGACTTCAAAAGAGATCAGAAAAGCATTCCTTGACTTCTTCGCTTCGAAGGGTCACCAGATCGTGCCTTCGGCACCTATGGTCGTGAAGAACGACCCTACACTCATGTTCACCAACGCAGGTATGAACCAATTCAAGGACTGGTTCCTCGGCAACAGCCCTGCAAAGTGGAAGAGAGTCGCGGATAGCCAGAAGTGTCTCCGCGTAAGCGGCAAGCACAACGACCTTGAGGAGGTGGGACGTGACACATACCACCACACCATGTTCGAGATGCTCGGAAACTGGAGCTTCGGCGACTACTTCAAGG
>JAGBSL010000011.1 GCA_017631875.1 Bacteroidales bacterium | reverse complement strand
GATCCATAGATGTAGACGCGGTATTCTCCCGGATTGTCGGGATCCTCGAAAACATATGGTTCTCCGTCTGGAATATGTTCCCACATAGGAAGGAAAGGGTTTCCGACTGTCGTAGGGACCTCATCAGCAGGGCCCGCACAAGACACCATCACAGCCATTGTGGCGATCAATAGTCTTTTCATAGTACATCAATTTATAAGGCTAACAAATATAATTATTTTTTCTACCTTTACGAAATAAACTGAATAACCGATAATTATGAAACGCTATCTTCTTGCAGCGGTCGCCGCTGTCATCATCCCTGTCGTGGCACAGGCACAGCTGAAGGTCAATGTAACAGTGGACACCGATGTCACTGACGGCCAGATTATCCCGAAAGAGATCTACGGACAGTTTGCAGAGCATCTGGGCTCATGCATCTACGGCGGACTCTGGGTAGGTCCCGAATCCGAAATTCCTAATGTAGACGGATACCGCAAGGATGTGCTCGACGCTCTTATCGAGCTTAAGGTTCCGGTGATGAGATGGCCGGGCGGATGCTTCGCTGACGAATACCATTGGAGGGACGGCATCGGACCACGCGAGAACAGACCAAGAATGGTAAACAGCAACTGGGGCGGAACCGTAGAGGACAACTCTTTCGGGACACACGAATTCCTCAACCTCTGCGAGATGATCGGCTGCGAGCCTTACATCAGCGGAAATGTGGGATCAGGCACAGTGGAGGAGCTTGCAAAATGGGTAGAATACATGACGGCCGCTGACGGTCCTATGGCAAGACTCAGGGCCGAGAACGGACGCGTGGAGCCATGGAAAGTAAAGTACCTCGGCGTCGGCAACGAGAGTTGGGGATGCGGCGGCAACATGCTTCCGGAATACTATTCACACCTCTACAGACGTTACCAGACCTATTGCCGAGACTACAGCGGCAACCATCTATATAAGGTAGCGAGCGGCGCGACCGACTACGACTACAACTGGACAGAAGTCCTGATGAAGAATATCGGAAGCCTCATGCACGGTGTTTCACTGCACTACTATACAGTTAAAGGCTGGAACGGCAGCAAAGGCTCCGCAACTGTCTTCACCGAGCAGGAATACTACAATACACTCGCCAAGGCTGTAGGCGTTGAGCCTGTGATCATCCGACATATTGGCATCATGGACCAGTATGATCCCGAGAAGAAGGTAGACCTCCTTCTTGACGAGTGGGGCACATGGTTCGATGTAGAACCGGGCACAAACCCTGGACACCTCTTCCAGCAGAACACAATGCGCGACGCGATGGTTGCGGCTCTCAGCCTCAACATCTTCCACAAGTATACAGAAAGACTCAAGATGGCCAACATCGCCCAGATAGCGAACGTGCTCCAGTCGATGGTGCTCACCCAGGGCGACAAGATGGTCCTGACACCGACATACCACACATTCAGGATGTACAACGTACATCAGGACGCAATGTACCTCCCATCTGTATGCGACTCACCTAAGTTCGTCGATGAGCTTGAAAGAGAATGCCCTGTAGTCGACGCTACGGCTTCACGCAGCCAGGACGGCACCATACACGTGACACTGACCAACACAAGTCTTGACGAGACAGCGGAAATAACCGTAGACCTTGGGACAAAAGGCGGCAAGGTCACTGCTGCAGAAGTGCTTACAGCGGCAGATGTACACGACTATAACGCATTCGACAAGCCTGAGGTAGTCAAGCCTGTCGAATTCGGAGATTTCAAGGTCAAGGGCGACAAGATCATCGTGAAGATGCCGGCCATGGCCATCGTGTCACTTACAGTGGAGATCTAGCGAGGGAACTCCATCTCGATTTCCCTATCAATATGCTTCAGCTTGAGCGAAAGCATACTTAGCAGGCATCCGAGCACCAGCAGGCCGATGCCTGCTAATATTATTACTGTAGCTATGCCTGCGCTGAACGGGTTGAGAAGCACAATAGCTGAAAGCAGGAGGAGGATTACACCACCTACGATGACCAGCCCGCTGCCTCCGAGCCGGAATGTTTCCATGTCTCCGCCGAACGCAATGATGATAAAGCTGTTGTACATCATCCAGATTCCCAGCATGATCGGCAGGGCCACAAGGGTCACTCCCGGATAGATGCACAGGAAGATTCCCAGAATGAGGTCCATGACGCCTCCCACAACGAAATACCCCCTCATCGTCAGATAATTGCCGCTGGTGGAGGCCACTATGAGCTGGATGGCTCCGACAGCGAGCATCATGACTCCGAAGAGGATTGCGAGAGTGACATAGCTCTCAAGAGGGAACACGAATACAACGACACCCATCGCCAGGCACACAAGGCCTGCGATCAGCATGAGCCACCAGTGCTTTACGGTTCGGGCGACCTTGCTGGTTAAATTTTCAAAATGACGTTTCATAACACTAAAAATTAATCAGTGTCATGAAACGTCAATTTTCATGCTAAAATATGAATTCGTGCTATTTTCCTGTCAGACCGAGCACATAGCCCACGTAGGCAGGCTTTCTGTTATAGTTTATATCCCATAAGCCTGTCGGTTCGCCTGCACGCCATCCGCTGTTTGCCTGGCTGTCGGTCGGGCACCACTGCGTGATGCCGTACTGCTGGGCAGGAGGAACTATTTCAAGGTACTTGCTGACGATGAACCTATAGAATTCAGCCATGTTCCTGTGCTGTCTTTCGGTAAGTTCAGACGTCTTGAGAGTCTGTCCCTGATTGTTCACATAACCCATATCAAGCTCGGATATCTTGACCAGCTTGCCGGTCGCCGCCATCAGCTGGAGCATCTGCACGATATGCTTTTCCTTATTGGCCTGAGTGGTCGGGTTCTCATAATATGATATGTGCATCTGGGTTCCGATACCGTCGATCTTCGTAACTCCATCAGCCTCCCACTTCCCTATCCAATGGATAAGACTCCTGAGCTTCTTGTTGTCGTCCCAGTCAGACTCGAGGTTATAATCATTAATGAAGAGCAGGAGCGGCTTGGTTCCGCCATATTCGGCATAATATTTACGGGCATAGGCAACCGCTACACGCACATAGTCTATCGAGCCCATGTAGTCCTGCCAGAAGAAGTTGGTCATGTCGCCCGCCTGACCTTTCTGAAGATCATAAAAACCGTCACGGTCATAGTCCTGACCGGCTATTGCCTCGTTGACCACATCCCATGTGGAAACTCTGGTCGCAGTGACCCCCATCATGCCCTTGATCCACCTTTCCATTTCTGCAGTGAGGGCTGCCTTCTGCTCCTCAGGAGTCATTGCTATGACCTCATACTGCTTTCCGATGGTAGAGAACTTAAAGTCATCGATGAATATGTCTCCCGCAAAAGTACCAAGGCTGAAAATCAGTCTCGTGCCGCCGGCTGCAGAACATTTGCACTTGAGCTCGACCGACTTCCACTCAGTCGTAAACTGTGTGTTCTGGAACTCGCCGGCCGACTTATATCCGTCAACGATCTGGAAACCCGCGCCCAAGGTACCTGCACCGGAGCCCTTGATGCGGAACGACAGGGTATATTCCTGGTCCTTCACAAACGCCTGTGTAACATCATAAGCGAACTGCACCTCCCACGACTGGACTGCGGAAGGATTGGTGACCTTGAAGGCTCCGTCAGACACTGACATTGTCATGCTGTTTCCCCAACCGTTGAACGGATGCCTTCCGTTTTCGAAATCACTCTCGACTATGATGATTTCACCCGGTTCACCGGGAAGTTCCACATATTTATCCTGAATAAGGCTATTAAGATATGCCGGCTGCTGTTGCGAATGCCAAGCAAGCGTATGGCCGTAGACCGTCAGTCCGCGGGATTCGGCTGCGTTGAGGAAGTTGGTCACGCCTGTGAAGTTCATAGAACCGTCACTACGCACCACCGATGCATACTTCATGGCATTGCCGGCTGTCATTTCATCGAAATTCTGTTCGGCAAGATCATATAGTTTAGCATCCCCGTCGATAGCCACACCCAACTTGAACGACGGATAAGCCTCTCGGTCTACATATGCCTTGAGGGGCTGATACACGCTCAGATCCGCATACGGATCGGTCGTTCCGGTCTGCGGCGGCTTCGGAGTCACAGGATTGGGCTTCGGGGTGTCAGGCTTATCCTTCTCACATGACGCGAA
Source organism: Bacteroidales bacterium (assembly GCA_017631875.1). The sequence continues at coordinate 59,326 of JAGBSL010000011.1, read as the reverse complement.
GACAAGCGCTGCAGCCGCAAGGGCCAGTAAAGTTATACGCCTTATATTCATCTTTCATAGTTGTTAAAGCCAGGTGAGGCTACATTGCCTTCACCTGGTTGTATACGTTCTCAGCTGTAAAGCCGAGCTTCTCGTCAAGCACCTTGTATGGAGCTGAGAAGCCGAAGCTCTCAAGTCCGAATACCTTGCCGTTGCATCCTACAAGACCCTGGAGGTTCACAGGAAGACCTGCAGTCAGACCGAAGATCTTTGCTCCAGCAGGAAGCACGCTCTCCTGATACTCCTTAGGCTGTGTGCGGAAGAGTCCCTCAGAAGGAGCACTTACAATGCGTACCTTCATGCCGTCTGCGCGAAGGAGCTTTGCTCCTGCAGCGAGTGTAGAGACCTCTGAGCCTGAAGCCACGAGGATAACGTCAGGGTTCTCGTCTGCGCCACCTACAATATATGCACCCTTCTCAGCTTGAGCGTAGTCTGTTCCCTCTGGAAGCATCTCGATGTTCTGGCGAGAGAGGATAAGTCCTGTAGGGCTGTCCACATTCTCCATAGCCATCTTCCAGCATACTGTAGTCTCCTCAACGTCAGCAGGACGGAGAACGAGCATAGAGTTCTTGCCGCTGTGGTTCTTGAGCTTCTCCATGAGACGGATCTGCGCCTCCTGCTCGACAGGCTCGTGAGTTGGGCCGTCCTCTCCTACGCGGAATGCGTCATGAGACCAGATGAACTTCACCGGAAGTTCCATGAGGGCTGCCATACGCACTGCTGGCTTCATATAATCCGAGAACACGAAGAATGTACCGCAACCTGCGATCACACCACCGTGGAGAGTCATACCGATACATACGCATGCCATTGTAAGCTCAGCAACACCTGCCTGGAAGAATGCTCCGCTGAAGTCACCCTTGACGAAAGCGTGAGTCTTCTTGAGGAATCCGTCAGTCTTGTCTGAGTTAGAGAGGTCTGCAGATGCGACAATCATGTTAGGAACCTGCTCTGCGAGAACGCCGAGAACTGTCGCCGAAGCGTTTCTTGTTGCGTCACCTGCCTTCTGCTGAACCTTTGCCCAGTCTACCTTCGGAGCCTTTCCGCTGAACCAGTCTGCCTGCTGGGCAGCCTTCTCAGGATTAGCTGCAGCCCACGCTGCCTCCTCAGCATGACGCTCTGCAGCGATTGCCTTGAGTTCTTCTGCACGCTTTGCGTAAAGAGCCTTCACCTCATCGTAAATCACGAACGGATCGTCCGGATTACCGCCAAGGTTGATGACTGTATTTCTGAATGCATCTCCTCCGAGAGGGGCGCCGTGAGTCTTGCAGTTGCGCTCGTAGCTCTGGTTGTCAGCTGTTCTTGCGCCCTTTCCCATCACGCACTTTCCGATGATGAGAGTCGGACGGTCAGCAATTGTCTTTGCCTCATCAAGAGCCTTGCGGATTTGGTCGCAGTCGTTACCGTCGATTGTAATGACATGCCAGCCCCATGAACGATACTTCATCGCAGTGTCCTCTGTGCAGACCTCCTCACATGTTGTAGAAAGCTGGATGTCGTTTGCGTCATAGAACATCACGAGGTTGTCAAGACCGAGGGTTCCTGCCACGCGGCCTGCTCCCTGAGAAATTTCCTCCTGGATACCGCCGTCAGAGATATATGCATAGATAGTCTCCTTTGAGAATGTTGGATTTCCTGTGCGTGCAGCAAGGAATTTCGCAGCGATAGCTGCACCTACCGCAAAGACATGACCCTGGCCGAGAGGTCCTGACGTATTCTCGATGCCGCGCATCACGTCAACCTCTGGGTGTCCCGGAGTCGGCGAACCCCACTGGCGAAGCTGCTGAAGTTCCTCAAGGGTGAACTTTCCGGTAAGCGCGAGCTGTGCGTAGAGCATAGGCGCCATGTGGCCCGGATCGAGGAAGAAGCGGTCGCGTCCCTCCCACTTTGGATTCTCAGGATCATACTGAAGATACTCGGAATAGAGCACGTTTACAAAGTCTGCTCCACCCATTGCTCCACCAGGGTGTCCTGATTTAGCCTTTTCAACCATTGATGCTGCCAGAATACGGATGTTATCCGCAGCGAGGTTCATTACTTTTGTCTCGTTCATGATATTTTAGATTTAGAATTTTCAAATAATCTTGCGAAATTAACAATTTTCATCATCATCCGCAACACTATTCAGGTATTACTTACAGGCGTTATGGAATATGGAAAATTTGTTTAACTTTGTATGGTTTGAACCAAAGGCTCCAACCTTATAAAGAACAGCACTATGAAAAATATTTCAATCATTGCGATCATGCTGTTTGCCGCCCTCCAGACATTCGGTGCAGTGCGGCTTCCAGCTGTCCTCAGCGACGGAATGGTCCTGCAGAGAAACCAGCCCATTAAGGTATGGGGATGGGCCAACTGCGACGAAAAGTTCGAGATATCTTGGAACGGAGAAACTTATCCCGTAAGCGCATACGCTGACGGCAGATGGGAGACGGAACTTCCCGCAATGCCTGCCGGCGGACCTTACGTAATGAAGGTCGGAGACATCGAGCTGAGCGACATACTCATCGGAGACGTATTCCTATGCTCCGGCCAGTCGAACATGGAGCTTCCTGTAAGACGCGTGACCGATATGTTCGCCGAGGAGATCGCCGGATATGAAAACAATTTCATCAGGCATTATGCCGTGCCTCAGGCATTCGACTTCAACGCTGCACAGGAGGACACCCAAGCCTCATCATGGAAACCATGCACGCAGGAAAACGTCATGAGTTTCTCTGCCCTGGCATATTTCTTTGCGAAAGAACTTTACAAAAAGACTGGAGTCCCTGTCGGCCTCGTCAATGCCAGTTGGGGAGGAACCCCTGTCGAGGCGTGGATGAGCGAGAATGCATTGCAGCCATTTCCTAAATACATCAACGAAAAGCGTCTGTATGAAGACACCGGTTATCTTCAAAGAATCAAGCAGCTGGAAGGCGAAAATTTCCATCGATGGAACACAGCCCTTGACCAGGGAGATCCGGGTCTGACAGGGGACGTCAAATGGTATGCTCCGGAGTTTGATGACAGCGAATGGAAAACCGTAGACATGTTCTCTAAGGAATGGGGCAACGACGGCCTGAATCCCGTCGGAGGATCGCATTGGCTCAGAAAAGACTTTAAAATTCCAGCGGCTATGGCCGGCAAGGAAGCCATAATCCGCATGGGATGCATCGTAGACGCTGACTCAGTTTATGTAAACGGCCACTTCGTAGGCAACACCACGTACCAGTATCCCCCAAGAATCTACAGGATTCCTGCTGGAGTCCTGAGGGCCGGAGTCAACAACGTAACTGTCAGAGTGATAAGCAATGGAGGACAGCCTTCATTCGTTCCTGAAAAACCATATAAGATCATCTGCGGAAAGAAAGAGATCAGCCTTGAGGGAAAATGGAAATACAGGCAGGGAGCGCCTATGCCTGCGGCTCCTTCAATGATGTTCTTCTACTATAAGCCTGTATGCCTTTACAACGCTATGATATCGCCGCTGAGGAACATGAAGTTCCAGGGCGTGCTCTGGTATCAGGGAGAGTCAAACGTGGAGAGGAGAAACGAATATGCGGCCCTCCTGAACGGCATGATAAAGGACTGGCGAGGAACATTCAATGACTTTGACCTTCCTTTCTATATAGTAGAACTGGCGGAATTCCTGCACAAGAGCGACGAACAGGGTCGCCAGGCATGGGAGGAGATGAGGCAGGAGCAGGCAAAGGCGGCAAAGAAAGCCACCCACGCCGTGCTGATAAAGAACGAAGACCTAGGCGAATGGAACGATATCCATCCTCTTGACAAGAAGACTCTCGGTCGAAGGATCGCCAAGGCGGCACTGAAAGATATAAGAAAATAACTAAAACAATAACCATATGTCGCACTTAAACAACGAAGCAAAAGGATTCTACAAGCTTTCATGGCTTCAGAGAATCGGTTTTGGCGCCGGTGACATGGCCCAGAACCTCATTTACCAGACAGTCAGCATCTGGCTGCTGTTCTTCTACACAAATGTATACGGCCTCAGCCCCGCTACGGCAGCCGTAATGTTCCTTGTCGTAAGACTCGTGGACGTGCTCTGGGACCCTCTCGTGGGTGCTTTCGTAGACAAGAGCAACCCGAAATGGGGTAAATACCGTTCATGGCTCATCGTCGGAGGTATTCCTCTCGTAGGTCTGGCAATCCTCTGCTTCTGGAACGGATTCAGCGGATCCATCGTATATGCATACATCACTTATGTAGGTATGAGCATGTGCTACACGCTGGTAAACGTACCGTACGGTGCGCTTAACTCTTCCCTCACACGCGACACCGAAGAAATCACCATTCTGACATCCACACGTATGTTCATGGCTAACCTCGGAGCACTCGTAGTGAAGTCTCTGCCGCTGGTGATCGCCATCTTCGCGCCTAAGGCCGCTGACGGCTCTGCCATCACAAATACACCTGAAGCCGCATCTGCATGGTTCGTGACCATGACCATCTTCGCCCTTGCGGGACTCGCACTTCTGGTGTTCTCGTTCTCGCAGTGCAAGGAGCGCGTCGTGATGGACCAGAAAGAGGCTGAAAACGTGAAGGTCAGCGACCTGTGGATGGAGTTCGTCCGCAACCGTCCTTTGAGAGTGATAGCATTCTTCTTCATCACAGCATTCGCGATGATGAGCATCGGAAACGCCGCTGACGCATATTTCATGAGCTACAATGTCGGAGCCACTCCGGTGATGACAACAGCATTCATGTGGTTGGGAACTATCCCTGCATTCATCTTCATGCCTCTTGTGCCTGTGATCAAGCGCAAGATCGGAAAGAAGGGCATGTTCTACCTCTTCCTCGGCACAGCCATCGTCGGCATGGCAATGATGTACATCTTCGTGTCAGTACCTGCGCTCAAGCAGTTCTGGCTCCTGTGCATCGCACAGTTTGTAAAGAGTACAGGTATCATCGTGGCTACAGGCTACATGTGGGCACTCATCCCTGAGGTGGTTTCTTACGGAGAGTACACATCCGGCCGCCGTATCGCAGGTATCGTGAACGCCCTTACCGGCATCTTCTTCAAGGCAGGTATGGCCCTCGGAGGCGTCGTTCCGGGCATCGTGCTCTCGATCGTAGGTTTCAACGCTGAACTTTCACAGCAGACACCGCTCGCCGAGCAGGGTATCCTCTGGCTCGTGTGCGTAATCCCTGCAGTCCTCCTCCTTCTTGCAATTTTCATCATATCGAAGTATGAGCTTGAGGACGACGTGATCGACAACATCAACAAGGAAATCGAAGCAAGATCAAATAATTAAACATATGAAAAGACTTTTAACATTTGCCGCAGCGGCTCTGGTCGCAGCCAGCTGCGCACCAAAGGAGCCGCAGGGCGTAAAGGACGCTTTCGAGGGCAAGTTCTACATTGGAACGGCGCTTAACGAGGCCGAGATCAGAGGATGGGACACCACAGGAGTGGAGATCGTGAAGAAGCACTTCAACTCTATCGTGGCGGAGAACTGCATGAAGAGCATGGAGATCCACCCTGAGGAAGACGTATGGAATTTCGAGCTCGCAGACAAGTTCGTGGAGTTCGGAGAGGCTAACGACATGTTCATCATCGGCCACTGCCTTGTATGGCACTCACAGCTTTCGAGGTGGTTCCCTTATGACGAGAACGGCGAATATGTGACCCCTGAGGTGCTCAAGCAGCGCATGAAGGATCACATCACAACCATAATGACCCGCTACAAGGGCCGCATCCACGGATATGACGTTGTCAATGAGGCGATTCTTGAAGACGGCTCATACAGAAAGAGTCCGTTCTACGACATCCTCGGCGAGGAGTTCATCCCATGGGCTTTCGAGTGCGCACATGCGGCTGACCCTGACGCAGAGCTCTACCTCAACGACTACGGAATGAGCGATCCCGGTCGCCGCGACGGCTACGTGAAGCTTATCAAGCAGCTCCAGGAAAGAGGTCTGCGCATTGATGCGATCGGAATGCAGGCACACGTAGGACTCGACTACCCTACTCTCGAGCAGTTCGAGGAGAGCCTCCTTGCATTTGCCGGCACAGGCATCAACGTGATGATCACAGAATGGGACATGTCAGCACTTCCTACAGTGAACATGGGTGCGAATGTTTCAGACTGGGCAGAATACAGAGAGCAGCTCAACCCATATAAGGACGGCCTCCCAGAGGACGTTTCAGCACAGTGGAATGCAAGGATGAAGAGCTTCATGGACCTCTTCCTCAAGCACTCTGACGTGGTTACACGCGTTACCGCATGGGGCGTGAGCGACGAAGACTCATGGAAGAACGGCTGGCCTATCCCTGGACGTACAGACTACTGCCTCCTGTTCGACCGTAACCACGAACCGAAACCTTTCCTTAACGAATACATGAACAAGTAACATTATGGCTACAAAGAAAAGATACCTCTTCCCTGCCGACTATATGGCAGACCCGTCAGTACACATCTTCAATGACCGCGTGTACATCTACCCGTCTCACGACTGGGAGTGCGAGAACGTCGAGAACGACAACGGCGACCAGTATGTGATGAAGGACTATCACGTATTGTCGACTGACGATCCTATGAACGGTGAAGTGATCGACCACGGCTGCGCGCTCAAGCTCGAGGACATTCCATGGGCAGGACGCCAGATGTGGGACAACGACTGTCAGGAGAAGGACGGAAAATACTACATGTATTTCCCTCTGAAGGACAAGTGCGACATCTTCCGCATCGGAGTTGCAGTCGCTGACTGTCCTGAAGGACCATTCATTCCTCAGCCGGACCCTATCCGCGGCAGCTACAGCATGGACATCTGTGTACTTAAGGATGGCGAAGACTACCTCATGTATTTCGGAGGTCTTTGGGGCGGACAGCTCCAGAGATACAAGGACAACAAGGCCCTCGAGAGCGCATATCTCCCTGAAGGTGAAGAGCCTGCACTCCCAAGCCGCGTTGTGAAGCTCACAGACGACATGCTCCAGTGGGCAGATGAGCCAAAGCCTGTATACGTAGTCGACGAAGAGGGTACCCCTCTCAAGGCAAACGACCCTCACCGCTTCTTTGAGGCAAGCTGGGTACACAAGCACAACGGAAAGTACTACTTCTCATACTCTACCGGTGACAGCCATCTGCTCTGCTATGCGATCGGTGACAATCCTTATGGACCGTTCACATACAAGGGTGTGATCCTTACTCCGGTAGTAGGCTGGACAACACACCACTCCATCCTCGAGTACAAAGGCAAGACCTACCTCTTCCACCACGACAGCGTGCCTTCAGGCGGCAAGTCATGGCTGCGAAGCCTCAAGGTCTGCGAGCTGACCTATAATGAAGACGGTACAATTCAGACTATCGAAGGAATTGATGAGTAGGCTCATCAATTCCTTGATCATGACGATGGCAATCGCTGCGGCGGTTGCCATTGTCTCATGCGCCCCACGGGAACCTGAGGCATTGTTGTGGCTGCCAGGCGGCGACCCAGCTGTGGAAGCGGAGGTCGTTATCGACCCGGCTCTTGACCTGCATGAGGACGGATTCATGATCAAGGACACGCCGCAAGGAAGGCAGATCCTGGCGAAGACCAATGTTGGAGCCATGTACGGAAAGTATGCGCTTCAGCGTATGGAGCGTACGGGGCAGGCTTCCGGCGTGCTTGACGTTCGTGAAGAGCCCTCGTATGACCGCCGAATCCTGAACCATTGGGACAACCTGGACAACACCGTGGAAAGAGGCTATGCAGGTTGGTCTATATGGCACTGGGGAGAGCCTGTGCCTGTCAGACTCATAGAAGAGTATTCTCGCCTGAACGCTTCTATCGGCATTAACGGAAGCGTACTGAATAACGTGAACGCCAGTCCGGAAATCCTCCGCAGAGACTATCTGGAGAGGGTTGCGCAGATTGCCGACATCATGCGTCCATACGGCATACATGTATATCTTTCTGTCAACTTCTCGTCCCCTGCCGCGCTCGGCGGACTACCAACATCCGACCCTTTCAACACTGAGGTTCAGCAATGGTGGAAAGAGAAGGTTTCGGAGATATACAGCCTCATACCCGACTTCGGAGGCTTCCTCGTAAAGGCCAATTCTGAGGGACTTCCTGGTCCGCAGGACTTCGGACGCACGCACGCTGACGGAGCTAACATGCTGGCTGACGCGCTTGCTCCGCATGACGGAATCGTAATGTGGAGGGCATTCGTCTATTCGCCCAAGAGTTCCGACAGGGCAAATCAGGCTGTAGAGGAGTTCGAACCGCTGGACGGACAGTTCCGAGACAATGTAATCATACAGATCAAGAACGGCCCGGTGGACTTCCAGCCTCGCGAGCCTTTCAGCCCGCTTTTCGGACGCATGCCGAATACTGCCCTTATGCCGGAACTGCAGATTACCCAGGAGTATCTGGGTTTCTCCAACCATCTCGTATATCTGGTGCCACTGTTCAAGGAGTGCCTCGACAGCGACACATATTGCAGCGGAGAAGGCTCTACGGTCGCAGCCATTACGACCGGTTCAGTTTATCCTGATGCATATAGGACAACGGCAATCGCCGGCGTCGCGAACATAGGACGCGACGCGAACTGGTGCGGACACGAGTTCGCCCAGTCGTCGTGGTACGGTTTCGGACGAATGGCATGGGACACCGAATTACGTGCGGAAGATATCGCACTGGAGTGGCTGCAGCAGACATTTACGCCAGAAACGGAGTTCACCAAGCCTGTCCTGGACATGATGATGTCCTCTCGCGAAGCCGCTGTGGACTACATGATGCCTCTCGGATTCCACCATATATTCGCATGGGGACACCACTATGGTCCGGAGCCTTGGTGCGAGATCGAGGGAGCACGTCCTGACTGGCTTCCGAAGTACTACCACAAGGCCGACACGCTTGGAGTCGGATTCGACAGGACACGTGGAGGCAGCGGCAACGTAGACCAGTACCATGAACCCCTGGCATCTATATATAACAGTATTGCAACATGCCCTGAAGACCTTCTGCTGTGGTTCCACCATGTGCCATGGACCCATACAATGTCAAGCGGACGTACCCTGTGGGATGAGATATGCTTCAGATATGACCGCGGCGTGAAGACAGCTCGCAGCTATCTTTCCGTATGGGATGAGATGAAACCATACGTGGATGCTGAGCGCTGGGAAGCTGTAAGGACCAAGCTTGAGATCCAGGAGAGTGACGCCCGCTGGTGGCGTGACGCCTGCGTGCAGTATTTCGGAGAATTCTCAGGAATGCCTGTGCCAGCTTATGTAGAACAGCCGGAAAGGCCTCTCGACGAGTTGAAAGCTATCAAGCTAGATATGAAGCATCATAACTAAAGAGTAGCAAGATAGGCGTCCAGCCACTGGACCCTGTGGTCGAAGAAGTCACCCACGTACTTGACTTCCTCCTCCCATGTGTCAAAACGGACGAGACCGACGCTGACATGCCAGCCGAAGATATTCCATTTCTGGAAATTCATGACCTGCCCTTCGCTGATACCCTCGGCAAGGGCAGTCATCTTTTCCTTGAATGCAGGGACCTGAGGCTTGAGGGCAGCCCACTCCTTACGGACGGCATCCACAAAATACGGATCCTCGAAAAGTCTTCCGAAGTATTTCCATTTACTCCATATAGCCTGGTCAGGATCTGGCTGGGTCGGCAACCCTGCCCAACCAGCATATTCGTCTTCCCTGTAGGCAAGTCCCAAGCTCCACTCAGCATCCCATACCGGGCCGATCTGAAGTTTAGAGTTTCTCGATGGAAGGACATAGTACATGTTGGGTTCAAGGTTGGCTATCAGCTCCTGAACAAGGAACCACTTCGCAAACGTCTGTACATCAATATATTTGCGGTAACCGGTTGCCGGATTCTTGAAGGCATCTCCATAAAGAGCGGCCTCGAAGTCATTCATGAATCCCTTGATGAAATTGTAGTTTTCATCTCCTGCCGCAATCTCACCATCTTCCGGATCAGGATATTTGAATGTGTACCAGTATTGGCGACGGTCAGTCATGAAGTTGACCGGCTCTTCCCAGAAGTAATTGTCATTCTCGAAAAGGAACCCGTCGTCTTCTATATCGACGCGTCCTCCCTTCTTCTCCACCTGGTCAGTAAGGACATACATTCCATTGTATTCACCATTCAGATAAAGCTGGACATGATGGTAATGGATAGGATATGGCAGGCCCACGGTCCGCGCAAGTTCACACATGTATGCCGTCCTCATCAGTGACTTGTCACAGTATTCCGCCAGAAAGACCCAATCCTTGTTGGCTGTCAGACCGAAGAAGCTCTGCTTCTGGTCAAACTTTATCTTATATGGCTTCTTATCGTAACCCCAGGTCGCATTTCCTCTTCCTTTCGCACGGCCCTTGGCAGACATCACGATCTCATATCCCTCGACAAGTTCGACCGTCACATTCTTATATTCATCCTTGCTGTCGATCACTCCCTCATCTTCAACATATATCTTCAGCTTAGGAACATAGTATGGCTCCGGCTCGGGAGCCTGGGGTTCTTCCTGAGTCGGTTCGTCAACGACGGGAACATCTACGGGAGAACATGCAGCAAGCAGCGCTGCCACAAATGAAACAAGGATCAATACGCGACGGAACATAATTATACCGGGTTATTATGGTCACAAATATATATAAAATTAAAAAAAGAGACAGCCTTACGACTGTCTCTATCTAAAATTCAGGAATTTCAGATTACGCGTTGAGAGTGTAGTACTCGCACTCCTTGCCGCAACGAGTCTCAACCACTACGTTGAGCTTGCCCTCGCGAGCGAGCCATCCGAGAGCTGCAAAAAACTCTGCTGATGCAAGACCTGTCTCCTTCTTAAGCTTAGTCTCTGTCATCTTGCCATTTGCGTTAAGCGCGTTCCATACGAGACCTGCGTTGTTTCCAATGTTGTTGATTTCCATAATAACTAATCTTTAAAATTGTAAGTAATGTTGGTGTCCCACCAACACTTTAACATAAATTTAGCGGCTAAAGCCGCATTCACTATAACTAACTTTCTGTTTTTCAGCGGCAAAGATAATCAAAAAATTTTAATCTGCATTCATATATTACCTTTGTAATAAAAATATTACCTTTGTATGATTTACCAAACCACTTTAAACATGAAGAAAATCATTATCACGCTCTTAAGCGTAACCATGCTTCTTAACGCCACCAATGCCTTCGCATGGGGTGCAAAGGGCCATGATATCGTGGCTGCCATAGCTGAGCAGCACCTTACCCGCAAGGCTGAGAAGAATATCAGCAAACTCCTTGACGGCAAGTCGATTGTATATTATTCGTCGTGGATGGACAACATCCAGAACTCACCTTACTGGGAGAATGGTTACAATCAGACCAAGACATGGCACTATGCCAACGTCGACAAGGGTATGACATACCAGACCATGCCAAAGAACCCAAGCGGCGACGTTCTTACAGGACTCGAGTTCCTTACAAGAGAGCTCACTGAAAATTATGACAACCTCACTGACAGCATGAGGGTAGATTATCTCAAGATGATCGTGCACATGGTCGGTGACCTCCACTGCCCTATGCATGCAGGAAGGCTCTCCGACAGGGGCGGCAACGGCATGAAGGTGAGATGGTTCGGCCAGAACACCAACCTTCACTCTATCTGGGACAGCAAGATGATCGACTCAGCACGCAAGTGGAGCTACTCCGAGTGGGTGGAGCACCTCGACAGGGCAAACAGAAAGTACAGAAAGAGCATTATGCGCGGAACATACGAGGAATGGTTCATGGACACCGTAGACGGCGCGGCATCACTCTATGAATATGTGGAGAACATGGGCGTAGACAACCCGAACCTCTCATACCAGTATGTATACGACTTCTCCCCTCTCCTTGAAGACAGACTCCTGGTAGCAGGCTACCGACTGGCATACGTGCTGAATACCATCTTCGGATAACCACGCACACCTAATCACATCAAAATCAACAGCTTACGAAAAAGTCCTGCCTTCCTCCGACGGCAGGACTTTCGCATATCCATCTATAAATCAAGCATTTACATTACCACGTACATCCTGACACTATATTATCGGTACAAGCTCTTCTGTCATCTGACCGTCTTTGATGGTTATGACTCGGATCGAAGCCGGTCCGTCGCCGAGCTGATAGCCGGATGATGTTGTCGTGAGCATCGGTATGCCTTCATATTCACCGGCACGGTTGTCATGGAGATGACCTGCAAACACAGCATCCACTCCCTTTGACTTGAAGTAATCGAAATACTGACGCCTCTTTGACTTCGGGATCTGCACATGGCTGTCTTCCTCATCGATGTTCTCACAGAAGAACGGATGGTGACCGAAGACCAAGGTCACATCAGACTCATCTGTAGCCTCAAGCGTCTCCTCAAGCCATACCATCTGGTCCTGCTCCAAGGCAGAATCGAAATATATCAGACTCGTATTGATGCCTACTACATTCACATTCCTCTTGCTTACGGCAAACCTGTCAGATCCGAAACGTGCTATGAAATCCTGTGGATCTGCTGTGCCATCCTTTAGAATATGATCGTGATTGCCGGGAAGATGGTACTGCTCGATCGACGGATCGATATCGGCAATGCCCTGCACGAATGCATCCCACTGTTCCTTATCATATGGCAGGTGCACCTGGTCACCGGTGAACACCACCATGTCGGGCTTCAGTTCATTGACCTTAGCCACCGTAGCCTTGAGACACTCCATCTCAAATGTCAGGTCATTGACATATTCCGCACCCGGCACACTACCCTTCACAGCCGCATCGAATCCCAGCTGCGCATCTGCAATCTGGACTATCACGACAGGTTTCTGCGCACATGCCATAGTCATCAGCATGACGCATATCATATAGATGTATCTTCTCATATTATACTCCCTTCCAGCTTGATGGCACAGGGGCCTCGATGGTCATTTCTTCCTTCTTGACAGGATGGGTGAAGGTTATGCGGCGGGCATGGAGGGAGATGCCGCCGTCAGGGTTCGAGCGAGGCGAGCCGTATTTGAGGTCACCCTTGATCGGACATCCGAGGTTGGAGAGCTGGCAGCGGATCTGATGGTGGCGTCCGGTGAGAAGTTCCACCTCCACGAGCCAGTAGCGGTCGGTCTTGCCGATCTGCTTATAGTTAAGTTTTGCAAGCTTGGCATCCTTGCGTGCTGAGCCTGGACGACAGATATACGACTTGTTCTGCTTCTCGTTGCGCCACATCATGTCCTCAAGACGTCCCTCGGCCGGCTTAGGCTCGGCACATACCAATGCCCAATAATACTTATGCACATCCGAGTCACGGAACATGGCATTAAGCCTCTCAAGTGCCTTGGAGGTCTTTGCAAGCACGACGATGCCGCTGACCGGACGGTCCAGTCGGTGCGGCAGGCCCATGAAGACCTGTCCCGGCTTCGAGTCGCGCTGCGCTATGAACGCCTTGTATGTTTCCGTAAGAGGCTCGTCGGAAGTCTTGTCACCCTGGACAATCTCCCCCACCTTCTTGTTCACAACAAGCAGATGATTGTCCTCATAAAGTATCCTTGATGCGAGATCGTTGAACTCGCCTGCTGAAAGTTCTCTGTAAATCATGTCACAAAAATAGCAATTATGTCATTACCTCAAGCACATTGTCACCCTAAAACTGACATTTTGACATACATTTTTTCATTATCACCCTTGGCACACCTTTCGTTATAATGTTGTGCGTCGGAGATTGCCACGGTTCTACGAACCTCGCAATTACGTGAAACTGTCATCCCGAGCGAAGTCGAGGGATCTGCAAAATGAATATAAATTAAAAATAAAGTATAAAATTATGGGAAAGATTATTGGAATTGACCTTGGAACCACCAACTCATGCGTGGCAGTGATGGAAGGTAACGAGCCTACCGTCATCATCAACAACGAAGGACAGAGAACAACACCTTCAGTGGTAGCATTCACTGACGGCGGAGAGAGAAAGATCGGTAACCCTGCAAAGCGTCAGGCGATCACTAACCCTCACAAGACTGTCTTCTCCATCAAGAGATTCATGGGAGAGAAGTACAGCCAGGTATCAGGCGACATCGCACGCGTACCATATAAGGTAGTGAAGGGCGACAACGACACCCCACGTGTCGACATCGACGGCCGTCTCTACTCACCACAGGAGATCTCTGCTATGATCCTCCAGAAGATGAAGAAGACTGCTGAGGAGTACCTCGGACAGGAGGTTACAGAGGCTGTCATCACAGTTCCTGCATACTTCTCTGACTCACAGCGTCAGGCTACCAAGGAGGCTGGCCAGATCGCAGGTCTCGAGGTTAAGCGTATCATCAACGAGCCTACAGCAGCTGCGCTTGCATACGGTCTCGACAAGATGCACAAGGACATGAAGATCGCTGTATACGACCTTGGTGGCGGTACATTCGATATCTCTATCATGGACCTCGGAGACGGTGTGTTCGAAGTACTTTCTACAAACGGTGACACACACCTCGGAGGTGACGACTTCGACCAGGTGATCATCGACTGGCTCGCTTCAGAGTTCGCTGCAGAGAACAGCGGCATCGACCTCAAGAAGGACCCTATGGCCCTCCAGAGACTCAAGGAGGCTGCCGAGAAGGCTAAGATCGAGCTCTCAAGCCAGACTTCAACAGAGATCAACCTCCCTTACATCATGCCTGTCGACGGTGTTCCAAAGCACCTTGTGAAGACTCTTACAAGAGCTAAGTTCGAGATGCTCGCAGACTCTCTCATCCAGAGGACAATCGAGCCATGCCGCAAGGCTCTCCAGGATGCAGGCCTCAGCGCATCAGACATCAGCGAGGTTCTCCTCGTAGGTGGTTCGACACGTATCCCTGCTATCCAGGCTGTAGTAGAGAAGTTCTTCGGCAAGGCTCCTAACAAGAGCGTTAACCCAGACGAGGTTGTGGCTATGGGTGCAGCTATCCAGGGTGGTGTGCTCGCAGGTGACGTGAAGGATGTCCTCCTTCTCGACGTTACTCCGCTCTCACTCGGTATCGAGACTCTCGGCGGCGTGATGACAAAGCTCATCGAGGCTAACACTACAATCCCTACAAGAAAGTCACAGGTATTCTCTACAGCCGCTGACAACCAGCCTGCAGTAGACGTACACGTTCTTCAGGGAGAGCGTCCAATGGCTAAGGACAACAAGCTCATCGGAAACTTCATCCTTGACGGCATCGCACCAGCACCAAGAGGTGTACCTCAGATCGAGGTGACATTCGATATCGACGCTAACGGTATCCTCAACGTTTCTGCTAAGGACAAGGCTACCGGCAAGGAGCAGAACATCCGCATCGAGGCATCATCAGGACTCTCAGACGCTGAGATCCAGAGAATGCGCGACGAGGCTAAGGCTAACGAGGCTGCCGATAAGGCTGAGAAGGAGCGCATTGACAAGATCAACAACGCTGACGGCATGTGCTTCCAGACAGAGAAGAACCTCAAGGAGTACGGCGACAAGATTCCTGCTGAGAAGAAGGCAGCTATCGAGGAGGCTAAGAACAAGCTCCAGGATGCAGTGAAGGCACAGAACATCGCAGACATCGACAAGTACAACGCAGAGCTCGAGGCTGCATGGCATGCAGCTTCAGAGGACATGGCAAAGGCCGCTCAGGCTGGTCAGGCAGGTCCTCAGGGCCCATTCCAGGGTCAGGCCGGTCCTCAGACTGACGACCAGGGCGTTGACGAGCAGTAATATCTGCGGACATCGTCCACGAAAACATAGAGAAACCGTGGCAGATACCGACTTTGAAGAGGGTATCTGCCACGGTTTTCTTAGTAAAACGTGCTAGATGTCTGCAGCTATTCTACAGGGATGGTTGAGACTCTACGGAATTTCTGGGTGAATGCAGGGTCGTCCTTTGCTACCCAGAGCATTTCGTTCTCGTAGAGGTCCTTGATGATGTAGCGGTGGGCCCAGTCGCCGTTGTCGTGGTCGTAGCTGCCACGTATGATGGCACCGAGCTCCGGATCTGTCGCAAGGTTGTATGAACCAGTAATCACATGCGGAATGTTGCTGAAGCTGTCCAGGTTCTGGTACATTGTATAGGTCTTGCCACGCTCGATGTCCATGTATACGTATGTGCCTTCCGCCATAGGAGCTCCGTTCCACTCGACAAGTTCCCATTTGCCGGAAATGTTGTTGGTGTTGACTTCAAGCGGCTCGCGGCCGTTGTCCTGCGGATCGTCAATCTTGTTACATGCCATGGACGCAACGGCCATGAAGGCAAGAGCGAGTATCTTTGTTATCTTATTCATTTTGATGTTATTTTATTCTTACTGTTATGGATGACTTTGTGGGTGGGAGTCCAAGTCCCTTGAGAATGACATTCATGGATTCGTGCGCATCGGGAAGCGACGGGTCGTATGAAATCACTATCACACCTTCTGCCCCATCTTCAACCACTGCCGGTTCTGTCCTGAATGACAGGCAACCAGGCAGGAATGACTCCTCACACTGAAGTGTTAAAGGTCTTCCCGAGAGGTTTATGAACCTCAGCTGTTCAACGCCTTTGGCGCCAGCGCTAAAGGCCACTTCCGAACGTCTAAGGCGGATGCACCCCATCTGGACAGGCCATTCCTGCGAGAGATCCGCGCCTGTAGCCACTTCTACCGAAAGCCTGAGCACAACTGCCGGAGCATTTCCATCCTGCGTGTACACGAAAACCTTCCTTTCGAACTTTCCAGGATGTCCCTTGGGATTGTATATCACCGAAATCTCAGCAGAAGCGCCAGGGGTTACTTCCTTGACCGCGCATACAGCTGATGCACACGAGCAGGTGGACACCAGTCTCTTTATTGCGACAGTTTCCTTGCCGATGTTTGTGAATCTATACACAAAGGTCTTGGGAGCATCATCCTCGTTCATCGGTTCAGCTATGATATGCTTCTGCTCGAATGACAGACTTGCCGAGTCTGCAGACAGAGCAGGGTTTGCCACCTCATGCAGTTTCTCTTTCGGAACCATGCGGAGCTGGGCATCCGCCGTCATGGCTGAGACCATGACGGCGGTGCATACCATTATGAACCTAAATTTATACATAGATTTCTCCACTCACTTTGTTCGGTCGAAATGACACTAAAGCCATCCGTTGCCGTTTGCGTTTTCGCGTACTGTGATTACGAACTTATCTGTGCGCGAGCCAGTTATAGATGCTGTGGTCTGACCGGCCTTGAGACCCTTGACCACTACCATTCCATTAACGACCTCAGCAGTAGCGACTGAAGAGTCAGCCACGGAAACCGTAAAGGAGCTTCCTTCCATATACATTGAAGGAGAAACTGTCGTCTGGCCACCGACTGCCACGTAAAGGTTAGGGAATGTCATCTCGACACCAGAACCCTCTACAGCCTTGAGAAGCGCATAGGCATTGATCTGACCGTGTCCCATGCCTCCCTTGAATGCCTTCATGTCCATAGAATGCATCGGCGAAGACTCGATAAGGTCGGCAACATACCTCTTGTACTGCTTCACACCTGTCATGTACTGATCGATCGGAGTTGCGGTCTCATACATGAGGGCGATGAAATCCTCAGCCTTGAAATGGCGGCGAAGCTGCGCAGCGTATGAAAGTCCGAGAGCGGCCACACCTGACACGTGAGGACATGCCATCGAAGTTCCTTCCATGTAACCATAACCGCTTGGGCTCACATTCTTTGGAAGAGTAGAGAGAATACATCCGACCTCACCTACGCGATGGTCCTCATCTGCATACTCCCAGTAATAATCCTGGTCTCCGCCCGGAGCCGAAATCGTCGTTCCCGGACCGTAGTTGGTGTACACGGCAGGTGTGAAGTCACCTGCTGTAGCGGACACTGCCACGAAGTCAGGATATGCTCCAGGGTAGCTGGCAGCGGCAGCTGACTCGTTTCCACCTGCGAAGATTGCAAGACCGCCTTCGATCACGCCGTCTGGAGAACCGGCATTGTGGATGAAGTAGTCCAGAGCCTTTCTCTCCAGTACGTTATAAGCCTCCCACTCCTCGTCAGTCCTGAACTGAGGTGTCCACTCGTAAGGGTTTGCGGCACCGGAGATATATCCCCAGCTGCACTGAAGGATGACGGCACCGTTGTCTGCTGCATACTTTATCGCACGCACCTCCTCGAGAACCGTACCGGCGTACTGACCTGAGAAGATCTGACATGACATGATCTTGACACCCGGCTGAGAGCCGTTTCCTCCGGCAATCGAGCTGATTCCCTCACCATTATTGTTTACAGCAGCGATGACGCCTGCAACGTGAGTACCGTGACCAGTGTCATAACGACTGTCAGTCGAGATCACACCTGTCTTCTGAGTGAAGTTATATCCATGAACGTCACCGGCATAACCGTTACCGTCATTATCCTCTGTAGAACGCCAGATCTCGCCCGGATTCACCCACATGCTTGCCTGAAGGTCAGGATGACTAACATCGACACCCTCGTCAAGTACAGCCACAATGATCGAAGGATCACCTGTACATCCGAGTTCATTCCACGCCTTCTCGACCTGCACGTCAGCATCCTTGATGAACTTTGTAGGGCGAAGGTCGCCATTATTCACAAGATGCCACTGCTCAGGTAGAAGAGGATCATCAAAAGCTGCCGAAGCGGCAGTCAGCTGACGCACATTTTCCATAGTCAAAGGCACTGCCTTCCTGTCGCTTGCTCTCTTAAGGGTACGATTGAACTCGACGCGGTCAACCTCGCCAAGCTTGGCAAGATCAGTCGCGACCTTCTCAACCGGGTAGTCCTCGCTGAAGCGCACCACATACCAAAGGTGAAGCCCCTCTTCGCGCGCCTTGTCTTCCGTGCGCACGTCAATCGGAAACACTCTTTCGATCTCGTAACCTTCCACAAGCGCAAGAATCTCATCCACGCTCAGGACTCCCGAACGGTTCATCGGCATAGCCGGACCGCTCTTGGTCACACCAGCCTTATCAAGTATGTCTGCAACATGTGCATCAAAGCGCACAAGGAGCTGTCCCGGCAGCGCATCTGCGGCAGCCTCCGGAAAGAGCTTATCGGCAGGCTCCTGAACCGGAGCCTCGACCGAGCACGCTGTAAAGCCCAAAGCAAATGCAGATGCAATCAATATGTTCTTAATAAGTTTCATCTTTAATTATCTGTTTTACTTGGGTTATACTTCTTGTTCTGATAGATTTCATAATAGTAGTCAAGGCTGACAGGCTCGTTGTAGAATCCCGCACTCTTACCGTTCTTATCCTTTCCTTCCTGCTGGAACACCAACGAATACGGAGCCCATGAATCGAGTTTCGGATGCATAAGCAGCCACTGAGGCAGCTGTCCTGTCAATCGGTTGAAGTTGATCGCGAAGAATGAAGTATTAGGAAGCACCTTCGGAACATCCCTCATCTCAGCAGGAAGTTCTGTCAGACCGGTTGCAAGCGAGTCCTTCAGTTCCTCGAATGTCCATGTCGGAAGTCCCTCGTCTGTCATGTCAGGAAGTTCGCCCTGGATATAATTCACAGAAAGACGGATAGTATCGAGCTTCTCCCATTTGAGGAGTCTCTTGAAGGTATCCATTCCCTTGGCAGTCCTGAGGTCATCATCGATGAATCCTCCAAGATTCTCTCTGATGTCATTGCTGAGGTCATAAACTGTATGACGGCCGTTTGCATTGAGAACAAGGGCGCGCAGGTTAGGGAAATTCTCTGGAGTGAGAATCTCCGGGAGTGTCTGGAAGCAGTTCGAGCTGATGTCCAGATACTCGAGATTCTTCAGGTTTACAAAATCAGGGTGCAGAGACGTCAGTCCATATCCTCCGATAGTCAGTCTCTTCAGGTCGGTCAGCTTTGTGATATGCTCACCTGTATCGAGACTGAGAAGGAAGTGGTTTGCATTCGAGTAGAACACAATCTCCTCCGCCGCTGTCAGGTACTGTACCTCGAAAGGAAGTTCCTCCTGAGTTCTGAACATGAAGAACTGGACATATTTCACACGTCCCTTGTCAGGACCATCCTTCCACACCTTCACATTGTTCCAGTGCTCCATCTTCTCCGCAGTATCCCACTCTGTAAACATACCCAAGGCACGGCTGACGGCAAGAACCGCAAGCGAGTCGCCGGCAGGTGTGCCTACCGGAATCGGAAGAGCCGCCTTCTGTACGACTTTAAGGCCATCATGCCTTGCAAGCTGCACGTCCTCTTTAGGCTGGAAGACTACCTCGGCAATCCTTTCGACATCGCGTGAGTTGACCTTCCAGTCAAAACGGATCACTGACTCACGCGGACGTGAACCACGATCAAGATTCAATTCACTCTTCTTGTATGAAAGCCATGATGAAGATCCCGCAGGGAGTACAACATCGAAGTCCACATTCGTCTTTACCTTAACTTCGAAAGAACGGTCATTGAATCCTGCATAGTCACTTACATTTACCTGGGTATCATTCAATGTAAGCTGATATGCGAAGCCTTCCTGTACAACTTCGAAGTCATTCTTCTCACTTGAGTCATCAAGGCTCTGGATACGGATGGTACCCTTGCGCTGATCGAATACAAGAGTAGAGTCTACCCTCACTGTACATGTCTGCGAACCTCTACCATTGGCAGGAGAAACCGAAATCCAAGGAGACTCGGTCATCGCCACCCAGCTGCCAGGAGCCGACACCGTGAATGTTCTCTCGCCTCCTTCCGGACCGACAGCGATTGTCGACTGGTCCACGCCAAACTGCACATCCGGTTCCTGGAAGCATGATACCGCTGCAATCATCGCAGCAAAAACTATAAATATCTTTTTCATTTCCTCATCCTCCAGTATTAATAGAACAAAACAGGACAGTTCTTGATATTCTGAGTCTGGTCATATATGAGGATATATGCACCAGCCTGGATGGCATAGCAGATGTCAGAAGCATCAAAAACGATCTCAGGGTTATCACTGATATCAAGATAATAGCAGATTGTCGAAATTGTGTCCTCGATCTTGCCGAGGTTGTTCGAACCGATATAGAATCCCCTGAGTCCCCTATGTTGGTAGATGCCTTCCGGCCAGTCTGCAAGGCAGCGTGCACCCGCGTCATCGCGCTGACCGCGAATCGCGAACACTGTCAGATATTGGCTGTCGAGAGGTTCCCAAGGGAACTCCTTGAACTTGTTATATGACAGTTCGACACCATAGAGATAAGGCAGATTACCTGCATGAAGATCCCATGGAAGATCATCCAGATCATTATACGAAAGATCAAGTGATGTCAGATAAATCGAGTTCTCATATTCAAAGGATCCGTCAGGAATCTCATCGATGTTACATCCGCGCACGTTCACATATGCCACTGACGAGTTCGACTTGGCGATCTCTATCGGATACTTGGTCATAGGTGGGTTGTTTGCCAAGGTCAATGTGTTTACCTTGAGTCCCTTGAAATTCTCACCGTTCTGGAAACCCGATATCTCGTTGTATGAGAAGTCGATCGAGTTGATCGTATAAAGGGAGTTGGCATCGAAGATGTCCGGAAACTCTGTGAACCTGTTGTTTCTTACCGAGAAGGTCTCAGCATCATCCATGAAACAGAAGACCCCATTCTCGTCCACAGGGAAGGAAGAAAGGCGGTTGTTGTCAAGGTAGAGCTGCACCGGCTTGATGTCATTTCCCCATGCCTCCTCGATCGTATGGATCTTGTTGGAAGCAAAGTCAAGAAGGCCAAGCTTCTTCATGTTCTTGAGTTCCTTAGGGAGGACCTCAAGGTTGTTCTCATTGAAATATAGAAGCTGGATCTTTTCTGCCGAAGCACCTGTCGCCAATGCCTTAAGACCTGCGAGAACCTCCTCTGAACTCCACTGGGAGTTATTTGCAAGGTTTGCTGTAATCAATGACGGCATCTTTGCGAGAACCATCGGGAACTTGACCATCTTAGGGCAGTTGTACAACTCCAGGTCAGTACATGACTCGAGGTTGGCCATCTCAGCAGGGAGTTCTGTAAGCTCTCCGTTTGCGATGAAGATCTGCTCAAGCTTGGTAAGGTTACCGATCTCCGCAGGGAGACTTGTCAGACCATTACAGAGCTTGCCATGAACGAGATCCATCGGCTGGATACGCATTCTGCCTGTCGCAGGATCGAGGATGTCGCTCTCCTGCATGCTCTGATACAGGGCAGTTTCAGGAATGACGATATTGTTCTCGGCGAGTGCGCGTGCAATCGGCTCGCCCATCTGCGTCGCAGGATGGAGTTCGCTCAAATATGACTTATGCCTCTCCATACGGTTTGCGGTTCCCTTGCCGGGTGCCACAGTCTCATCATGATGAAGCAGGTTGCTGTCATTGTGAGTTCCCAGATAGAGTTCCACAAGTTCAGTCAACTGGCCGAGAGCCGGTGACATATCTCCGTAGAAGCCGAATCCACTGATATTGATAAGCGCCACACGACCGTTCGAGTGAAGCGAAACGCCCGGCTGGTCACCCCAGAGGTCCACATCCTTGTTGAAATCCCAGTTGCATCCTGCCGGATAATCCTCTCCAACATATCTCCACTCCTCTCCGTGAAGCGACTTCCAGATCTCATAGAGGGCGTAGTAGTCCTTGATGAACTCTTCAGACTCATAGAGTTTCACAGGGACATCAGTATCTGTGACCTGATTGTCCGATACCTCGAACTCGGCGTCCACACGAGTATTGAGCTCGATCAGACTATTGTTACCGTCGAAGATCTCATAAGATTCTACCGAATACTTTCCTGCTGTAAGCGAAAGAAGGGTATCACACTGAAGAGAAGAGGTCATGTAACCATCCTCAACGTCATCAGTCTCATCAAAATGCATTGAGAATACTACCGGAAGTTCCTCGAACACGGTCTTGACACCGGCCTCAGACCTTACAGACACTGTCACTGCAGTAATCTCGTCGAATGTGTACGAGCGCACAGGAGCCTTGACCATCGGATTGGAATTGAAGTCCGACAGATCCTTGACAAATGTAAAGCGGACCTTTCCTCTCTCCACGACATCAGCGAGGAGATCATGTACCGAGAGGCCTCCCGGAACGACATCGAATGCGCTTTGAGCCGAAGACGGAGTTCCTTCATAGATAAGTTCATCTACCTTATCATATAAACAGAATGTCAGCACGTCATAGCGTCCTGCAAGAAGCTTCAGCTTATCGCTTCTGAGACCGAACTCTGCAGCGTCATCATTGGCGGCAGTCATGACAAGGGTCTGAGAGATGATGTTGCCTTCATATCTCAATGTCACCTTGATCTTGGTGACGTCCTTGAGATATTCCAGCTGTGTCATCACAGCCTTGGTAACCTCAGGCTGAGCCTCATAAGAGGCTGCCTTGTATAGTTTGAACTGTACATGTCCGTAGTCCTGCTCACGATAGTCCGGTTCTTCCTTCATCGAGCAGGAAGCGACCGCAACCACGGACAGCACCAAAAGGACAATATTTCTTAAATATCTCATATATTATCGTTATTCTGCTGTTTCACGAAGGTCAAGAGTACAAACAAGCACGAGAATCGTCTCGTCCGAGCCGTTTGTAAAGATGATGTTTCCGCGGAAGTAATCTCTTCCCTCAGGCATTTCCATATAGATGGTCACACCACCGTCAGCCAGTGCGACGCCACCAAGAACTCCGTTCACAAAGTCCTCGTCATACTTGGTGTCGTTCACCCTGATATTGTGTCTGAACGCATATGGGTTTACAGTATGCTTCTTGATCGACGCCGGAATGGAAATGGTCATCGGCATCTTCTCCATCGTATATCTCAAATGATACAAGAGAGCATTACCCTCCTTGTAATTCTTGAATTCCGAGCTCTCGCTGACATCTTCAAGGGTTGCACCCACCATCGGAGCATACATCTCACTCTCACCGATGAAAGCAACGTCCGCAACCTCACCGATGACCTCCTCCGGATCAAGTGTACACTTAACCACTGCAAGAACATTTCCCGACGCACCATAAAGCACCACATAACCGGCAGCCTTAACCTCACCGGCCATGTCGATAACTCCGCCAAGGGCGCTCTCTGTCAAAGTGAGA
This sequence comes from Bacteroidales bacterium, assembly GCA_017631875.1. The sequence goes on along the minus strand of JAGBSL010000011.1, from coordinate 35,341 downwards.
GAGAGGAAGAAGTCCTCGACACCTGTCTTGTCAGCTCCGGATTCATCGAACACCTTGTATGAAGTCACTGCAGAAGTGAATGACATATGGGCATTGTCACGGGCATACTGATTTGTATAGACAAGCTCGTATGCATAACGTGTCTGGCCGAACTTATTGAAGAGGTCCGCATCCTCCGAAACGGCAAATGTAGCACCGCCGGCTGCCATATCAGAAGGGTTTGAAAGCATAGAGATGAACTCCTGATCGCTTGACAACTGTGTTACAGGAACGCAGTACTGCATAAGCTCCTCAGCACTTCCGGAAGCATTCGGAGGGAGGAAGAAGATAGCCGCAGAACGGTCATCACCCTCATTCAGAGCGGCTGTGATAGTCACAGTACGAGACTGAAGCACCTCCGCACCCTCTGTAGCGTCATACTCCTGAACAGCCACATCAAGCCATGCCGGAGCAACCGGATTCTCAAGATCATAAGTTCCGTCTACGCCTTCTACTGCAACGACCCTGACTTTAGAAGTTCCGCTTATAGTAGCAGTCAGAGGTCCCTCAATAAAACCGGCCAATGTCTTGATCTGACCAGCGTAGTTGAAAATAATGTCTGTAAGGCTCATATCCACACGATATGAGAAGATATCCTCACATCCAGGGATGTTCAAAGTATACTCCTTTACCACCTCATCACCTGCCATGAACTGGAGCTTGCCGCTTGCCGCCTGGAGAGGGTACTCGGAAGGTACTCCGAAAACGATCACCTCCTGGGTTCCTGTTGCATTTGCAGGTACGTCGAGCTGTGCCCACTGCGGGGTCTTGATGGTCCAAGGATAGTTTGACTCCACCTTTATAGGAAGACGGAAGTCGGAACCTGTCCAGATCAGATCGAGAGACTCAGCTGTCGAAGCCTGGTATGCATAGTCTCCTTCCTCTGTGAACTGGACTTCGCCATCAGTTACGATCGCAGCATATACATCGAGGGTCTTCTCCTTCGACGGACGCATAAGCTTAGCAACGACCTGTGACTTTCCACCCATGGTCATGGTCACCTCGCAGCTGCGGTTCTGATCGAACTCTTCCTTTTCCGAAACGCCAATGACAACTTCAACCGCACCGGCCTTGCCATTGACCCTATAAAGCTGGAACGAGCCGTCCTGGATCCAATACCACTGAAGGGAATTCTCAGGAACAGAGATCTCCCAATCAAGATTTGCCTCTACATTAAGAGTTACCTTCTCGCCCGGAGTCACAGTAATTTCCTGCAGCTGTGGAAACGCTGGCTCCACCTTCACATCATCCGGCTTCTGGCATGATGCCATCGCACATCCCACGAAAAGGGCAGCGAGTGACTTAAATATATTCTTCATATTCATAATCTGTTATCGTTCGTTTTACATTCCTTCTCTCTTAAGCCTTTCAGCCTCTTCATCGCTGATCCACTCCATAATATTATAGAAGTGGCCAACTGTTCCTACTGGTTCGCCAAGGTTCTCGACATAGATCTCAGCCCAGAGATAGAGGTAGCTTCCGCATGTGAAGAACAGCGACTCATTGAGGTTGCTGCTCCTTACAAGGATCTTGTCGTCACCGTGCGCTGTTCCGAAGAACGAACCCTCGTCACTTGCCACCTGGCCCTCGTCCATAGTCACCACACGCTTGAGCGGATCCTCAGGATGGAACTTCATGGTCACGTCGTAACCGTCATTGAGCCAGTTGCGGCAGATGATGGTGTTCTCCTCCGTCGGATGTTTCTCTGTGTACACGAGCCTCTGGTACGAGCCTGTGATGCTGTAGTCATAGAGGAACATGGATGTGAACACACAATAGCCTGTGAAGGCGTTGATGTCGAACGGACAAGCCTTCATGAGGACTGCCTTGGTGTCCTTTCCATATAGAGGCATAACAAGTTTATCATCCATTACCAGACGGAGCTGGAATCTGAGCTGATCCTCTGCCTCGATGTTGTCATAGATGCCATGCACCATCACATCGGCACGGGTCTCCCCTGCCTTGATGGTCACGGTGTTGGACTGCAGACGGTAGTGCAGGCCCTCGATGGCGTTGTTGCCCTTATCGACGATCTCCACACCGAAAGTACGGTCATAATCGCGTGTAACTGTCGACACGACCGGTATGCTGAAATACTCGACATCCTGCTGCACCGGATAGGTCGCTATGGTGTCGGCGAACATGACATACTCCGCATCGTCATATGTCACATATCTCTCGTGGCACGACGAAGCCGTCAGCATTGCCGCGAAAGCGAGTGTAATATATATCAAATACTTCTTCATATGCATGCCTGTATTAATATCCCGGATTCTGTCTGATCTGCGAACCCGGAGCCTCGATATCGTTCTGCGGGATAGGCCATACGAAGCGATGGTATCCGGCCTCGATCTTCAGGGAGCTGCCCTCTTCCGGAGCTGCAGTCTGAGGAGTCCTCTCGAATCCCATGTTCCAGCGCTTGAGGTCCTGCAGACGGAATCCTTCCATGTAGAGTTCCTTTACCCTCTCCTGCGAGATCGCCTCCTGCCAGTTCGACGCATTCAGAGATGCCGACGCATTGCCCGAGTGTCTTGCCGCAAGAAGACTTGTAAGGTCAGCAGATGCCTGCGAGTACTGATTCTTCATGCAATATGCCTCTGCACGGATCAGGTACTGCTCGCCAAGACGAAGCGGCTTAGGCTTGCTGACATGGAAGATGATATTGGCAAGGAATTCCTCGTTACCATAATATTTGGTAAGCAGAGGCCATGTGAGGCCATGCGGATATCCTGTCTGCAGAGTCGTAAAGTATGCTCCATATCTGGCGTCGTTGCCTGCATACAGGTCAAGAACCCACTGCGAAGGCACATAGTCAGGATAGTAGTAGACATAGTCATTGTTGAAGTTCAGGAATGACTGGCCAAGGGCTCCACCATAAGAAGTAATGGTGTAGTCCACCATCCAGATGACCTCTGTAGAAAGGTCGTTGGTCCACATGTAGTCGATAAAGCTATAGGCCTTCTGCGCACCTGTAATCGGGCTTACACCTGTAGTATAAGTCGCGGCTGTAGACAGGGCATACGCCTCGTCCTCGATGAGTCTTGTCGAATACTCTATGGCTGCATCCCAGTCCTGCATGTAGAGAGCAGTTCTGGCATGGATGGCGTTTGCTGCCGCATATGTGAAATATGGTGAGCTGTAGCCATATGGAGCATCTTCAAGAAGTTCTTCTGCCTTCTTGAGGTCACGGAGAACGAACTCATATGACTCTCTAAGTGTAGAACGCTTCAGAGGCTTTGCTCCGAAGTATGTGCTGTCTATTGCCACACCGCCCTGCTCTTCATCAGCAGTTTCAGGAGTGTAGGCCTTACAGAAGCACTTGATCAGCTCAGAGTATGCCATGGCTCTTGCACAAAGCACCTCACCTGTGTAGTAATCCAGATAGGTGATGCTGTCGTCATCGGTGAATCCGGCACGAAGCTCATCGACCTGATCAAGATAGAAGTTGCATCGTCCGATCACCCTGTAAAGTCCGCCGTAGACACCCTCTACCTCTCTTGTGGTAGGACGGATGTCCCACTGCCAGATGCTTCCGTAGGTATTAGAGTTACCCTCCACGGCATGCACCAGATCTGCCTGAATGTCAGGAAGCAATGTCAGGTAACCGCTATAAAGGGAACTGCTCATGTATGCCGAATAAATTCCCGTAAGGGTCTGCTCGGCATCCTCGAAGGTCTTCATCGCCTCTGACTCATGAATCGCATCCGCAGGAAGCTTTTCAAGGCAGGACGAAAGACCCAGGACAACAGCGGTAACTGCTGCGATCCTCGCAATTATCATGTATGTTTTCTTCATCATTTCCATAGCTTTAGAACATCAGGTCAAGACCGAAAGTAAACTGACGGGACATAGGATACTGTGCCGCATAAAGATTGCTGGTTCCCTCTGGATCCAGACCTGAGAAGTTCGTGAAAGTCAACAGGTTCTGCGCCTGGGCGTAAACCCTCAGACCTCTGATCACAACAGTCTTCCTGAGAAGTTCTGCAGGAAGAGAATATGACAGCATGAGGTTCTTCAGACGAAGGAAGGAAGCATCCTCGAGAAGGCGGCTGTCAAACTCGGTGTACACTCCGTGACGCGGAATGTCGGTGATGTCACCAGGATTCTTCCAGCGCTCAAGCAGACGGCGTGACTGGTTGTATGAAGCGAAGCGGCCGTTCGACTCGTCGAAGTAACGGTCGTTGTTGATCATCCAGCGGTCACCCACCCAGCTGAACTGGGCTGCGAGGCTGAGGCCCTTCCACGAGAACGATGTTCCGAAACCGCCCTGCCATGGTGCATGGAAGGTCTTGCCGATGAGCACCTTGTCCTCATCACGGAGCTCGTTTGTGATGTTTCCGTTCTTGTCATACCAGAGCGCATCACCGTTTGCAGGGTTGACTCCAGCATATCTGTTGATGTAGAACTCTCCCAGAGGATGTCCCACTACAAGCTTTGTATTCGTGTTGGAAAGCTCGTACTCCTGAACTCCGTTATAAAGCTCAACGATACGGTTGTGGTTGTAGCTGACGTTGGCATTGAGGTTCCATGAGAAGTCACGGATCTGGAGCACGGTCGCATTGACATTGATCTCGGCTCCGAGGTTCACCATCGCTCCCACATTGTCCCACATGTATCCGTAACCGTTTGACTGTGCATATGACAGAGGAACCGACATGAGCATATCTGTAGTCCTCTTGGCATAGAGCTCGAGATCTGCATTAAGCCTGTTCCAGAAACCGAAATGGAATCCGAGGTTGTTGGTCCATGTATTCTCCCAAGTGAGGTTCTCGTTACCCGGCTGGGCAGGGGCCACACCCGAATCACCTGAGTAGTCAGCTCCACCAGCTATCAATGCAAGGTGCTCATAGTTAGGAATCTCCGAGTTACCTGAAGTACCAGAGCTGAATGACATCTGGGCATTTGTGAGCCACTCACGTGCATCGAAGAGGAAGTCCTCGTTCCTCATGTTCCACATGAATCCGACTGCACCGAAAAGACCCCAACGGTTGTTCTTTCCAAAACGTGACGAGCCGTCTGTTCTAAGAGAGGCCTCCGCATAATACTTGTCTGCGAAGCTATATTCGGCACGACCGAAGAACGACACACGCGAATAGTCAGACGAAGCCGTACTGTCCCATGATGTGGCTCTTGTTCCGGTCGATATGTCGGTGAGCTTATCATTTGTCTGACCGGTAGTTCCGACACTGAACCTCTCGTAATGGTAGTCCTGCCACTCGTGTCCGAGGAGGAAGTTCAGGTCATGGATATCGTCAATGTTCAGTCTGTAGGTCAGTGTGTTGGTCCACTGAAGGTTCATTCCGTCTGTCGAGCTGCGGGAAGCAGAGCCGATGCCCTGATTAGGCGCATAGCTTGGGAATGACTGGCTGAAGCCGGTCGAATGCGAGAAGTCCACACCGAACTGAGTCTTGAATACAAGGTTCCTGTAAAGGTTCATCTCCGCGAACATCGTAGTGAAGACCTTGTATTTCTTGAATGACAGAGGGTTGTTCTCGAGCCACTCCATAGGGTTCTGTCCCTGTCCCTTCCATGATCCGTCATTGACTGAGGCGAGGCTTCCGTCCGCCTTGAAAGGATTCCAATACGGAAGCATGAATCGGGATGCCGAGATAGGGGTCACCAGAGCATACGATCCCTCGTCAGCCTGCTGGATGTTCTGGTAGTTGAACATGGTGTTGCTTCCCATCTTGAGCCACTCCGCCATGCGGTGCTCGAAGTTGAAACGCATCGAATAACGCTCGAACAGCGAACCCGGAGCAATACCCTCCTGATCGTAGTATCCTCCTGACATGTAATAGTTTGTCTTGTCTGTCGCACCGGAAATCGCAATCTCATGGCTCTGGAGCATCGCCGCATCGTTAAACACGACATCCATCCAGTTGACATCTATCTTCGAGAGATAGTCATAGTTCTGGCCTGCGGTCATGCCGATCTCCTTCTCGTACTGGATACGCTCAGCAGTGTTCATTAGGTCCCAGTTTCCATGGGCCATGGCCGACCATCCCAGCTGCATCCTGTAGTTGATGTTCGGACGGTCCATGTTGCGTCCGCGCTTTGTCGTGATCACGATCACACCGTTTGCCGCACGGGCACCATAGATCGATGTCGACGATGCGTCCTTGAGCACTGACATGCTCTCGATGTCGGCCGGGTTGATGGTGTTGAAGTCTGCAGCAGAGATCTCAACGCCGTCCAGGATGTACAGAGGCGCAGTACCCGAATTGATCGAGTTGGTACCTCGGATCGTCATGGTAGCGGAAGCACTCGGCTCACCTGTGTTCGAAAGGACCGTCAGTCCGGCAACCTGACCCTGGAGGGCCTGGTCGAATGCCGCTGTAGGAGTATTCTCCAGCTTCTCGGACTTGACTGTCGACACGGAACCGGCGACGGTTCCCTTCTTGCGCACTCCGTACGCAATCACAACCACATCGTCAAGCTTCAGGCTTTCGGGCTGCATCACCACATTGTGTGTGAACTCAGCTACAGAAGGTACCACGACCTTCTCATCCACGAAGCCGATGCTTGAAAATGTAAGTTCCGTTCCGGGAGCGACCTCGATGACATAGTCTCCATCGAGGGACGTGATCACGCCGTTACCGGGACCCGCCATCACTCCCACACCCATCATCGGCAGACCGTCCTCGGCAGAGGTGACCACTCCGGACACCTTGACCAGTCCTTGCGCATGAGCGCACAAGGATCCCGCCATAATGATGACTGAAAGGATTAAAAACTTGATATTCTTCATGTATTATCTTTTGGGTTTATTCAAAAACGCGCAAAGATAACTCATATTTCATTATAACACAAGTGCTTCAACCCTCTTTGATTTTATCATTCGGACGATTTTTTCGCCACATGGACCATAGTGAAACGAGGAATGTTCTGAGTCATCTGACAAGTATATGTCGTCGCGTCCTGAGCGTGGTAATACGGGACATAAGGATACTCCCAAGAAACACGCATAGGATAGAGTTCCTCCCCGTTTTCACCCTCAACGAAAACATCCACATTGCACTCCATGGACACAGGGTGGGCCGAATGGCCGAATTTCTTTCCATCACTCTTATCCTCGAAGGTCTGGGCATATATGGCATCCATCGCGGCCTTTACTGCACCGCCATCCACTGAAACATAATCCTGAAAGCTCGCAAGAGGCACCCCTTTGAGAGTTTTATCGAAAGTAGCCGTGCAGTAGTGGTCCTGCGGAGAACCCCAGATTCCCTGAGGGTCTGTCTGCACATATCCTTGGACCGTTCCATGCCAACGAAGAGTCATCTTCAGACCGTAAGCGACGCCTTGGGCATAAGAAGAATAGCCTCGAAAAACACCATTGTCATACCACAAAGTAAGTCCGACTTTCGGATTCTCCGCATATCTCTGTCTCAAACGCTTGACATTCAACGGAGAAAGCTTTGGAAAGTGCATCAGATAATTGCCTGGAGACAATATCTGTTCTCCGTTGCTGAACAGCCACACACCCTTGCTGTCCCAATCCGACAGATATATCGTATCATACAGCGACGACCCGTCACTCAAGGCATTGACAAGGCTCACATCCGCCCCATGGATCCGGAATCCCCCAGCTGTAACATCCACAAGGTGATACATCCTGTCATTGCCCAGCTTATCATACACCAACGATTTCATTATATCCTCAGTATCAATGCCTTCAAGTGCAAAAACACCACTGCCGACACATTCGACATCAGACGAGGACACATATGCCGACTGACCGTGAGCGCAGACACTTCCCGTGACATAAGCGATGCTCTCACGTGTAAGGTTCAACTCGACATATCGCCTCAACGCGGTAGTCATCTCCGAAGAAGACCAGTCGTTATTGGTATCTATCATCTGGCACACAGATATCTCTAAAGGCAATTCGGACTCATTCTCCACAATTACAGACAGTTGAGTCGGATGATAACCTGCCCAGCGGTTATCCACCAGAGTCAATGTCACGGGATGAATCCCGATACCTATTCCGCACTTCCCTGACAGCACGTTTGCATTATCCTTTACCTGCACGTCGAGCCTGCGTCCTTCACTGTAAGCCTCCGCAAGGGCGCATGCAGCGGCATAGTCTCCCCCGTCATTCCTGCACGACAAAAGCAGTTCATAAGCATATCCTCCCGAGCACTCGGCACCCTTGACAAAAGACGACGAAAACGATCCGTCCAACTCACTATGTGCCTCCACTCCTGCAACATCGAAGCGGAATGCACCGATATCGAAACCATACGCCCCGGATGAATTGAGGTTCCGTCCGGAACTATCGATCAGATACAGATAAGCCCTTACAGGAGAACCGTTTATCACGCATTCCGGCATATATGCAAGACCTTCTACAGGAACATTATCATCCGTATAACGATCTTCCGAGAACACGAGCTTAGGAAGCCTCACACTGACATCCTGACTAAGGGTAGCCAGCCGCTCTCCGTCCGGACCGAGTAGATACAGCCGACCTGACGCTGACTTGCGACAGTCGACGTCACATGCATAGACATTACCCTCTCCCTCCAATGCCGAAAACTCCAACGCTCCTTGCTCAGAATCCAACCACAGGCTGCACACAGACGCGTCACCTCCAATATAAGACAGAATCTCATCCGAGACCTCAACCTGATACCGGAACTTCTCCCCCACATACAGATCATCAACATCATGCAAACCACGCACAACGGATCCCCATGCATATCCTTCTCTTACTGAGACATCCGCATCGACACGCCAAGAAACCTCATGCAGTCCAGCTCCAGTAAGTTGCAGCGTCACATCTATACTCGAATTTCCAGGAACGTCGAAGCTCGTACACGCGTCCAGACCAAGATAGAAGCGATAAACGACCTCACCTTCAAGAAACGCAGCATCCCCAAAAACTCCTGCAACCTCCAGATAAGTACACAGATCCGCTGCCGGTCCCACTTCCTCCGGCACCTTTCCCGCCGGAGATATATTGTCAGGGAGCAGGACTCCCTGACAATTCTCCAAAGCATAGAACACGACTGATCCGCCACCATTCAGTATCGAAAGGTCATCCTCAGTTGCCCGGTCACCCGGAATCACCTCCTCCGGCAATGAGACCCGGCTTCCCCTCGTGCCAGTATCCTTAAATGGCCTTACCACAGATGCACATTGGCAGAGTCGCGCTGAAGTCACATTCAATCCTTCCAGCACGTCCTTATCCAAAGAAAGCGTTATCTTTGCCGCAAGCCTTTCAAGCTGCACCATGATTATACCCATTCCTTCTCTGGCCTTGATTCCGGACCGGCTCCAAGCCATCGGCATAGGTCCTTGTAGGTCAGATATTTCATCTATGGCATAAAGGCAATTCTCTCTAAACTCATCCTCGCGGGCAAAACCAGGCAAGTCTCCTGCATTTGCCACCACGTAGATATCGTATTCGGCTCCTTCCATCAGACGTACCTTCAGGTTTAGAGCCATGGAAGGTATATATTCACTATATTCAAGAACACCATCACGATATATCACGAGATCTAGATTCGCAATCCTATACTCGTCTACGGACAAACTGCTCTTACAGGACGCCCCGAGTGAAATATCCAAAACAACCTCGACCGCTCCAGCCTGTAACTGCCCCTCATCTTCCGGCAGGCCGATTTCCGCCACACATCCCGTCACGGCGAAAGAAAGCCATAATAGAAAACGCCTCATCGGAGCTCAAAGTCTGTGATATTCTTGACTCCAGGCATACCATAATATGCCTCCACGACATTACCTTTCAGCAATATCTTCCGGCCATGGTTATCGGGATTATCCACGAGATTCAACGTCTCACGCAACTGACCTGACGGGAGCTGGACGGACAGACATGAAAACCGGTTGGAAGTGGTTGATTTAGGACCGATTACGATATTCGTACGAGACTTGAACGGAGCAGCAAAAGACGCTGATGAAGATGACAGGTCACCACCTACAATATACCCGCTGATCCAGACATCTTCAGCACCGGCTGAGGTCCTTGCCTGAGCCACCGTCATAGCTTCTTCCACCGAAGTTCCAACGGCATCCGCACCACCTATTTCGTATGTATCACTGACCCAGTTCCTGGTTGTATCCACCGCAACAGACACCTTCGCATACTGCGTTTCCGGATCAGGTTCATCAGGGATCTGAGCTACATTAACTTTAAGAACCAGCATCTGACGCGCCTGCAGGCTTCTGGTCATCAAAACCTCATCCGCTCCCCCATCACTGAGGACAAGAGAGACGTTTCCAGGTCGGAAATAAGCATAGCGTTTCTCGGAATATCCGTACAGCAGCTTGCCATCAGAAGATTTAAGAAAGAGTACCCCATCAGGATACGCAGTCAGAAAGTCAGGAGACACGTTAAGACGTACACCACAGTTCACCTGCTCGCACATCAGCTTTACTTCAGCCACCCCGCCTGCGGGCACGTTCACACACTGCTCATCTCCAAACTGCGGTGACGAAAACGCAGGCTTCTTGAATTCATGTGACAAGACCTTGACATCATAGTTCCCGGAAGGCACCTCCAGCACCTCAGGGCATGCATCATATCTGCCCGAATATACCGTTCCGCCCTTCGAATCGGTTATACTGAGAATAAACTCACCGGTATCCGGAATTTCAGATACGTTTCTTGTAACGGCGTCCTTCGCAAACGACACCCTCAGCTCACCTTTACTCTGGTCATCCGGTCCGATGACATCACACGCCGCGATCAGCAGCCCCATCAATAAGATCCTTTTCATAATTCACCACATCGTTTGAATCGCCGCAACATTGCGGACGTGGCAAAAGTAGACCAGGACCTTGAGAATGTGTTTAAAAAAGAGAAAAAAATTTTTTTTCTGTTTTTAAACGCATGTTTTTCTTTTTTTGAAGCACAGTCTGGGAAATTTTATTAAGGAGGGCGTAGGAAATAAAAATTCACGGGACCTCCGCATCACTGCGAAAGCCCCGCTACTTAACCTAAACTTAAACTATGAAAAACTTCGTCACAAAGATAGTAAATTCTACCTATTGAACAATATCCACGACGCGAATTTTTGCATACTTTAAGATGAGTATTTTCTCCCCATGGTCGTCAAACGCTATTTTTGCCTTCAAATCCGCCGGATTTCCGGTGATTTCGACAATTTTTCCAAATCCGAAGCGGTTATGCTCGATTCTCTGGCCTGCGCGAAGCTCCAATATAGGGGTCGGCTGAAAATCAGCATCGGGAACTCTGACGGGCACAGACTGAGGTCTTCGCACCGGTGTCGGAGCAGGATCAGGCTTTCGCTGCAAAGGCTGAGACGGTCTGCGGACGACTTCCGGTCTGGACGACTGACCATATGTATTAGATGACGGACGAGAATATCCGCCACCATCTTTCTTCCATGTGCTGAACGACTGTCTGCGCACTTCCCCGCCCTCTCTTTCCTTCACGAGAGGATTAGCCACATACGAAGAATCTATTTCATAAAGGAATCGGCTCGGAGAATTGGTCTCATGCTTACCGTTGCGCATACGTGTCTGAGTAAAAGAGAAAGCTACCGCCTTCTTCGCGCGAGTCATGGCAACATAGAACAGACGTCTCTCCTCTTCTATCTCACTTTCAGAAGCGAGCCATCCGCCAGAAGGGAAGATATTTTCTTCCATACCTACTACAAACACATACGGAAACTCCAGACCCTTTGAAGAGTGGACGGTCATGAGAGCCACTTTATTATTGCTGTCCTCCTCATCCTCCATATCCACGGCGCTGAGCAGAGTTATATTTTCAAGGAAGTCACCCAAGGTCACCACAGGCATGTCTGCCGCTGTAAGTTCCACGCCTTCGGAAACAGAACCATCAGCCTGCATCTCCTCAAACATCTCGTTGTGTCGTTCCTCAACATATGCCTTGACATAGTTCATAAGCTCCTCGATGTTAGCCACACGCGACTGACCTTCTATGCTATTGTCCGCCTTGTAGAATGCAAGAAGACCAGATTGCATCGCCACCGCAGCCGCCACGTCGTACGCATCCTCCTTCGGCACCCTCACCGCCAGTTCGTTCAGCATTTCGCAGAACTCACGGATCTTCTTGATAGCAGCCGCCTTAAGGCCATATGCTTCAAGGTCATCAGCAAAAGCTGCCTTGAAAAGCGATGTCTGATGAGCCGTCGCCGCTGCATTCAAGGCGCCGAGAGATGTATCTCCGATACCTCGGGTCGGCTTGTTGACCACTCTCTTGAACGACTCGTCATCATTAGGATTGACTGCCAGCTTAAAATAAGCCATCATATCCTTGACCTCCGCCCTCTCAAAGAAGGAATGGCCGGAATAAATGACATAAGGTATATTCCTTTTACGCAGTGCCTCCTCAAGGGCACGAGACTGGCTATTTGTACGATACAGAATTGCAAAATCCTGATATTGAGCATGTTCAGAATGAATCCTCGAGACAATGGATGACGCAACGAGCAGCGCTTCTTCTTGCTCCGTATAGGCCTGGATCATGCGTATCTTCTCGCCCTCCTCACCCATCGAATAACACTCCTTCGGTATCCTTGCGGAGTTCTTCGCTATGAGCGAATTGGCAGCATCGACAATCACCTGCGTCGAGCGGTAATTCTGCTCCAGGCGGAAGATATGATGGTTCGGATAATCCTTCTTGAAATTGAGAATGTTCTCGATTTTAGCACCACGGAAAGCATAGATGGACTGCGAGTCATCGCCCACCACACAGATGTTTCCATGCTTCTGACTCAGCTTCTTAAGTATCAGATACTGAGCAAAATTGGTATCCTGATACTCATCGACCATGATGTAGTCGAAACGACCGGCAATCGACTCGAACGCTTCCTGATTATCCCTCAGAAGGATATTCATGTTCAGCAGGATGTCGTCGAAATCCATGACACCGGCCTGTTTGCACTTCTTAGCATATAGCGCATATATATCGACGATACGCGGCTTCTTTGCCGCAGCGTCATTCTGCTGCGCGGCCGTGTTCCTCATATATGCTCCCGGAGTCACCAGATTGTTCTTCGCCATCGATATTCGCGAAAGCACATCTTTCGGCTTATACACCTTCTCGTCCAGCTGCAGCTCCTTGACACAGGCCTTGATAGCGCTTACCGAATCACTCGTGTCATAGATCGTGAAGTTCGACGGATAGCCCAGGCTCTCGGCAAACTCCCTAAGGAATCGGATGAATACGGAGTGGAATGTACCCATGTAAAGCCTTCTGGCGCGTTTCTCGCCCACCATCACGGCAATCCTCTCCTTCATCTCCGATGCAGCCTTCTTTGTAAAAGTAAGCGCCAGGATCCTTGCCGGATCACATTCCTTTTCCGCAAGAATGTAAGCGATCCTGCTTGTCAGTACCCTGGTCTTTCCCGATCCCGCACCCGCTACAATCAGCACAGGTCCGTCCACACAGCTTACAGCGGCAACCTGCTCACTGTTAAGCCCTTCTAAAATAGCGTTTCCCTTTGTTCCCATCTTTTTCTCCTCTACTTTACATGAGGGGACAAAAATACACTAATTTTCGGTTCCAAAAAAGGGCTTTTTACTTCGTAAATAGGGAAAATATGCGTAACTTCGCGGGCGCATTTTGAAATCAATATACTCAAAACGGTTTATATAATGTCAAACAACATCTATTTGAAACAGGGGCTGAACATTCCGATTTCGGGAGTGGCTGCCCAGAACACTAAGAAGGTGATTGTTCCTGATGTTGTGGCCGTGAAGCCTACTGACTTCAGAGGTCTCGTTCCGAAGCTTCTGGTAAGGGAAGGCGACAAGGTCCTTGCAGGTACACCTGTCTTAGCTGACAAGATGTCTCAGAACATCCTCTTCGCGTCTCCGGTAAGCGGAACAGTCGTAGAGGTTGTAAGAGGCGAAAAGAGAAAGTTGCTTGAGGTCCGCATCAAAGCTGATGAGAAGCAGGAGTATGTAGACTACGGCGTAAAGAGAGTGGCTGACCTGTCTGCCGAGCAGATCAAGGAGGCTCTCCTGACAGCCGGACTCTGGCCTGCACTCATGCAGAGACCTTACGGCATCATCGCTAACCCGGAGGTTAAGCCTAAGGCTATCTTCGTTTCAGCATTCTCGACTGCACCGCTTGCTGCAAGTCCGGAGTTCACCCTCCAGGCTGATGTTGCACACATCCAGACAGCGATCGACGCTCTCGGAAAGCTCACTGAAGGCGGAGTACACCTCTCGCTCAACTCTGCGAACTACTCAGGCACTCCGTTCCACAAGCTCACAGGCGTGGTTGCACACACTTTCACAGGCAACCATCCTGCAGGTAACGTAGGAGTACAGATCCACCACATCAGCCCTATCCGTAAGGGCGAGACCGTATGGACAGTATCACTCCACATGCTCGCAGCAATCGGAAAGCTCTTCAACACAGGAAAGTACGACGTAAGAAGAAAGATCGCCGTTACTGGTCCTAAGGCAGTGAACCCTGCTTATGTAGACGCTTACCCAGGCATCTCGATGAAGGACATCAAGGAGTTCTACGAGACTCCGGAGAACCTCCGCTTCATCAGCGGCGACGTCCTCACAGGTACAAACATCGGAGCAGAAGGCTTCCTCGGATTCCACGACAACCAGGTGACTATCCTCGAAGAGGGTAACAAGTATGAGCTCCTCGGATGGGCAAAGCCATTCAGACCTAAGCTCTTCAGTGCATCACGCACATACTTCTCATGGCTTACCCCTAACAAGAAGTACGACATGGACACCAACCTCCACGGCGGTCCGCGCGCATTCGTGCTGAACGACGTATACAGCAAGGTACTCCCTATGGAGCTCTACCCTGTATATCTCCTCAAGGCATGCCTTGCCGGCGACATCGACAAGATGGAGAAGTTAGGTATCTATGAGGTGCTCGAGGAAGACCTCGCACTCTGCGAATATGTATGTCCATCAAAGATCGATATCCAGCAGATCATCACTGACGGTATCGCTCTCATGTTGAAAGAAATGTGCTAAAAGCTAAGAATATGAGTGGATTAAGAAAATTAGTAGATAAGATCAAGCCAACCTTCGAGAAAGGTGGCAAGCTCGGATTCCTTCATTCGACATTCGACGCTTTTGAGACATTCCTCTTTGTCCCTAACACAGTTACCAAGAAAGGTGCACACGTAAGGGACTGCGTCGACCTGAAGAGAGTCATGATCATGGTAGTGCTCGCCCTCGTTCCAGCAATGCTCTTCGGTATCTGGAACACAGGTTATCAGCACAGCCTCGCATTCGGCCTCGACTGGGGCTTCTGGAACATCGTACTTTACGGTCTCGCTAAGGTACTTCCTCTTTATGTAGTAGCTTACCTTGTAGGTCTCGGCATCGAGTTCGTTTCGGCTCAGATCCAGGGACACGAGGTGAACGAGGGTTACCTCGTTTCAGGTATGCTCATTCCGCTTATCGTTCCTGTTGACGTTCCGCTCTGGATGCTTGCTATCGCAGTGGCATTCGCAGTGATCATCGGCAAGGAGGTATTCGGCGGTACAGGTATGAACATCTGGAACCCTGCACTCCTCACACGTGCATTCCTCTTCTTCTCATACCCAAGCATGATGTCAGGTGACACCGTTTGGACTGGTGGCGTTACACGTTTCATGAACGAGGGTGTAGCTTTCCAGGCTGGCAACGGTCTCGTTGACGGCTTCTCAGGAGCAACTCCTCTTGCAAACGCAACATTCGAGAACCTTTCACCTAAGTTCATGGACATGGTCATCGGTACCATCCCAGGTTCAGTCGGTGAGACTTCAGTGATCGCTATCCTCCTCGGTGCAATCCTCCTCATCTGGACTGGCGTTGCAAGCTGGAAGATCATGGTATCATCTATCGTCGGCGGTCTCGCAATCGGTTACCTCGGATTTGCAGTAGGTGCTACTGACCTCCCAGGATACTATCAGCTCGTCATGGGTGGTTTCCTCTTCGGTACAGTATTCATGGCTACAGACCCTGTGACTTCAGCTCAGACTGAGTGCGGTAAGTGGATCTACGGATTCCTCGTGGGTGCTCTCGCTGTGACAGTACGTATCTGGAACCCAGGTTACCCAGAGGGAATGATGCTCGCTATCCTCCTGATGAACACATTTGCACCGCTCATCGACCACTATGTGATCGAGGGCCAGATCAAGAGAAGAGCAAAGAAGGTAAAAATCGCTTAATATATATAAGGTATGAATACAAACAGTAATACATATACAGTAATATATTCGATCATCCTCGTGGTGGTGGTCGCTGCGGTTCTTGCCTTCGCGGCAATGTTCCTCAAGCCTATGCAGGACGCTAACGTAAAGAAGGACACTATCGGACAGATCCTTACTGCAGCTACTGTAGAGGGCGACGACATCCTCGCTACTTATCAGCAGGAGATCGAAAAGGCAATCCTCGTAGACATCAACGGCGAGGAAGTAGGCACACTCAACGTAGAGGAGTGCGAAGTTTATGGCAACTCAGACCTCAAGAGACAGATTGCAGCAGAGCAGAAGGCTCTCCCTGTATACATCTTCAAGAACGGCATCACAGTAGTACCTTGCTACGGTGCAGGTCTCTGGGGACCTATCTGGGGTTATGTAGGATTCGAAGGTGACCTCAAGACTATCAAGGCAGTACGTTTCGGTCACAAGGGTGAGACTCCAGGTCTCGGTGCAAAGATCGCTGACGAGCCTTGGTTCGCTGAGGCATTCACAGGCAAGACTGTCGGCGAGGGCGAGATCCTCTTCGAGGTTGCAAAGCCAGCTAACCGTCAGACTGAGAACAACGGTGTTGACGCCATCTCAGGTGCGACTATCACATCTCAGGCTCTCGGCGTAACTCTCAACCAGTGGTTCGGTTTCTACCAGAACTATTTCGCAAAGAACGGCATCTGCGCCGAGGAAGTTGTTGACGCAGTCATCGACGAGACCGGCGAGCTCGAGCCTGTTACAGAAGAAGTTGAACCAGCTAACACAGTGGAGGAATAAGACATGGCAAATTTCGATTTCAAGGAAACTTTCCTCAACCCTATATTCAAGGGTAACCCTATCTCAGTCCTCGTACTCGGTATCTGTTCTTCACTCGCAGTAACAGTACAGCTGAAGGGTGCTTTCGTAATGGGTCTTTCAGTTATGATCGTTACAGGACTTTCCAGCCTCGTATGTTCACTTCTGAGAAACACCATCCCTAACCGTATCCGTATCATCGTGCAGCTGGTTGTGGTTGCCCTCATGGTAATCCTCGTTGACCAGGTGCTCAAGGCATACGCTTACAGTGTCAGCAAGACCCTCTCGGTATACATCGGCCTCATCATCACCAACTGTATCGTGATGGGACGTATCGAGGCTTACGCTCTCGGCAACAAGCCTTTCGCTTCACTCATGGACGGTCTCGGAAACGGTCTCGGATATGCGATGATCCTCGTTATCGTTGCATTCTTCCGTGAGCTCCTCGGTAGCGGTACACTCTTCGGCTTCCAGGTGATCCCACAGGCTCTGTACGATTTCGGTTACGTTAACAACGGTCTTATGATTCTCCCTCCAATGGCGCTCATCCTCCTGGGATGCATCATCTGGATCCAGAGATCTATTCAAAAGGACCTTCAGGAGAAATAACACATAACTAGAGAAAACTATGGCAGATTATATTAGCTTATTTGTAAAGTCGATCTTCATCGACAATATGATATTCGCCTACTTCCTTGGTATGTGTTCATACCTGGCGGTATCAAAGAACGTCAAGACAGCAAACGGTCTCGGTATTGCCGTTATCGCTGTGCTTCTGATCACCCTCCCTGTAAACTATCTCCTCAACGAGTATGTCCTCAAGTCAGGTGCACTCGTATGGTTGGGCGAGAAATATGAGAGTCTTGATCTTAGCTTCCTGAGCTTCATCATCTTCATCGCAGTGATCGCGGCTATCGTACAGATCGTGGAGATGGTGGTAGAGAAGTTCCTTCCGAACCTCTACTCGCAGCTCGGTATCTTCCTTCCGCTGATCGCTGTGAACTGCGCGATCCTCGGTGGTTCACTCTTCATGCAGGAGAGAGATTTCGTAAGCTTCGGTGAGCCTGTGGTTTACGCCCTCGGTTCAGGTATCGGCTGGTGGCTCGCTATCGTAGCCCTCGCCGCTATCCGCGAGAAGATGGCTTACTCACACGTACCTGCAGCTCTCAAGGGTCTCGGTATCACATTCATCACCGTAGGTCTCATGGGTATTGCATTCATGACATTCATGGGTATTCAGCTTTAATATAGGAGGACAAGAATTATGACGCAAACAATCATTTTCGCTGTGATCGTCTTCGTGATCGTCACACTCATCCTGGTTGCGCTTCTCCTCTTCATCAAGACGAAGCTTACTCCATCAGGAACAGTTAAGATTAACATCAACGAGGGAAGCAAGATCGTGGAGGTCACTCCAGGAGGCAACCTTCTCTCTACACTCGCAGAGCAGAAGATCTTCCTTCCATCAGCATGTGGTGGTAAGGGTGCATGCGGACAGTGCAAGTGCCGCGTGACCGAGGGTGGCGGAGAGATCCTCCCTACCGAGGTCGGCTTCTTCAACCGCAAGCAGATTGCCGCTAACTGGCGTCTGGGCTGCCAGGTGAAGATCAAGGAGGATATGGCTATCGAGGTACCTGCTTCAGCACTCAGCGTGAAGAAGTGGGAGTGCGAGGTGGTTTCAAACCACAACGTGGCTACCTTCATCAAGGAGTTCGTGGTCAAGCTCCCAGAGGGCGAGCACCTCAACTTCCAGTCAGGTGGATATATCCAGATCGACGTGCCTGCAGTTACTGTAGACTATAAGGATATCGACGTAGATCCTCAGTACCAGGAGGATTGGGAGAAGATGGGTCTGAGAACCCTCAAGATGGTCAACCCTACTCCTACAGTACGTGCTTACTCTATGGCCTGCTACCCTGCAGAGGGTGACATCATCAAGCTCAACGTACGTATCGCAACTCCTCCATTCGACAGGGCTGCGGGTAAGTGGGTTGACGTGAATCCAGGTATCTGTTCTTCATACATCTACTCTCTCAAGCCAGGTGACAAGATCACTATGTCAGGTCCTTACGGTGAGTTCTTCCTTCCAAAGGATCTCCCTGCAGACCAGGAGCTGATCTTCGTCGGTGGTGGTGCAGGTATGGCTCCTATGCGTAGCCACATCATGCATCTGTTCCACACTGAGAAGACTAACCGCAAGGTTAACTTCTTCTACGGTGCACGTGCGCTTAAGGAGGCATTCTACCTCGATGACTACCATGCAATCGAGAAGGAGTTCCCTAACTTCAAGTTCAACCTTGCGCTTGACAGACCGGATCCAGAGGCTGATGCAGCAGGCGTACCTTACGTTGCAGGTTTCGTACACAACGTGATGTTCGAGACTTACCTCAAGCAGCATGAGGCACCAGAGGATGCACTCTACCTCATGTGTGGACCTCCTATGATGGTCGGAGCGGTTGTGAAGCTCCTCGACTCACTCGGAGTTCCGCCTGAGAATATTCTCTACGATAACTTCGGTGCATAAATATAAAAGGTCTGACTACGGTCAGACCTTTTATATTTATAAAATCTTGGATATTCCCCAGGAGTAGACCTTGTCAATGTCAGGACAAGGGATGTCATGGTCGTGAGCGAGCTGCCAGATGTATTTCAGACCGTATGGAAAGTCCTCTGTAAAATAGCGGCTCCTGAAGTCAGCCACCCATCCTTCTTCTGTCTGGACCATAGGTGAAGTGATGCCCTTGAAGCCCTGGATCGAGGAGAGTTTGCGAGCGAGTGACTCTGCATCATGACTCTCGTAATACTCCAAGATCGGCGGAAGATAACCGGGGGTTACAGGAAGGACATTCAGCAGCTTGAAAAACTCCGCATCCATCCTGATCAGCATGTCTGCAGCTTCTACTGTCCATTCCTCGTAGAAATTTATCATGCGCGGATATATCCTGCCCTCGTTTTCTGCGCCGAACATCGTGTAAAGACGTGATGTATGCAGAAGTGGATTGGAATTGGTGAGACTTGCCTCATAATAGTTCTTAAGCAGATGCACCGGTCTCTCAAACCAGTCGGCAATCATGTCAGCAAAATCAAGCTTCAGCTGATCGTCCACGTTCTCCACAGCGATGTGATAGCATGGCTTATAACCAAGAAGGTTAGCGGAAAGCCCATATTCCTTCACACGGCTGATGAACGGAACGCGCTGGAAGCCCCACAGAGGTTGAGTGGCAGGAAGAATCTTCAATGCTTCAAAGAAGAAGCCGGTCGAAGAAAATACGCTGCCGACAAATGCATCACATCTCAAATATGGGCTTATCCTCTCAAGCTCAGAAGCAATCATGTAGCCCGGATAGCAGAACAACACGACATCAGCAGATGCTACTGCCTCCTGCGGATCACTGGACACCACTGACAAAACACCATCAAGGACACCGTCCTGCGGAGTTTCTACTGATACTGAATTTCCCCATGATTCAGGTCTTCCAGTCAGGATATTGACCTTTGCCTTACCTTTTGCCGACAGCCATCCGGCAATCACATGACCAAGCGAGCCTCCCCCGCATATACATATAGTCTTCATATCAGATAGAGCGCAAGGCAGTTATCAGTCTCTCGTTATCAACCCTGTTGCGGATCGCGATCCTTATATAGTCCCTTCCATTGAAGACCTTCTTAGGGCTGCAGTCCTTGATCAGGACGTTATGTTTCTCAAGGAGTTCCACGGTCAAGGCATGCGAATTATATGGAGGTAGAACCTTGCACAGGAAATAGTTGGACTCGCTTTCAAACACCTTAAGGTATGGAATATCTTCAAGCTGCTCTTTCAGCCACGCCCTCTCACTCTGGAATTTGGCAGCTGACCTGAGGTACTCACCTTCATACTTCGAATATATCTGCATGAAGAACTCGGCAAACGAGTTAAGATTCCATATAGACACATCCTTCTTGATATATGTGATGAGATCCTTGTCTGCAGATGCGACGATGCCAAGACGGAGTCCAGGGACACCATATGATTTCGAAATGCTCTTGACCACTATCATGTCTGGATACTGCTCCAGAACATCATTGCGGAGCAGAGTGCTATCAGGGAACTCCGTACTGAAGTCCACAAAAGACTCGTCCACAATCAGCCTTATCTTCTGTTCGCGGCACCATGAGGCAACTCGCAGAACATCCTTATACGGAAGATAGTTGCCGGAAGGATTGTCAGGATTGATGAGAAGAAGCGTGCCAGGCCTATGCTCAGAGAAATATGAGATCAGATCATCTGCAGTATAATGGAAATCCTCGGTCTGAGGGACAAAAATCTCAAGATCTTCCGGAGAACGTCTGTTAGGATATTCCTCGAATGTAGGATATATGACTCCCAGCTTGCCCTCCAACTTTTCCATCAGACACTTGATAAGTTCTGCGGCACCATTACCGGGAACAATATACTCCTGCTTTACACCGAAGCATTTTCCTGCAAGCAGCGAGTTCACGAACATGCCTGACGGATACTCCGTAAGCAATGTATCGAAATTCGCCCTCATCTCGTCCTTAAGGCGAGGCGAAGGGAAATATGGGTTGACCAGATAGCAATAATCGAGCATGTCCGGAAATCTCCAGTATCCGCCGAATCTCCTCATGTACTTTGAAAGATGCTCGTCATCAGACGCAAACAGAGCCTCTGCTATATCCAGATCCTGCACATCATCAATCTCATACCACCTTTCGTTCGTGATAGGAAGAGCTTTCAGCTCAGAATTATCGAGCATACAGATGACACGCAGCACCTGCTCATAATACTCGTTATTGCCCAGCGCCGCACAATATGCATCCAGAAACGGAACATACTTATGAATCAGGAAATCCTTGCTGAACTTATACAGATTGACAGTCTTATAGTAATGGTCGACATCCGAATACTTGAATGCCTTCTTAGGCACAAAGTTTACCACATTGTTATCATCATCTATGCGGACCATGGTTCCGTCCATCCATGTCCTGTACTTGGCGACAAGGGCAAGGTTTGGATATGAATCCCCAAGAATCAAGGAAAACATCCTGTCATCAAGGATAAGGTCTGACTCTACCAGGAGCGTATCATCCTCAACAAGCTTTTCTTTTGCGAGAGCAAGCGAATAGATGTTGTTGGTCTTGTCGTAGATGGGATTCTCCACATACTCTATGTTCAGCACGTCATCGTATCTGTTGCCGATGTGGCTGATAAGATTCTCACTCTTGTGACCTACAACTATGATAACACGGCTGAGACCCAGCTTTGAAAGCTGTCTCAGAAGTCTGTCGATCAATGGTTCGCCATTGACCCTGACCATGCACTTTGTGTTGTCCTTAGTAAGTTCCCTGAGCCGCCTTCCCATTCCGGCGGCAAGAATTATCGCCTGCATATCTTTCTGAAAAATGAATAAACCTTAACGATCAGCTGCATCGGCAGCGGCACACGGTATCCGAAGCTGAGTTTGGCCTTGCATATATCCTCTGCAAGATAAGGATACTCCTCAAAGAATCCGAATCCATGAAGCATGCTATGCCATCCTGCACGCATGATTATGCCTCCTGCAACCTTCTCTATCGGACTCCCCTTCAGATTGTCGCGATAGTTCTCGTAAAGATCCATCAGATTCACATCGGAATCCCTATGCCTGCGTCTGCGGTCCTGAGCGCACATGGCGTCGGGATTATCCTTACGATAATGATAGAGGGCTTCCGGAAGATGCGCCAGCGACTGCGCATAGAAGATAATCTGCGACATCAGATATATGTCCTCATGCATTCCATGCTTAGGGAAGCATATCGGATTATCAGTATATAGCTTCTTCCTGAAGCATTTGGTCACAGTATAACCGTGTGATTTATAGTTAAATATATTGATTATATAATCTTCCTTCGTCTCTGCTGTATACTCTCTTTCCCTCTTATAGCTGACCTTACCTCCACCATATTCCTTGACGAGATCGAAATAGACCAGATCAGCACCCGTCTCCTCCGCCTTCGCCATGACCTTCGCCACAGCGTCATTGTCCAGCCAGTCGTCCGAGTCTGCAAAGAGTATATATTCACCTTCCGCCACATCAAGTCCTGCCTTTCTCGCTGAAGGAAGTCCGCCGTTCTCCTTGTTGACGATCACGATGCGAGGCTTAAGACTGCTGTACTTTTCCCCGATCAGTTCCTGAAGTATCTCCATAGACCTGTCCTTAGTGCCGTCGTTGACAAACACGAACTGCATATCAGCGTAAGTCTGACCCAAGGCTGATTCTGCAAACTGCCTTATGTAGCGCTCTACGCCATAAATCGGGACTATGAGGGATACCTTGTACATTATAGTTCGAATCTGGATTTAGATGGGAAAGTGGACTGGAATGCGTCCAGGATTGCGCCTCGAAGCTGCTCGTAGCGCTCCTCGCTGAGACGGACATCATTGATGCACACAAGGTTACGAGTCGGATTATGCAGGAAATCGCGGAGCGAATCCGGCGAAGCCACCGCTACCGAGAAATGCTTATTGGAAATCTTCTCCCTGATTACCAGTCCCTTGTAGTTCATATAGTCAAGGAAGAGATACTGGTTGAGGTTTTCCTCTGTACGCGTACGCGTAGCCGACGTCTTGCGGATCTCATCCTCAACCTTGGCATAAAGTTCCTCGCACTGACTCCTGAGCATAGGAGAACATATATGCTGCGGACGGGTGAAGAAGCACGAAGGTTTCATACCCAACGCCTTACGGGCAAGGCGGTCTGAGTTGCGGCATATCTTCTTATACATGCCAGACGCAAACAGGTGCGTATAATATCCTATGACCGGTCTGCCGTCGCGAAAGAAATCTGTCGGCTTGCAATCCCCTACAGGGAACATGTCATCATTGAAATAGATATATTCCTCATCCATGCCGGGAATCCTGTGCAGATGCATCTCTATCGGATTACAGTTGAACGTCGGAAGAAACTCAGCCGGAATGATGTCCTTATGAAGGACTATCTTCAGCTGCTCGCGATCCGCCCACTCGGGCACCTGAGAAGGATGTGACACAACCAGATAGACATTCCTTATGAACGGCATCTTGGTCTCTATTCCCCTCAGGAGATATTTCAGCGTACCCCAGTCACGGAAACGTTTTTCCATCACAGGTACATTTGTCGTCTTCTCATAATCCTGCTTCCAGACAGGATCATTGCCGTCTACATATGTGATTACCGCATCCATACTACTCCTCTCCGAATATTTCTTTTATGTACAAAGGATAATGCAACGCCTTTCTGATCTGCTCCTCAGACGGGAGTTTCCTCCAGTCGCCATAAATGTGGGTCAGGTAAGCATCCGTATTACCAGGAACCGGGAATTCAATGCCCTCAAACTCCATCTTTGCCAATGGAAAGATGTCCTCCTTATAGAATGCGCTCTTGTAGAAACCTGCTCCCAAGCATATACGATACTGGTTCTTCGGATTGTATATGCGTCCGACAAGTCTGGAAAAAGGTATGAGCAGGCCGAAATTGATTACCTGCACAACCTTGTTCAGGAAATGTCTCAACTTCGCATTCCTGACATTCTGGGTCGGATGGATCATATTGAGATAGAAGAACTTGGCCATGTGAGATCCGAAGCGGTTAGACTTTTCAATATAGAACACGTCCAGTCCTACGCCCTGATATTTGAAATATTGTGATCTCGGATCGGTCGCCGGTACAGGATCCTTCTTCTTTCGGAACTTGCCGAAAGTATTTACATGGTCCGGATCCGTCTTAATGCACTGATAGAAATAATCCTCGCTGTCAAGCTCGGCAAGCACCTTCTCCAGTTTCCTGAAGTCATCCTCGAACATATTGACATCCATGTCATCATCCCATGGAATGAATCCCTTATGACGCGCCGCTCCCAGCAATGTGCCGGAACATAGCCACCACTTTATATCATGCTTCTCGCATATTTCAGCGAAAGCCACCAGAGCCTTCAACATCTCCTTCTGGTCGCGTCTGAGTGCAGACCCCTCTGGATTATATATTCTCATTACTAGAAGTTATATGATCAAAAAGTTTTCTCCATTTCTCTGCAATCACGTCAGGTGAATACTTCAGACGCTTCTCCACAGAGTTCTTGCGTATGCGCAGCTTCTCGTCTTCACTCAATTGCGCGATCCTTACAAGCGTTTCCGCATATTCACGCTCATCAAACGCAGGCACTATGAATCCGCACGCGCCGTCAGGCTCAAGAATTTCCGTTATTCCTGCCGTGCAGCCGAAGGCAATGCCTATACAGCCTCGTGCCTGCGCCTCACTGAGAGCCAGTCCCCAGCCTTCCGTCTGAGAAGTCATAGCTACAACCGACGCCTTATCGTAGTATTTTCCTACATCCTTCTGCATGCCCTCGAAAGATACCCTTTCGAGATTCAGTTCCTGAGCCATCGTCCTGAGCATAGACGCATCAGGTCCATCACCGACAAGAACAAGACGCCAATCCGGAAGGCGATCCTGTACCATTCCCCATATCCTGAGAAGGCGGTCGATCCTCTTGGACCAGTTCTCGAACCTACCGCAGAACATGACGACATTTTCCTTATTCCAGCACACTTCATTTACAGGAAGATCCGGGTTCCCGATCGCATGGATATGCGAAGTCGCGGCATCTAGCCCAAGAGCTTCAGCTACTTGAGATATGTATGGCTCGCACAGCACCGTGTAGGCATCGCATGCATGATAGTCTCTGCGTGTACGTTCAACCGCCTTCTTCATTGCAAGCGTGCCGTCAGCATAGCGTCTTTTATTGAAGAGAATCCACATCATTTTCCTGAGGAAGCCCTTCTGCCTGCGGTGCATGATTGCATGACGCTGCCAAAATGGTTCGCCATGGCATGCTACCACGGTCTTGCATCCTGTTCTCTGCCTGATGTCCTCTATACCCTTGAGAGATTTTGTCACCTGGACAAGGATATCGATGCTGTCCTGAAGCAGAAGCTCCTCAACTGCCGCCGATCTTCTGGACTGTACCGCCTGAGACGGGATTATCCGTATGTTCACAAGATCCCTGACCTCATCGGTCATCAGGGAAGGAGACACCCTCGTCGTATAGACATACACCTGGTAACCTCCTACACTTTTAAGGTATCTGGCAATATCTATCGTTATCCTTTCCGCTCCTCCCGCAGGGAAATTGTTATGAACGAACGCTATCCTTTTCATAATCTTTCAAAGATAATCATTTTTCAAGATAAACGGCGCTCCAGCTACATGAAATCATGTTAAAAATAAATTTTAAACAGGTAAAAATAAATTTTTATGTGTTTAAAATAAATTCATGATTTTAAAAAAAAGAAAAATCTGAAGAATCTTTTTTTAAATCTCACAATCGCCTCGATACAAGGGCATAGATTTGCCGAAAAAGATGAGACGGATGTTGCTATGCCTTATATTCATGTTCGGCGCCTGCACGGCGGCCTTATGCCAGGGAAGGAGACTTATGGCAGAGGCGGACCTGTGGGGTCTAGCCGGAGGCAAAGCCGGTTTCGCAGTAGAATATGCCATTACGGAGCACTGGTCAGCGGGAGGTGCTGTCGGATTCGGATTCTCCCGGTTCATAAAGGATGCTGAACCATTGGAATCCGAACACAGGCAAGAGTTCGGAGACGACACCTCTATCCCCATCCCGGCAGACATCCTTAGAGAACAGATACACGTCAAATATTGGCCGAGGGAAATGATGAAAGGTCCCTATGCAATGGCTGGCATCACACATGGCAGCCTATCCGGAGCGGACTTCCGTATCGGAGCCGGATACGTCATGCACATATGGAAACCACTGAACCTATATATCGAATACAACATAGGTCTGAAAGATATCATCGGCAAAGCCCCCTTCCCCGTCCAGGGGCTATCGGCGGGCATAAGCCTGACTTTCAGCCTTAAGAAATAAACACCGGGGACAACACAATTCTATTCACTTGCTTTTATCACAACTATGAACTTATCTGACACACTTCAATCTCTTCCCATTCTGGGTTTCATCGCTCTGATGACCGCCCCGGTGCTGCACGGATGCGAATCCCTGCATTTGGAGGACGGTGGCTTCACCGACGCCGTGACGGTGCCGGTGAAGGTAGCTGTCCATGGAAAGAGCACCCCAGATAAGGGCGGACTGGACATGTTGGTATTCCGCAACGACAAGCTGCAATATCTGGAATGCTGGCAGAGGATACCGTTTTCAGGTAATGGTGATGTTGCAGTCGCATCTATGACGGGAGAAAAGATCCTGATGGCCTGCTGCGGACTGGAGAGTACACCCGAAGATTGGATGTGGGTGTCATCGATAGCTTCATTGGATGACGCCTGGAGTGCTCTGGAAAACGAGAGCAGGAACGATCCCGTCATGAGCGGATCATGCGGATTCCACGCAGGCAGGACAACAGAGGAGCGACCAGAGCTTGTGTTGAGGAGCCTCTCCAGCGAGATACACCTCCGCTCATTGAAATGTGATTTCTCCGGCAAACCATATGAGGGCGAAAAGCTGTCTGACATCCATGTATATCTGACAAACGTTAACGCATCGTGCCGGATATGGAATGACCCTGGCATAGCCACTAGAATCATAAACCAGGGACGCCTCATTGTGGAAGACATTGCAAGATTCAAAGACCAAAACCTTATATATCAAAGGATTGAGGGAGAAGTTGGAACTGATGCCATAATGACCGACGTCAGGCTCAGGTGCTATCCCAACATGGCCTCACAAGAGGGTCCGGGCAGTCCATTCACGAGACTCGTCATACAGGGCAGACTAGATGGAGATGTATGGTACTGGCCCATAGACATCAATAGAGGGGAAGGTTGCACGACGGAAGGGATAGAGGGAAATTGTGCATACACATTTGACATCGTGCTGACAAGAAAGGGATCGGCGGACCCCGATACGGCGATAAAGACAGAGAGCGCAACGATTATGATGGAGGTAGAGAAATGGGAAGAGAAAGAGGAGTATTCTGTGGTTTTCTGATTGCAGCGCATATTGCTGCTGGATGCAGCCATGCGCCGATGATGCAGGAGGAGGTATTGTGCCGCATATCCGTAGATGAATGCGGATTTGCAGTCAAGGCGACTGACCCGGACGAGGAGCAGATCTCGGATGTCAGCATCATGATATTCGATGAGCGAGGGGATGCGGAGGAATGCATCTGGCTCCGGAACGGCGAAACGGTCGCGGAAGTTCCCCTTGTGGTCGGAAAGACCTACAGTTTCAGGGCATGCGCCAATTTCGGATACAGAACATTCGCCGACCATATCAGCGAACTTGACGAAATGACCTTTTACATGGCATATCCGGACGAATACAGCAAAGGAATGCCGATGTACGCGGCCGTGGACGGCATCCGGATCGGCGAAGACGCCTCCGTCAACCTGAAGATGAAGAGGCTCATGGCCAAGATATCACTACGCATGGACAGGAGAAAGCTTTCAGAGGGAGTAGAAATGAATGTCGTCGGAGTGCGGATAGGCAACTGTCCGAAGTCAGTAAAGGTTTTCGGTTCCAGCAGCGTCAGCAGCCATGATCAATGCTTCGGCATCGGGTTCAGCCGCAATGACGCACAGACAGCCGTGCTGAACACTCTTGGACCCGATGATCTCAGCGGCGTCGTTTCGCTTTATATGTTGGAAAACATGCAGGGAGATATCACGGAACCTATTGATGAGGACTCCGAGAAGGTTTTTGGAGAACAGGACCACAGGAAAGACGTATGCTCCTACATAGAAATGGACATCGAGTACCTGTCGCACGAAAAGTACTCGGAGAGTCCGTTAGTATACAGATTCTATCTCGGAGACAGCAGGACTAACCTCGATGTCGAGAGGAACTGCCATTACAGGATAACCGTATGCCCTGAAGACGATGGTCTGAACGGCGACGGATGGAGGGTAGACAAGAGCGGCATTTACGATCTGGGACCGACATACTTCAAGTCATATCCAACACCTTACATCAGAGGCAAGATAGGAGACAAGGTCCATATAGGGTGCATATTCTCACCATCGAACACACCGTTTGACGTGGGAGAAAGCTACATGATGGACGACAAGAAGACCGGTATATATGACTACGAGATAGACCCTGACGGCCATGGCGCAGTCCTGACCCTGACGGGCCCGGGACGAGGATGGATCTATATGGAAGCCGGGGAACCGATCAATGACGGCGCCCTGTTCATGATAGAGGTTGATCTGCCGTCGGCAGACCAACCTCTTCAAACCCCCGATATGTATGATTATAGATACTCAGCAGTATGAGACTCCTTGCAGGCCTTGATGTCTTCCGGCTTGCCGGAATAGACGAGGTTTCCGCCTCCGTCGCCGGCCTCAGGACCAAGATCGATCACCCAGTCGGCAGCTCGGATCACATCAAGATTGTGCTCTACGACCACTATCGAATGTCCCTTTGCCAGCAGTGCATCAAATGACTTAAGGAGCTTCTCCACATCATAGAAATGAAGTCCGGTAGTCGGCTCGTCAAAAATGAAGAGGATCTTCTGAGGCTTTGACTTGGTGCTCTGGTCGCTCATGGACAGGAAGTATGCAAGCTTTATTCGCTGGCTCTCACCTCCCGAGAGCGTGCTGCTGCTCTGACCGAGCTTTATGTATGAAAGACCCACATCCACCAGCGGCTGAAGGCGCTCGGCAATCTTCTTTGCCACAGCATCGTCTTGGGCTGCAA
Source organism: Bacteroidales bacterium (assembly GCA_017631875.1). The sequence continues at coordinate 5,648 of JAGBSL010000011.1, read as the reverse complement.
AGAATGCAATCGCCTCCTCGACGCTCATATTGAGTATGTCATCGATGTTAAGGCCCTTGTATTTCACTTCAAGAATATCCGGCTTGAACCTCTTTCCTCCGCAGGACTCGCAGACCATGGACACATCGGCCATGAACTGCATACCGATCTTCACGAATCCTTCTCCCTGACACTCAGGACAGCGTCCTCCATCCATGTTGAACGAGAAATGCGACGGAGTGAATCCGTTCATCTTGGCAAACTGCTGGTCAGAAAGAAGTTTCCTTATGTCGTCGTAGACCTTAAGGTATGTCACCGCATTGGAGCGAGAACTCTTTCCTATAGGGTTCTGGTCCACGTACTCCACCTGAGTTATGCGGTCAAGGCTGCCGGAAAGGCCCCTGAATGTACCAGGAGCTGCGCCAGTCTGGTTTATATGTCTGTATAGAGCCGGATAAAGGATATCGCCGACAAGCGACGACTTGCCGCTTCCGCTGACGCCAGTCACAACCGTAAGTACTCCGAGAGGAATCTTAACGTCAATGTCCTTGAGGTTGTGCTCCATCGCACCATTTACCGTAATGGAATAGTCCCATGTACGCTTTCTTCTTTCATATCGCGCACGCTTGCCGTGAAGATACTGAAGGGTCAGCGACATCTCGTCGTCCGAAGCCTCCATGCCGTCTTCCAGCTTGCCCTGGAACACGATCTCGCCGCCATTGATACCAGCCTTCGGGCCTATGTCTATAAGAAGGTCTGCCGCCCTCATGATCTCTTCGTCATGCTCTACGACAACAACGGTATTTCCTATATCGCGAAGTCTTTTCAGGACTGATATAAGTCTCTCTGTATCTCTCGGATGCAGACCGATGCTAGGCTCGTCAAGGATATACAGCGAGCCCACAAGCGAACTTCCCAGAGCCGACACGAGGTTGATTCGCTGACTCTCTCCTCCAGAGAGCGTATTAGATGTCCTGTCCAAGGTAAGATACCCAAGTCCGACATCCTCAATGTATTCAAGACGCGATATGATCTCCTGGATGGCCTTGTCGGCAATCTGGTGCTCCTGCTCGGTCAACTCGACATTACGGAGGAAATCAAGCATCGAAGACACGTTCATGCACAGCAGTTCGTGGATATTCTTTCCACCCACCTTGACATAGAGTGCCTCTTTGCGAAGCCTGCTGCCGCCACATTCGTTGCAGACGGTCTTGCCGGAATATCTGTTGAGCATGTACTTGTACTGAACCTTGTATCTGTTCGATTCCACCCAACGGAAGAACTCGTCAAGGCCTATGATCGAATCCTCCTCGGTTTCACCAGGGCAACCCTTCCAGATCTTGTCTCTGACCTCCTTGCTGAGGTTGCAGTAAGGCTCGAATATGGGAATCTCGTACTTTACGGAATTGCGTACTATCAGGTCCTTGAACCAGCTCATCTTTTCTCCCCTCCAGCAAGCGATCGCTCCATCATAAATGGTCTTGCTCTTGTCCGGAACTACCAGATCCTCGCTTATACCTATGATCTTTCCCAGACCGCCGCACACAGGACAGGCTCCGAGCGGGCTGTTAAAGCTGAAGAGGTACTCGTCCGGTTTGGAGAACTTCATCCCGTCAGCCTCGAATCTGTTGATGAACTGCTTCGTCTCCGGTTCCCCGTCCTTGAACTCCTTGCGCACATATACTGTTCCGTTTCCCTTGTCAAAGGCGGTCTCGATGGAAGAATGCAGGCGCGTCCTGAGGTCCTCATCGGAGCTAGGCAGTCTGAGACGGTCAACCAGCAGATAGAGTTCCTCTGGATATTCACCCGTCTGGGCAAGTTTCATGACATCTTCTATCCTTACCGCTCCCTGCTGTCCATATAATCTTGCAAAACCTTCTTCCTTGAGCTGAAGCATGAGTTCAACCTTATCTTCCCTTGCATTCCAATTAAGGTCAGCAAGAATATATGCAGCCGAAGCCCCTTCTTCATATATATAGTCAAGAACGTCAGTGGCAGTGCTGCACTTGACCTCCAGTCCCGTTATCGGAGAATATGTACGGCCAATGCGGGCATATATCATGCGGAGGTAGTCATAGATCTCAGTGCTGGTAGCAATTGTCGAACGAGGGTTTCTCGTATTTACCTTCTGCTCTATCGCAATCGCAGGAGGTATACCCTCTATTAGTTCCACATCAGGCTTTGACATCCTGCCCAGGAACTGACGGGCATAAGAGGAAAGGCTCTCGGCAAAACGCCTCTGACCCTCGGCAAAAAGGGTGTCGAAAGCAAGCGAAGACTTGCCCGATCCTGAGATTCCCGTAATCACGACAAACTTGCCGCGAGGTATCTCCACAGTTATGTCTTTGAGGTTATTGACCTTTGCCCTTCGTACTACTATATTCTCTTTCATATGGACCACCCGGTTGATTAGCGTGCATGCCACATGGCAAGCCTACAAATATAGTCAATTTATCGGAATTAATTGGCATGGGGATTGGTATTACTATGTCTGCCTGCATAGTGCAGGAAACGTAGTAATTATAAAAAAGGAGAACAAAGATATGTTACCAGCAAGAAGATTCAACGGCCAATACGGCCTGACAGATTTCTTCAATGACTTTTTCGAGAACAGGTCATTGGAAAAGGTGGAATTCACCACCCCGGCAATCAACGTGAAGGAAAACGACACAGAATACAAGATCGAAGTAGCAGCCCCTGGCGCATGCAAGGACGACTTCAAGGTCCACCTCAACAAAGACGGCAACCTCGTCATCGAGATGGAGAAGCAGGATAAATGCTGCTGCAAGGACAAGGAGGAAGAAAAGAAAGAGTGTAAATACCTCAGAAAAGAGTTTTCATACTCGAAATTTACACAGACTCTCCTACTTCCTGACAATGCGGACAGAGAAAACATTGACGCCCAGGTCCTTAATGGCATCCTGAAGGTCAGAATCCCGAAAATGGAGAAACCAAGACAGGAAGACCAGAAGAAAGTAATCGAGGTCAAATAGCAGGAATTTCACTAAAAAATGCAAAAAAGTGCGCAAAAAATTTGGAGGTTCCGATTTTTTGCGTACCTTTGCATCCGCGTTCGAGAAAAACGCATAAGACTGAACAATTGGTGCGGTAGTTCAGCTGGTTAGAATACCGGCCTGTCACGCCGGGGGTCGCGGGTTCGAGTCCCGTCCGCACCGCAAAAAAGACAAGTTCTTTTACAAGTTGAAGTTTATTTTTGTCGAGAACAAGGAAGACAAGCTCTGAAGGAGGGAGTTACCTTGTGGTAATGACCGACTGAAGATGCGAAGTCTGACGCAGTTATCGGCAAAAAGAAACGAAACGGGAGCATAGCTCAGTTGGTTTAGAGCATCTGCCTTACAAGCAGAGGGTCGGGGGTTCGACTCCCTCTGCTCCCACCAAAAGCCTTGGAAATTTCCAAGGCTTTTTTCGTTTTATCAAGTATGGTAATGTATTGAATTCAGGCAAATTCAGTGAGCACCTTCACTTGAACTTTTCGATAATAGAGGTTCAACTCTATACTTACCTGCTACACCATCGTTCAAAGAAATCGCTGTTTTATTGAACGATGGTATCCTATTGGGGGAATTAGAGGGTGATTTTGGGACCATCGTTACAAAAAGATGACCTTTCATGTAACGATGGTCATGAACTATAAATCAAGCTGAACCTTACGTGCAGACACAACAGAACCGTGATACGAATCGTTTGCACGATAGTGTGGGGCGTAAAGGGACCCGATCTCAGCAACAGGACTGATGAATACGCCTTCCTGAGTCACGAAGAGCTCCTCTTCTATGGAAGTATTCTCCTCTGGGAACACATCGATCCAGTAGAGCGTGCGGTCTGCACGGACTTCTCTGTAAGAGTATGGCGAGACTGTAAGGAAGCCATATGACAACGGCTTGAACCAGCCCCATGTCCAGCCGGAGAGCTGGTCCGCCGGGCGCATGCATGCGGCACGCGGCACTGAAAGACGCACAAAGCTGCGGTTCTCGGCACTCCACAAGGCATATTTTGCCGTAATCTTATCTCCAACATGGAGAGTATCGCCCTCATGGAGTTCTTCCCCGCCCCTGAAATATGAAACGGAAACCTTCATACCGTTACCGGTCTCCCGAACCTCATGGAATGGCTTGAGGAAATTCTTTGAAAGAACCACCACTCGCGTATCCTTTACAGCAGCAGATCCGTCATATACAGAGGCCATGGCATCAACGAACCCAGGATCCGACGACCACTCCTGGGTCTCCTTCTGAAGCATGATCCAGATGCGGATTCCGTCGGCCAGTTCAGCCAATCCCTCTCCCAACTCCGGATCCGACGAAAGATCCCTGAACAGATCACAAAGCATAGCATGAGCATAAGCCTCGCTTTCAAGAAGCCCTCTCCATGGAAGCACTGCATTAGGATAATACATACCACCCGAAGGATGCTCTACAGCATATTCCTTCAAAGATTCAAGTTCCCTCTTCATGCTCTTGCGCATCTTGGTCGCCTTTCCGGCAGATATGCCCCATGCATGAGCAAGGTCCACACCGGCCTCAGAAGTACTGAGAGCATTCAGGATCTGAAGCACCCTCGCCTTAGCCAGCACAGCACCGGTTGTCCACTGATCATCCTTTCCGGGAGTGAGCCATTCCTTCACGGAAGCCTTGAAGTCACGATACTCGCTCGCACCGACATTCTTACGTGCCTGAGCCACGTCAAACGGCACTCCAGCATATTTCGAACGCACGTCAAGATACTGCCACATTGAAATCGAACCATACCACACAGGCCTGTCCTTATCCTTGAAATATACGGAATCCAGATATTCCACTGAAGCCGTAACAGCCTCATCAAAGGCGTCCAGCGCATCCTCTCCAAGGGCCTCCGACACAAGGGCAAGCAATCCCCTGTCGCGAAGCCCTGCATATCTATCAAGAACTACTGCCGTGATGACAGGAGAAGGCTTCATTCCCTCCATCCATGCGAATCCGCCGTCTTCGCCAGCGCAGTCCAACAGCGCGGAAACAGCATTCATGGCCGCCTCCACATATGGACGCACATCCTCACCATCGGCCGCACGCAAACCGGCTGCCAGCATGTTCACATACATGGCGACAGACTGCGACACAGCATCCTTATCCTCCGGTTCCACTACAAGAGGGAGCGCAGAACGAAGCATGTCCATTATAGACACGGACGTATATTCTGCTCCGAACGGACTGCCATTAATGAACCTGCCACGAAGATCCTGCAGGACCGACTCCTCGGACATTCCCGAAAGAAGCACGGCAGAATGAGCCTCACGGATCACCTGTGACGCCTCATAAACCGGCACAGTCACAAACAGCCCGTCCGACACCTGCCCATCCGCAAAAACGACCTTGAAACCGAGAGTATCGACACCGGAAGGCACTGTCATCTCAAACGGCACAGAAGCCACTCCCCCGACAGGGACGTCCACCCTGACGGCGCTGCGAGCCAGAGGCTCCGCGCCCTCATGGCTTCCGCCCGCATACACCTCAACTACTGCGTCACCCGAAACAGCCACCTCAGACACATTAGATACTGTGGCATTAAGCACATACCTGTCACCGACATAAAGATACTGCGGCTGCACCACAGAGACCTTAACCGGCAGCGTCACGAGCATTTCCCTACGAACTACCGAATTATTCATATTC
>JAGBSL010000046.1 GCA_017631875.1 Bacteroidales bacterium | reverse complement strand
ATCAAGAAGTTCAAGGACGCAGGAAACGACAAGCCTATTCTTAAGGGCGCATTCGTACAGGATTGGCCAGCATTCATCGGTGCAGATCAGCTTGATAACCTCTTCGCTATCAAGTCACGTGAGGAAATGATCGCGGATATCGTATCTCTCCTCCAGTCACCGATCCGCAACGTTATGTCAGCTCTCGAGCACAAGGATGACGAGAAGTCTGAGGAAACAGCAGAGTAATTTTTAATCAGTAACAAAACAATATTTAAAATAAATACAATTATGGCAGACATTAAAGCACTCGCAGAAGAGTTGGTAAACCTTACTGTGAAAGATGTACAGGAGCTTGCAACAATCCTGAAGGAAGAGTACGGTATCGAGCCAGCAGCTGCAGCAGTAGTTGCAGTAGCAGGTCCAGGCGCAGCAGCTGAGGCTGAGCAGACTGAGTTCGATGTAATCCTTAAGTCAGCTGGAGCAGCAAAGCTCGGCGTGGTTAAGGCAGTTAAGGAGGCTACAGGTCTCGGACTCAAGGAGTCTAAGGAGATCGTTGACAAGGCTCCAGTAGCTGTTAAGGAGAAAGTTTCTAAGGCAGAGGCTGAAGCTCTTAAGGCTGCCCTCGAGGAGGCAGGTGCTGAGGTTGAGATTAAATAACTTCATCCCCTTCCCCTAAGGGAAAAAATCTCAGGTTTAGGGCCAAATACGGCTCTAAACCTTTTTGTCGTAATAAAGTTTTTCTCTATATAAAGGCAGAAAGATGTCAATTCAGACTAGAAAACCGCGAGTTTCATTCGCATCATCAAAGATCCTTCTTGAATACCCGGATCTTCTCGAGGTGCAGCTGAAGTCATTCCAGGACTTCTTCCAGCTTGACACCACTCCTGAAAACAGGAAGAACGAGGGACTGTACCAGGTATTCCAGGAGATTTTCCCAATCGAAGACACAAGGAATAACTACAAGCTCGAGTTCATCGACTATTTCATTGACCCTCCTCAGTATTCGATTGATGAGTGTCTTGAGAGAGGACTGACATACAACGTTCCTCTGAAGGCAAAACTCCGCCTTTCATGCAGCGATTCTGAGCATGAGGACTTCGATACGACAGTCCAGGATGTATATCTGGGTAACATTCCTTACATGACCCCAGGCGGTACATTCGTAATCAACGGATCAGAAAGAATCATCGTTTCACAGCTTCACAGGTCTCCTGGCGTGTTCTTTGGCCAGAGTGTCCATGCAAACGGTACAAAGCTCTATTCAGCACGTATCATTCCGTTCAAGGGATCATGGATCGAGTTCGCAACTGACATCAACAATGTCATGTATGCATACATTGACCGTAAGAAGAAGCTCCCTGTAACAACACTCCTCAGAGCCATCGGATTCAATGGCGACAAGGACATCATCGACATCTTCGGTCTTGCTGACGAGCTTGAGGTGACTCCAGAGAACCTCAAGGCTAATGAAGGCAGAAAGCTTGCAGCCAAGGTGCTCAAGACTTGGATCGAGGACTTCGTTGATGAGGACACAGGAGAGGTTATCCCTGTGGAAAGAACAAAGGCTATCGTAGAGCGCGGTGAGATCCTTAACGAGGATACCATCGAGAAGCTTACAGATACAGATGTCAAGACAATTCTTCTTCAGAAGGATGAGGCTAACGTAAACGAGTACGCCATCATCTACAACACCCTGCAGAAGGACCCGACAAATACGGAGATGGAGGCAGTCAACTACATCTACAAGCAGCTCCGCAACTCAGAACCACCTGATGAAGCGACTGCAAGAGATGTCATCGACAAGCTCTTCTTCTCAGAAAAGAGATATGATCTCGGAGATGTAGGACGTTACAGACTCAATAAGAAGCTGAACCTTACAATCGACGAGAACACAAGAGTTCTTACCAACACTGATATGATTGAGATCATCAAGTATCTCATTCAGCTGATCAACTCCAAGGCAGTTGTCGACGATATCGACCACTTGAGCAACAGACGTATCAGAACCGTTGGTGAGCAGCTTGCAAACCAGTTCAGCGTAGGTCTTTCACGTATGGCCCGCACTATCCGTGAGAGAATGAACGTACGCGACAGCGAGCAGTTCGCTCCGACTGACCTGATCAACGCGAAGACACTTTCTTCAGTGATCAACTCGTTCTTCGGAACCAGCCAGCTGTCACAGTTCATGGACCAGACCAACCCGCTGTCTGAGATGACACATAAGCGTCGTCTCTCAGCCCTCGGTCCAGGAGGTCTCTCAAGAGACCGTGCCGGCTTCGAGGTTCGAGACGTACACTATACACACTACGGACGTCTCTGTCCTATCGAGACTCCGGAGGGACCTAACATCGGTCTTATCTCGTCACTTTGCGTTTACGCAAGAATCAATGACCTCGGTTTCATCGAGACTCCATACCGCAAGGTAGAGGGTGGTAAGGTAGACCTCAGCTCAGAGGGCTGGATCTACATGAGCGCTGAGGAGGAAGAGAACCAGATGGTATCACTTGCAAAGGTTCAGATGGACGAGCAGGGCCAGATCCTTGAGGACAGAATCCAGTGCCGCTACGGTGCTGACTTCCCAGTCGTTACCAAGGAGGAGGTGAACTTCATGGACGTTGCTCCTAACCAGATCGCTTCCGTTGCAGCATCCCTCATCCCATTCCTCGAGCATGATGATGCCCACCGTGCACTCATGGGAGCGAACATGATGCGTCAGGCAGTTCCGCTTCTCAACCCAGAGTCTCCTATCGTAGGAACAGGTCTTGAGGAGAGGGTATGCCACGACTCAAGAACTCAGGTTCGCGCAGAGAGAAAGGGAGAAGTTGTATACGTTGACGCTAAGGAGATTCATGTGAAGTACGAGCGTACTGACGATGAGAGATTCGTAAGCTTCGCTCCAGATATTACAGTATATCAGCTTCCTATATATAGAAGGACTAACCAGAGCACAACTATCCTCCTCAAGCCTATCGTGCGTAAGGGAGACATCGTTGAGCCAGGTCAGATAATGACTGAGGGATATGCAACTCAGAACGGTGAGCTCGCTCTCGGACGTAACCTTAAGGTAGCATTCATGCCTTGGAAGGGTTACAACTATGAGGATGCGATCGTTATCTCTGAGCGCATGATCCGCTGGGACATCCTTACATCAGTTCACGTAGACGAGTACATCACTGAGGTACGTGATACCAAGCGTGGTATGGAGGAGCTTACATCCGACATTCCTAACGTAAGCGAGGAGGCAACAAAGGACCTCGACGAGAACGGTATCATCCGCGTCGGTGCACACATCGAGCCAGGTGACATCATGATCGGTAAGATCACCCCTAAGGGTGAGAGCGATCCGTCACCGGAGGAGAAGCTCCTCAGGGCGATCTTCGGTGATAAGGCCGGTGACGTCAAGGATGCATCACTCAAGGCAACTCCATCACTCAGCGGTACTGTAATCAAGACTGCCCTCTATACTAAGGTAGCCAAGGAGAGCGGCCGCAAGGGCGCTAAGGCTGACCAGAAGGCTAAGCTTGATAAGGTAGAGCAGGAGTTCGAGGCTAAGGTGGAGGCTCTCAAGGCAAGATTCATCGAGAAGCTTGCAGTGCTCGTAAAGGGCAAGAAGAGTGCCGGCATCAGCGACCTTTATGGTGTTGAGATCATCGCCAAGGGCAAGGACATCACTGTCGCTGACCTTGAAATGATCAACTACGAGAACATCAACTCAAGCAAGTGGACTACCGATAAAAATACAAACCTCCTTATCAGGGAACTCATCAACAACTTCTGCATCGCCAAGAAGGAAGAGGCAGCAAGAAGCAAGAGAATCCAGGATAAGATCAAGGTGGGTGACGAGCTTCCAAACGGCGTAATGCAGCTTGCAAAGGTATACGTTGCGAAGAAGAGGAAGATCAGAGTCGGTGATAAGATGGCAGGTCGCCACGGTAACAAGGGTATCGTTGCGAAGGTCGTTAGGGACGAGGATATGCCATTCCTCGCAGACGGTACTCCAGTGGATATCGTTCTCAACCCTCTCGGTGTGCCTTCACGTATGAACCTCGGTCAGATCTACGAGACTGTTCTCGGATGGGCTGGTGAGGAGCTCGGCGTTAAGTTCAGCACTCCTATCTTCGACGGTGCAAGCCTTGACGATATCTGCAGATACACT
>JAGBSL010000040.1 GCA_017631875.1 Bacteroidales bacterium | reverse complement strand
GTCGAGACTTTCCGCGGAGATGAGAACGGACTTCGCAAGGATATAGCGGAGGCCATCGCTGCGCTTGAGCCGGGCGTTTTCCGCTTCCCTGGCGGATGCATCGTGGAGGGTACAAACCTTGAGACACGCTACCAGTGGAAGAACTCTGTAGGTCCCGTAGAGAACCGTCCTATCAATAAGACACGCTGGAGCTATACATTCCCGCACCGCATGTTCCCGGACTACTACCAGTCATACGGACTCGGATTTTATGAGTATTTCCGTTTTGCGGAAGAGATTGGTGCCGAGCCGCTTCCGGTGGTAAGCTGCGGCATCGCATGTCAGTTCGAGAATGAGCCTCACTGGCACTCTGATGCTTCGCTTGACGAACTGCAGCCGTTTGTGGATGACGCCTTGGATCTGATCGAGTTCGCTAATGGTCCCGTGGACAGCGAATGGGGCCGTGTACGTGCAGAAATGGGCCATCCAGAGCCGTTCAACCTGAAATATATCGGCATCGGAAACGAGCAGTGGGGCGAAGGTTATCCGCAGAGGCTGGAGGTTTTCGTGAAGGCGATCAGGGAAAAGTATCCGGAGATCGGCATCATCGGATCTTCAGGCCCATACAAGGACGGAGAGGACTTCGAATACCTATGGAAGGAGATGAGAAGACTGGGAGTCGACCTTGTTGACGAGCATTATTATGCAAATGAGGACTTCTTCATCAATAATGCAGACAGGTATGACGACTATCCGCGTACAGGTCCGAAGGTATTTGCCGGCGAATACGCATGCCATGGAGTAGACGGACGCAAATGGAACCATTTCAACGCATCACTTCTTGAAGCCGCATTCATGACCGGACTTGAAAGGAATGCAGACATCGTACACATGGCATCATACGCTCCGCTCCTCGCCCATGTGGAAGGATGGCAGTGGAGGCCAGACATGATCTGGTTCGATAACCTCGACGTTATGCTCTCATGCAGCTACCATGTGCAGAAGATGTATTCTACCAACTGCGGCACGCATAGCCTCTCAATCAAGATGGACGAGGAGAATGTGACAGGTCAGCGCGGGCTTTATGCTTCAGCCGTACGAGATGAGGTAAAGAAACAGTACATCATCAAGGTAGCGAACCTCGCTGATGAGGCACAGGAGATCAGCCTTCAATTCAAGGGCCTGAGCCGCAAGGAGACACTGGATTGTCCTGTGACATGCACTATTCTGCATTCGGACGACCCATATGCAGAAAACACACTTGAGAATCCTAATGCAATAGTGCCGGTAACATCTGTCATTGAACCATCATCATGGTACAAGAACAAACTTACCAGCACTATCGGACCGCGAACTTTCGCAGTTTATACTATTTCTTATTGACAATCAGTATAGAACTCTATAATGCGTGCGATGGCACGCTGGCAGACCGGGCAGAAACTGTCCGGTCTGTTTGTATGCATACGGCAGTCCTTCGCCGGCCTGTATACTCCTTTTGACTGATAGCCTGCTCCTTCATGGAGTTCTGCCTCACCTGCGTCAAGCATGTCCTTCCACTTTGACTCAAAGTCTGCAAGAGTCGTGATGTTCTGCTCCCATGGTTCCGTACCGGGATAGTAGTATTCCACATACTGGTCATCGTAGTAATACTCGTCAGCAAGGCCGGCGAAACTGTGACCGAACTCATGTACCACTACCGGCTTGAAAGCAGGATGATGCGCAGTTGTAAGCGTATATGAATTATAGATTCCGCCACCACCGTAAGTATCTGTGTTAGCAAGAATTACAATATGCTCATATGGTACTCCACAAAGCTTGTCATGCATATTCTTCAGACGGAGGGTAGTCAGGTAACGGTCCATGTAGAAGGTATTGAAATGCGCCTTGAGTGCGGTGTCCTTCCACTCCGCTTCTCCCGGCACGCTTACGCCGCTGTCCTGTGATTCCAAGGCCACCGCCACGAAGTTGAACCTGTCCTTATACTGACCGAACGGCTCATGCTTGAGGATGGCCTCCATAGCTGTTTGGGCGTCCGCATAAAACATATCCATTTCCTCAGCCGTATAGCCTTCTGCCACGATCGCCACGTCGATCTTTTCCGCTGGCGTTCCGCTCTTGAGAAGGTACCTGTGCTCCGGAGCTTGCGGGTTCAGATTACGGATCAGGATATCCGACGGATCCACAATGTGATTGAGCGAAGCGACTATGTTGCCGAAGAAATCGTACAGATGGACATTTACCTTCGCCTTGGTTGTCGGCATCGGAAGGAGGAAGACATTCTCGAATGACTTGCGCACCTTGGTCGCCTCCTCGGTGGTCTGCCACTCCTGGAAAAGTGTCGAGAACGACATGCGGTACAAGGTATCCCCTGTCTGCACATCAGTCATGCAGATCTGACCGTTGCCGCGAACCGGCACCTCCGTCAGATTGGTCCTGCGACCTGCCCATCCGTCGAATCGCGACATCTCATCAAGAGAAATCTCGACTGACTTGTCCGTTCCGGAGAACATATAATCCACTCTGAGCGTCTGCTCCTGGGCCTTGAGGCATATCACAGACATGATCATAAAAAACACTAAAACAATGCAACGCATAACAAACTACAAATCAGCGATTTACTGAAACTCCTTGCCGCCAAAGGGGAGCAAGGAGATTTTATAATATATTGTGTATCAATATGTTGTCCATTACTATATTTTGGCAGCGCAATTGATGCCGTCGAGGGCGGAGGAGACGATGCCTCCGGCATAGCCGGCACCTTCGCCGCATGGATAGAGGCCGGCAACCTGTACGTGCTCAAGGGTCTCGGGGTCACGCGGAATGCGGACCGGAGATGATGTGCGGGACTCTACGCCGAGAAGGAGGGCTTCGTTGGTGTAGTAGCCGTGCATCTTCTTGTTGCCGATCTCCGGGAAGGCGTACTTAAGACGCAGCGAAACGTGCTCCGGAAGGAGCTCATGCAGCGGCGCGTTCTCTGCTCCCGGGTGGTATGATGTCTTAGGAAGATTTGCTGACGGGATTCTGCGGCAGAAGTCCATCATTCGCTGTGCCGGAGCCTTGAGCGAACCTGTGTAATCAAACATCTTCTTCTCTATGTCCTGCTGGAATTTCAGAAGAGCGAGCGCACCATACTGCGAATACTCAGGGAAGTCTTCCGGCTCGATCTGGACCACGACTCCGGAGTTTGCCCACTTGGAGTTACGCTGTGAGTTGGACATGCCGTTAAGCACAAGCTCACCAGAGGCTGTCGCTGCAGGAACAAGGACACCTCCAGGGCACATGCAGAAGGAGAATACTCCCCTGTCAAGTACCTGAGTGACAAACGAATACTCGGCTGTCGGCATGTATGGCTGATACTTACCGTGATACTGAATCTTGTTGATCAGAGACTGAGGATGCTCCACGCGCACTCCGAGGGCGAAACCTTTTGCCTGGAGTTCCCATCCCTTGCGGTCGAACATCTCGTAGATGTCACGGGCTGAGTGGCCTGTGGCGAGGATTACTTTGCGGGATGTGTAGACAGTAGTACCAACCTCAACATCGAACTGGCCGTCGCCACGCTTCACGATATCGGTCACGCGTGAATCAAAATGATACTCACCTCCATGCTCTATGATGCACTTGCGGATGTTCTCCACTACGATCGGAAGCTTGTCGCTGCCGATGTGAGGATGGGCATCGATCAGGATCGAAGGATCAGCACCAAAGCGCACGAGCTGATGGAGTACCTCGCGGATGTCTCCCCTTTTTGATGAGCGGGTATAGAGCTTTCCGTCAGAGAATGTACCTGCACCTCCCTCTCCGAAGCAGAAGTTCGAATCCGGATTCACGACACCTTCGGTCGAGAGTTTCGCCATGTCGAACTTTCGGGCATGGACATCCTTACCTCTCTCAAGTATGATAGGCTTGAAGCTGCGCATCAGGAGTTTCAGTGCAGCGAACATGCCGGCAGGACCGGCTCCGATGATGATTACAGGTTCTGCTGATGATACGTCCTGATAGTCCTCAAGGACATATTCTGCCAGGGTTTCATCAGGCTTGCACACCTCCACACGATAACGATAAAGGATATCATTACGCGCATCGATAGAACGGCGTACTATACGGTATTTTAGCTGTGACTTCATCTTCGGCGAGACTCCGAGAGCCTTTACTGCGGCTGTCTGGATCTCGTCGACTGTGAGGTCTTTTCCTAACTTACAGGTTACTTCTATTTCTTTCATAATATCAGTCTAAAGATTGCCACGTCACTTCGTTCCTCGCAATGACGTAGGGACCATTCATGGTGAATTTTAAAATTCGGCGAGGCGGCTTACTGGTGCGACGTCGAGGCTGGCGCGTTCGCCGTTCTGATAATGGAACCATCCGGCTATGGCGATCATGGCCGCATTGTCGGTTGTGAACTTGAACTCAGGCAGGAATGTGGTCCATCCTCTCTTGCGTCCCTCCTCTTCGATACGGGCACGCAGACCGCTGTTCGCAGAGACACCTCCACCAATCGTAATCTGCTTGATACCAGTATGTTTCGCAGCCTTTATCAACTTATCCATGAGGATATCGATCAGGGCCTTCTGGAAGCTGGCGCATATGTCAGCTTTGTTCTTTTCCATGAACTCGGGATCCTCGGCCATCTGGTCGCGGACGAAGTAAAGGAGCGATGTCTTGATGCCGCTGAAGCTATAGTCGAAACCAGGGATATGAGGCTTTGAAAATTTATACTTGAGAGGATCTCCCTCCTTTGCGAGCCTGTCTACAATCGGTCCTCCCGGATAACCCAGACCCATCATCTTAGAGCATTTGTCGAAAGCTTCTCCGACTGCATCGTCGATAGTCTGTCCGAGGATTTCATACTCCAGAGGACTGTTCACACGGACAATCTGTGAATTTCCTCCTGAGACCAGAAGGCACAGGTAAGGGAATTCCGGTTGGCGGTTCTCGCTGTCATACTGCTTGATGAAGTTGGCAAGGATATGACCTTGGAGGTGGTTTACCTCAACGAGAGGCTTGTCCAGAGCCATGGCCAGTCCCTTGGCGAACGAAGTGCCGACAAGGAGCGAACCGAGCAGTCCCGGACCGCGTGTAAACGCTATTGCCGTAATATCTTCCGGCTTGATTCCTGCACGTGTAATTGCCTCACTTACAACAGGTACGATGTTTACCTGATGGGCTCTCGAAGCCAGTTCCGGAATCACTCCGCCGTAAGCTTTATGGACGTCCTGGCTGGCAAGCACATTGGACAGCAGGTAGCCGTCCTTGATGACTGCCGCCGAGGTGTCGTCACATGATGATTCTATTCCTAGTATGATTTCTGCCATATTTATGGAATGTTTCTATTAAACAGATTGCCACGTCAGGACTTCGTCCTTCCTCGCAATGACAATGCAGGCATATTATATGCTTTGCATATCCGGGGGCAAAAATACGGATTTTCTCCGATATTTTTACTATTTTTGCAAGTTGGACAATTAAATCATAAAGACTATAAAGAAAGCGCTTCAAATATTCTGGTTGACACTCGTCGCTTTTGCTTCGGTCGTGATCGCGGTTGCACTCGCAATCCAGACACCCGGAGTGCAGACACGCATTGCAGACAAGGTGGTCGACGCGCTTTCGGAAAAGCTTGACGGAGAGATCACATTCGAGAAGATACATTTCAAGCCTTTCACTACTCTTGTCCTCAAGAACGTCGTGGTCATCGACAAGTCTCCGGTACAGGATCCTCTTGACTCCACTGCCGTCCAGATAGACACATTCTTCAGGGCACAATACATCATTGCGAAATTCACGCTCAAGGGGCTCAGAAGCCAGGATGGCCTGCACCTGGACAAGGCAACGATCACAAATGCCGAGATGAATCTCGTCATGGAAGACAGCATCAGGGCCGGCAAGGATAAGCTTGACAACCTATCGAGGATATTCCGCCTGAAGAAAAAGGAAGTAAAGAACACGAGCGACAAAGAGCTTTTCCATATCAGGAAAGTCGAAATCAGCGGATTCACGTTCAGGATGAAGAACTATTCGTCCGACAAGACTCCTTACAGAGGATACATCAATTGGAACGATCTGGACATTTCCGACATAAATCTTAAAGCCAATGAACTTCAGTTCAAGGGAGGAGTAATGTCCGGCGGACTGGAAGAGCTATCATTCCGCGAGAAATCCGGATACATCTGCCACGAGATCAGCGGCAGCGCCAAGGTCGGAAACGGAAAGACAATAGTGAAGGACCTTGAGCTGAACGACCCGTGGTCAGACCTCCACATACCTATGTTCATGATGAGCTATGCAAACGTGGATGCATTCAAGGATTACATTGCAGAGGTCAGGATGGACGCTGAATTCGGCGCAAGCACAGTTGACTTCCAGACAATTAAATTCTTCTCTCCTGAGCTGGCAGAGAACAGACTGGTAATAGATGTCAGATCTGGAAAGTTCGTAGGCACGGTGGATGACTTTACAGTCAGCGACTTGCTGGTATCGTCACGCGCCGGAGGTTTCGAAGGAATCATAAACGGCCGAATGACGGGAATTCCTGAAATCGAAGACACCAGAATAGACGCCAAGATACAGGACTTCACGATTACCAGCGACGGTCTCAGCCATTTTGTGACACAATGGATGCGCGACGGCAGCCTCGACCTCAGCAAGTTCGCTCCTGGCACTTCGTTCGACATAAATGCACATGCGAAAGGCCTGCTCAATAAACTTGACATTGACGCAGATATCAGGTCAGCCATCGGAAAGGTTAATGGAGACATCAGGCTTGAAGACATCATTACCGAAGGCGCACAGATAGGCATCTCCGGAAAGGTTTCCACTGTAGACCTTAACGTCGGCAAGGTCATAGGACAGAAGATCATCGGCGAAACATCCATGAGGGCGACTGTCGCCGCGAAGCTAGGCAACGACAAAGCACCGCTCAGCGCGGCCATTGACTCGCTGACAATCAGCAAGCTGCATATTCACGGCTACGACTACAGCAGCATTTCCGGATCAGGAACCTTGTCAAAAGACGCCTTCGACGGAAGGATCGCATGTAACGATCCTAACCTCAACTTCATGTTCCATGGACGCCTTGGCCTTTCCCCTCGAACCCAGAACACGATCTACAAGTTCTACGCAATTGTCGGCCACGCCAACCTCAACGCGATGAACATAGACACAAGAGGCAAATCCGACATCAGCCTCAGGACCTCGGCAGACTTCAGAAGGACTAAGACCGGAGACATCTTCGGAGACATCAGCCTTGACAACATCGTCATGCAGAACAGCGAGGGAAGATATGATATCGGGCAGGTGAAGCTCACATCTGTAAGCAAGAACGACACATACAGGATGTGGCTCAAGTCAGCATTCGCAAACGGAACCTATACGGGTACGGCTCCTGTTACGGAATTCGTAAAAGACCTCGGAAACATCACACTTAAACGAGAGCTCCCATCGCTGTTTGCGGATGCCGCATACACATGGAGCGGCAACAGGTACAGCCTTGACTTCGAATTCGAGAAGATGCAGGATATCCTCGACTTTGTATACCCGGGACTTTACATAGCCGACAATACGACACTGAACACCAAGATCAATGACAAAGGAAGGCTCACAGGCTCGCTGGTATCACAGAGAATAGCGCTCGGCTCGCAGTACCTCAAAGACCTCACCTTCAATTTCAACAATAACGACGGCAGCTTCAGCGGAGAACTTAACAGTGACGAGATCGAGATCGCAACACTGACCCTGAGCGACAACAGCATCAGAATACTTGCAGACGATGACCATATAGGATTGGGATACACCTACGACAACCAAAGCGAACTAGAGAATCGAGGAGAGTTCTTCGTTCACGGTGACCTGTCAAGACAAAATTCAGACATCACACTGGATGTCAATATCCTTCCGTCGATGCTTTACCTGAACTCAAGAGAGTGGAGGATACAGCCTTCGCACATGAGGATTGCCCCTGACGGGGTTGACGTCTCGTCGGTACAGTTCCTCAGCGACGAACAGAGCGTAAGTCTTCACGGAAAAGTATCCAAGACACAGAAGGACACCCTCACCCTTGACCTGAACAGATTCGACATATCCGTAATAAACCCTCTTCTGGGAAAGGAGATAGGTATAAAAGGAGCCGCAACAGGCCAGGTGCAGGTAACCTCCCCTATGGACAGGAAGAGCATTCTGGCTGACATGATATGCGACTCCACATATCTGGCAGGCATGCCTCTGGGCATCTTGACGCTTGGCAGCAGATGGAACGAAGACTTCGAGAGGTTCGACATCACTGCAAGAAACGTGATGTCAGGACAGAGCAACATCAACGCCTACGGAAAATTTACTCCTAAGACCAGCTCGCTTGAGGCCACAGCGATTCTCGACAGGCTGCACGTGGGCTATGCCGAGCCATTCCTTAAGGAAATATTCAGCGATCTCGGAGGATACATCTCAGGAGAAATCAGCGTAGACGGCCCTATTAACGCATTATCAGTAACCAGCAACGGAACCAGACTTGAGGACGGCCTGCTACAGGTGGCATATACTAATGTGCCATACTATGCTGACGGAATGTTCCACATAGATGACAGCGGAGTATACTTCGACGACATCCAGATAAAGGACAGATATACCGGTACTGGAACCGTGTCCGGAAGCATCAACTGGAATAATTTCAAGGACATAAGCTTCGACACCAGGATAAAGGTCAATGAAATCGAAGGAATCGACCTGACGGAGAAGCAGAATGAAGTGTTCTATGGAAACGTATTCGGCACGGGACAAGTAACTATCAAAGGACCGATAGAATCACTCGAGATGACAGTCGACGCCGTTACTGCCAAGATAGGAGAAATCCATATACCGGTTGCTTCCGCGACAACAGGCGGAAGCTCAAACCTCCTGAAGTTTACAGAAGTAGAGGTTGAAACATTTATCGATCCATACGAGATCATGCGAAGCAGGATCGAAAAGAAGAACACATCGGCTAACGAATTCCTCGTCAATCTACACATCAACGCAAACCCTGACGTGACCGCATTCGTAGAAATAGACAAAGCCTCGGGCCATGTGCTTTCCGGTAATGGTAACGGAACGCTTGATCTCGTTGCGGGCGAAGATGTATTCACGATTAACGGAGACTACACATTGACTGGAGGAAACTACAAGTTTGTAGCTCTCGGACTTGTCAGCAGGGACTTCGAGATCCAGGACGGAAGTTCCGTGACATTCAATGGCGACATCCTTGAAAGTACTTTGGACATTGATGCCTTATACAGGACCAAGGCTTCCCTTTCAACTCTGATTGCAGACACAACATCTGTTGGAGACAGAAGGACCGTCGAGTGCGGAATTGAGATTACCGACAAACTTGCGAATCCAAGACTTGGATTCTCGATTGAGATTCCTGACATCGATCCTACCATCAAATCAAGGGTCGAGAGTGCACTCAGCACTGAAGACAAGGTGCAGAAGCAGTTCCTGTCCATCCTGATTTACAACAGATTCCTCCCTGACGAGCAGTCAGGTATCTTCAACAACTCCAACATGCTCTACAGGAGCGTCAGCGAGGTCATGGCGGGGCAGCTGAGCAATATCCTGCAGAAATTGAACATCCCTGTCGACCTGGGTCTGAACTATCAGCCAAACGAGAAGGGTAACGATATCTTCGACGTCGCAGTCTCGACACAGATGTTCAACAACAGGGTTTCCGTCAACGGAAGCGTAGGCAACAAGCAGTACACATCCGGAGGAGAGACCGACGTGGTGGGCGACCTTGACATAGAAATCAAGCTGAATAAAGCAGGTTCATTCCGACTGAACCTATTCTCTCACTCAGCTGACTCATATACAAACTATCTTGACAACTCGCAGAGAAACGGAGTCGGTCTTGCCTACCAGACCGAGTTCAACTCGTTCAGACAATTCCTGAAGAACATGTTCTCAAGCAAGAAGAAGAGGCAGGAGGCCAAGCAGGCTGAAGAACAGGCGATACTGGACGGCAGTCGTGTCGAGATAAACATAACAGATTAACATGGGAAAACTTTACCTTATACCGTCTCCTCTTGGAGACAATGACCCTGCAGAGGTGATTCCGGGACCGGTTCTCGACTCTCTTATGGGATTCAAAACCTTCGTAGTGGAAGAGGTGCGCACAGCCAGGCGTTATCTTTCCAAGGCTGGCCTTAAGGGCAGAATCGGAGAATTGCAGTTCTTTGAGCTGAATGAGCATACCGACCAGGCAACTATCGAAGGATATTTGAAGCTGTTTGATGGCGATAATGACGTGGCTTTGATTTCAGAGGCCGGACTGCCTGCAGTAGCTGATCCGGGAGCACAGCTTGTGGCATTGGCACACAGACACGGGATTGAGGTCGTTCCGGCCGTAGGGCCGTCATCGCTCATGCTTGCGCTTATGGCGTCAGGTCTTAACGGACAGTCCTTTGCTTTCTGCGGATACATTCCTGCAAAGACTGACGAGAGGCGAAGCAAGCTGCGTACGCTGGAGAAGGTTTCAGCACAACTGAAGCAGACGCAGATATTGATCGAGACTCCGTATAGGAATGATTCACTCTTTGCTGACATTCTTGCGGTATGCGGGGCGTCAACAAAAGTATGCGTTGCGGCGAACATAACAATGCCGGATGCATACATCAAGACAAAGAAGGTATCGGAGTGGAAGAAGGAGGGACTTGTCATCGGCAAGCGCCCATGCGTATTTTTGTTATTGGCATAACTGTCATTTCGACTGAACATTTTACTGTCATTTCGACTGAGCGAAGCGAATGGAGAAATCTGGAATATTAGAACTTGAAGGCATGGAATTCCGTGCCCATCATGGCTGCCTCGAAAGAGAGAGGATCGCAGGCAACGACTTCGTCGTGGACTTCCGCGGCGAGATGGACATGTCGGCGGCTGCAGAGAGCGACAGACTGGAGGACGCCGTGAATTATGCACTTATATATGATGTGGTCGCGGAGGAGATGGCGAAGCCGTCGGATCTGCTGGAACACGTGGCCGGACGCATTGTAAAGGCGCTGGAAGAGAGATTTCCAGAGTTCATTTCCTTCTCGGTACGTGTATCCAAACGCAGACCACCGGTATCCGGAATCGTACAGTGGTCTAGAATCACATTACACAAAAAATGAAGAAGATAGCATTTATAACACTGGGATGTAAGTTGAATTATGCGGAGACTTCCACTTATGAGCGTGAGCTGCTCAAGGAAGGCTTCGAGGCGGTGCCATGGAACAAGGGAGCTGACGTTTTCCTTGTGAATACATGTACCGTGACCGAGCATTCCGACAAGAAGAGCCGTAATATCATTAGAAAGCTGCACAGGCAGAATCCTGAAGCGCTTATATATGTCACCGGATGTTCGGCACAGCTGCGACGCGGTGACTACGAGTCCATAGAAGGCGTTGCACGCGTGTTCGGCGCGACAGAAAAGAGCCAGGTGGTGCCGGAGATTCTGGCCAAGGCCCAGGGCTGCGGCGGCTGTGGACATGACCTCGGAACATTCTTTCCGGCATATTCAAGCGGTGAAAGGACACGTTCATTCCTCAAGGTGCAGGACGGATGTGATTACAAATGTCATTACTGCACAGTGCCTTACGCCCGCGGCGAAAGCCGTAACATCCCTATTGCTGACATTATTCCGCAGGCCCATGCGATCGCTGCAGAGGGCATCTGTGAGATTGTGCTCACAGGTGTCAATACCGGTGATTTCGGAAAGTCTACAGGAGAGACATTCTTCGAACTCATCAAGCAGCTGAACGATGTGGAAGGTATTGAAAGATACAGGATCTCATCGATAGAGCCGAACCTTCTGACAGAGGAGATGATCGACTGGATCACTTCCGGAACAAAGTTCCTACCCCACTATCACATCCCTCTCCAGTCGGGATGTGACACCATCCTTCGTGAGATGGGACGCAGATATGACACTGCTGCTTTTGCGCACAAGATACAGTATATCAGGGAGAAGACAGAAGTTCCCAGCGGTCCGAAGGTTTTCTTCGGCATTGACGTTATAGTAGGATTCCCTGGAGAGACTGACGAACTTTTCATGGAGACATATACATTCCTTCGTGATGTCGTAAAACCAGCATTCATCCACATATTCCCATATTCACGCCGTGCAGGCACTCCGGCAGCGGAAAGGAAGGATCAGGTCCAGGACAGCGTGAAGACCCAAAGGGTGCAGATGCTGGAAGAACTTTCCGCGCAGCTGCATGAGGAGTTCATCGCCGCCAACAAAGGCGTGGCGGAGAAAGTGCTTTTCGAAAGCACTGACCGCCAGGGCATGATGGAAGGATACACAGGAAACTACATAAGGATATCCCAGCCATATGACCCGGAACTTATCGGCAAAATTGTAGATGTAATCATTTAATGACCAAACTGACATTTCTAGGCACAGGCACGTCACAGGGAGTGCCTATGATAGGCTGCGGATGTGATGTGTGCCGCAGCAGCGACCCTCGTGACATGAGGCTGAGGGCAAGCGTACTTGTGGAGCATGAGGGGCTGGCTATCCTCGTGGATGCAGGTCCGGACTTCCGACAGCAGATGCTTCGCGCTGATGTGTCACATGTGGATGCGATACTCCTGACCCACAACCACAAGGACCACACAGGAGGTCTTGACGACATACGCGCCTTCAACTACCATGAGAAAAAGGCATCGCAGATCTATTGCGAGAAATATGTGGAGGACGCATTGAGGATGGAATATTCATATGCATTCGCAGAGAAGAAATATCCTGGAGCGCCGGAATGGGATGTACACATAATTGACGAAAAACCGTTCTCCATTAACGGAGTGGAGATAATCCCGATACGAGGAATGCACTACAAACTTCCAGTATTAGGATATAGGTTCGGAAACATAGCATACTGCACGGACATGAACCACATCCCTGAAGAGGAGTTCGCGAAGCTTCAAGGATTGGATCATTTCGTGATAAACTGCGTTAAATACGGCAAACATATCTCACACTATTCTCTGGAAGAGGCTGTTGCAGTTGCACAGAGGGTCGGAGCGAAGCATTCTTGGCTCACACACCTGTCCCACAGACTTCCATGCTACGAGACTCTAGCAGCGAAACTCCCTGCCGGCATCCTTCCGGCATACGACGGATTGGTTTTGGAATAAAACCCGCGCACCGTTTCACACAACTCCATGATTCACAGCGCTTTACGCGAGTATCCTGCATGGCAAGGAAGGCAGGACACTCGCTTAACACACTATAGATCAGCATGTTAAGCAAAACACCCTATTCGGACATCCTCCCCACGGTTCCGGAATCTATGAGTTTACGAAGGGTTGAGATGCAATCATCTGGAGAATAGTGACCTGGGGCTGCAAAACGGCTGAGGATGTCGTCGATCGTGTAATTTCCGGACAGCTGATCATTAATATATGCTGCCATTTCCTTCTCTAGTGACGGCTTCGCAGACTTGGTGGCACGACAGACGTCGCATGTGCCGCAATCGGAACTTTCAGACTGTCCGAAGTACTCCAGCAGGTATGCGCTTCGACATGTATCCTCCTGCGAGACGTAATCGATCATCTTCTGCATCCTCTCTCCGAACGAGGACTTGAGCATCGCATAGCGTTTAGGATCTAGGTTGACATTCTTAGGTCTGAGACGGTCATGGTGCAGGAAGATGACCGTAGCATGATCACATGGAACATAACGGATCACATGCTCCAATGACAACTGATACAACATCTGGCGGAGCATAGGGACCTGGACACCAATCTGGGCAGCAACATAATCCTCATCTATCGGAACAGGATAAGAGTAAAGTCCTGTATATCTGCGCATCAGGATTTCAAGGAGATACGCAAGCTTAGGATTCTGGAACTCAATATCATAGAGATCGTTCCTGTCTACCATTATCTGGACCTTGGTAGAGATATCCACATCTTCCGAGAAAGTCCAGTGGCTTGTCTTCTCAATGTA
The DNA here is from genome assembly GCA_017631875.1 of Bacteroidales bacterium. The sequence continues at coordinate 2,548 of JAGBSL010000040.1, read as the reverse complement.
CTGGATCGCATAATATGCTGAGGAACGCTGCATCTTGAAATGCTTACAGAACTCTTCCAGATTGAACTTCAGCTGGCGTCCGACACCGGCATCATAAGGTATCTGATAGAATATGTGTACTTTATGATATATGTCCTCGATATACTCCAGCGACGGGAATGAAACCGTCTCCAGCTGACGAAGTCTTTTGACATCCGAGCTATTCCACAGCATCACGGCAAAGCTGCGTTTTCCGTCGCGGCCGCCACGGCCTGCCTCCTGGAAATATGCTTCCGGAGAGTCCGGAACATCAAAATGGATCACAAAGCGCACATCGGGCTTGTCGATACCCATTCCGAACGCATTCGTGCAAACCATCACCCTTATCTTATCAGACTTCCACTGCTCCTGACGGTCGGTTCTGGACTGCTGCCCCAGACCTGCATGATAGAACGAAGCAGACACTCCGTTAGCCGACAGAAAAGCGGACAATTCCTCGGTCTTCTTACGGCTTCTGACATAGACGATTCCTGTGCCGGAGACACTGTTGCAGATGTTCAGAAGCTGTCCGAGCTTGTCGTCGGTATGACGTACGATATAGGAAAGATTAGGCCTTTCAAATCCACTCTTTATAAGGCACTTGTCTTTGAATCCGAGACGTTCCATGATATCTTCCGCAACCTGCGGAGTGGCAGTCGCAGTAAGCGCGATCACCGGAGCGTCGACCAGCTCGCGAAGCTTTCCGATCTGCAGATAATCCGGACGAAAATCATAGCCCCACTGCGAGATGCAGTGCGCCTCGTCAACCACGATATAGCTGACTTTCATCTCCTGCACATAGCTCTGGAAAAGACGGGTTCCAAGACGTTCCGGAGAGACATAAAGGAACTTGAAATCTCCGTAAAGGGCATTGTTCAGCGCATTGTCCACTTCCCTCCGGCCCATACCCGCATTAATGCATAATGCACGGATTCCTCTATCGGTCAGGTTCTGCACCTGGTCCTTCATCAGGGCGATCAGAGGAGTCACCACGATAGCAATTCCGTCCTTCATCATGCCCGGCACCTGGAAACACACCGACTTGCCACCTCCCGTAGGGAGAATGGCAAGGACGTCACGTCCTTCAAGGGCAGCACTGACGATTTCCTCCTGTTTCGGACGAAAACTATCATAGCCCCAATATTCTTTAAGTGTTTCCTGTGCGGTCATAGTGCAAAAGTACAAAAATTGTCATAGAGCCTTATTGTCTTATCGCAAAAAATAGTTATTTTTGCGTGGATATAAGAAAAGAGTTAAACCTTAATATATTTTTAAAAAATTATGAGCACAATTGATTTGACCAAGTACGGTATTACCGACGTGAAGGAAATCGTTCACAATCCGTCTTACGAGGTTCTCTTCGCTGAGGAGACTAACCCTGCTCTCGAGGGATACGAGAAAGGCCAGCTTACTGAGCTTGATACTGTCAACGTGATGACAGGTATCTACACAGGCCGCTCTCCTAAGGACAAGTTCTTTGTAAAGAACGAGGCTAGCGAGGACACAGTATGGTGGACTTCAGAGGAGTACAAGAACGACAACAAGCCATGTTCAGAGGAGGCTTGGAACGACCTTCGCGCAAAGGCCATCAAGCAGCTTTCAGGCAAGAAGCTTTATGTTGTAGACACATTCTGCGGTACTAACGAGGCTACACGTCTTAAGGTACGTTTCATCATGGAGGTAGCATGGCAGGCACACTTCGTGACTAACATGTTCATCCGTCCTACAGCTGAGGAGCTTGCAAACTATGGTGAGCCTGACTTCGTATGCTACAACGCATCTAAGGCAAAGGTTGACAACTACCAGGAGCTCGGCCTCAACTCTGAGACTGCAACTGTATTCAACCTCAAGTCTAAGGAGCAGGTTATCCTTAACACTTGGTACGGTGGTGAGATGAAGAAGGGTATCTTCTCACTCATGAACTACTACAACCCACTCCGCGGCATCGCTTCAATGCACTGCTCGGCAAACACTAACATGGAGGGTACAAGCACAGCTATCTTCTTCGGTCTTTCAGGAACAGGTAAGACTACCCTTTCAACTGACCCTAAGCGTCTCCTCATCGGTGACGACGAGCACGGTTGGGATGACGAGGGCGTATTCAACTACGAGGGTGGCTGCTACGCAAAGGTTATCAACCTCGATCCAGTATCTGAGCCAGATATCTACAAGGCAATCCGCCGCAACGCTCTCCTCGAGAATGTTACAGTTGATGCTGAGGGCAAGATCAACTTCGCTGACAAGAGCGTAACTGAGAACACTCGCGTTTCTTACCCTATCGACCACATCGACAACATCGTTAAGCCAGTATCTAAGGGACCTCACGCACAGCAGGTAATTTTCCTTTCAGCTGACGCATTCGGAGTTCTCCCTCCAGTTTCTATCCTTACTCCAGAGCAGACTCAGTACTACTTCCTTTCAGGATTTACTGCTAAGCTCGCAGGTACAGAGCGCGGTATCACTGAGCCAACTCCTACTTTCTCAGCTTGCTTCGGTGCAGCATTCCTTTCACTCCACCCAACTAAGTACG
>JAGBSL010000045.1 GCA_017631875.1 Bacteroidales bacterium | reverse complement strand
GTAGGTAAGAGAACAGGTCTTGCAGCTCTCAACATGGCCATGGACATGCTCGGAGAGGGTATGATCGACGAAAAGACAGCGGTTAAGCGTGTCGCTCCAGCTCAGCTCGACGAGATCCTCCACCCAATCCTTGACCCAGCTTCTGAGAAGAAGGCTACAGTAATCGCTAACGGTCTTCCAGCTTCTCCAGGTGGTGCAGTAGGAGTTATCGCATTCACTTCAGAGGCTGCTATGGAGGCTGCTGAGAAGGGTATCGCAACTATCCTCGTTCGTGAGGAGACTTCACCAGAGGACGTAGAGGGTATGCGTGCTTGCGCAGGTATCCTCACTCAGCGCGGTGGTATGACTTCACACGCTGCTCTCGTGGCACGTGGCTGGGGTAAGTGCTGTATCGTAGGTTGCGAGGCTATGCACATCGACCTCGAGAACAAGGAGATCAAGTTCAAGGGTTCTGACAAGGTTTACCACGAGGGTGACGTTCTCTCAATCAACGGTGCTAAGGGATACGTTTACGACGTGAAGATCGAGACTATGGACGCTTCTGACAACCCACGTTTCCAGCAGTTCATGGAGATCGTTGATAAGTTCCGTACTATGGGCGTTCGCACAAACGCTGATACACCAGAGGATGCAGCTCGCGCTATCAGCTTCGGTGCTGAGGGTATCGGTCTCTTCCGTATCGAGCACATGTTCTACGGACAGAACGCTGAGATTCCTCTCTCTAAGCTCCGCAAGATGATCCTCGCTAAGAACGACGAGGAAAGAAAGGCAGCTCTCGCAGAGCTCGAGCCATTCATCAAGGCTGCTGTAAAGGGCACAATGAAGGTGATGAACGGTATGCCTGTAACATTCCGTCTCCTCGACCCACCTCTCCACGAGTTCGTACCTCAGACTGAGGGTAAGAAGGAGGAGCTCGCAGAGGAGCTTCACATCACTGTAAGCGAGATCGAGAAGCGTGGTGAGTCACTCCACGAGGTTAACCCAATGATGGGTCACCGTGGTGTTCGTCTCCACGTGACATACCCAATGATCTCTGAGACTCAGTTCCGCGCTATCTTCACAGCTGCTGCTGAGCTCAAGAACGAGGGCTTCGATCCTAAGCCAGAGATCATGGTTCCTGTAACTATCTCTGACCGTGAGCTTCGTTTCCAGAAGGCTATCTGCGAGAAGATCCGCGCAGAGGTTGAGGCAGAGTTCGGCTTCGACATCAAGTACATGTTCGGTACAATGATCGAGATCCCACGTGCTGCCCTCACAGCTGACCGCATGGCTCGTACTGCCGAGTTCTTCTCATTCGGTACAAACGACCTCACTCAGATGACATTCGGTTTCTCACGTGACGACGTTGGAGCATTCATGGGTGACTACCTCGGAAACAAGCTCCTCGATGCTGACCCATTCAAGACTCTTGATACTAAGTCTGTAGGTAAGCTCGTTGACTACGCTGTAAAGGAAGGTCGCGAGACTCGCGAGAACCTCAAGTGTGGTATCTGCGGTGAGCACGGTGGTGATCCTGCATCAGTAGAGTTCTGCTTCAAGACAGGTCTCAACTATGTATCATGCTCGCCATTCCGCGTTCCAATCGCACGCCTCGCAGCAGCACAGGCTGCTATCAAGGCTAGCAAGTAATAAGCTATCATAAATCAAGGCTTTACAGCCTGGCGGTCCTTCCCACTTCGTGGGCCCCTTCCCTTTTCGGGAGCCAATGCCGCCCAGCTGTAAAGCCTTGATTTATTAATAAAAGGTCCCAATCAGTAAGTGATGGGACCTTTTTGTTTTATTTCAGAAGAGTATTGATCAAAGAATTGACTTCGTCGTAGGAGTAGCCGCGGCCGAGGGCGAAGCGGAGGAGCTTGAAGCGGCATTGAGGGTCATCCTTGAGGGACTTGAGCTTGTTCTGGAGAAGTTTTTCAAGTCTGCTGTCAGCCTTGTCCTGGTCTATTTCCTCAAGAGCCTTGTCAATTACATCCCTTGAGACTCCCTTGGCAGACAACATGTATCTGATCTTCACTTCTCCCCACCCCTGGATTGCAGACTTGTCGCGTGCAAAGGCTGAAGCGTATCTGAGATCATCTACATATTTTTCCTTCACAAGGACATCCACGACTTCCTGAGCCGCAGCACGATCCCCTTCGAGACCATCGGTCGCCTTCTTCAAGACATCCGCCACACAGTACTCACGGCGTGAACACAAACCGCGCAGACGGTTTAAAACCTTAAGTTTCTTCTCATCCATTTTCAATCATTGATCAATACAGATGTCTCGACTATGCTCGACATGACAGAGGGTTAGAAATTATATCCAGCACTGATATATACGCCGACCTTACCGGTCAGATCAGACCAATGGACATTCGCTGACAACGGGCCGAAGATGGTATCGTATGAGTATTCGACAGCAGCTCCGAAGAAGCCTGGACCATTCGCATAAGTCCTGAACGTGTCGCTATCTCTGAGATAATTGACTATTCCGGTCAGATAATGGTTTTTGGCCACCTTGAAACGCAGATCTGCCCTATATATGGTAAGTATATTCTTCATTGCAGAAAGATGCGTTACTCCGACAAAAGGCATCTGCTGGTCAAGGTATCTTGATGGAAGAGAACCTCCGACAGCATTGAAGAACGGCACCGGCACATTGGCTCCTAAAAGGAACCGACAGTCGAATGATGGAATGAACGCAAAAATGTCACCGATCGGCACCACTACCTTGGCATCGGCCGAGAGGGTGTGGAAATTATCGAACCTATGAGGGAAACCGGCGAAGGTCCACGAATATGAAAGGCCGGCGCTGACTCCCCTTGTAGGGAAATATCCGTCGTCGAATGTATATGTTCCCGCATCGATGAATGCAGATACGAAATCATTGCTCAGCAGATTGAGGTTGTAGCAGTCCTGCATCTGACACTGGACGTTACCCATCCTTAGAACCTCATTCCTTATTCCGCCCCTTATATCCAGCTGTTTCCACTTGATGTTGGACAGGTAGAGCTCCTGCTTGGCTGACAGATAATTGAAACTCAACCTGTTATTGCCAAGATTAAGCATATTGAGGTCTGTCCACCTTATAGAGGCTGTTCCGTTGAAGGTCGGGAACTTAGGGATGTCGTATGACCAGTGGAAGCTGGCATATGGGTTAGCACTTATCTTCGTTGTAAGATCAAACATATGACCATGCAGCTTGTGTACATTAAGTCCGACATTCAGCAGCACGGACACAATCTCTTCCGTATCCGCCCGCACTCCCAGACCGAACTGATGTATAGGTCCCTTGCGGCAGTTAAGCACCAGGTCGAAAGGTTCATCCTTTCCCTGAAGTTCATACGTCACATAGTCGTATGCCTGCGTTCCATAAATCCTGGCAACGATGTCATCCAGATCATCACGACTGATCTTCTCGCCATATTTCAGATGGAGTCTATCCTTAAGAATTTCCTTCTCCCTCGGCAGCACACCGATAATATCAACATTAGCGATTACAAGCGAGTCCTGACGCATTCCAAGAGCCGGTCTCTTCTTGGCCGGGGTATATTTGTCAGCAGTCTTCAGCGCGACCTCCCTGAGGAGGGAATCCTGAGCCATAGCGGCCTCATAACCCCTCACCATGATGGTATCGGCATTCTGAGGACTGAAACTCATCATATGAAATCCCTTCAGGTCCGGCTTGATCTTGACATCCGGTATCAACAGATTCTTCTCGATTCCGTCCCTCATCAGCATCTCTACTCCCTGGCTTATGATGTCACCGATGTTGTTGACATCCATATAGGTCTTGCGAGGGTCTGAAAGGTCTACACCTATTATTATATCAGCACCCATCTCACGGGCAAGAGCTGTCGGATAATTATCCCTGAGACCTCCGTCCACCAGGACCATTCCGTCCAGTCTGACAGGAGCAAAGACTCCCGGAATGGACATCGTAGAGCGCATGGCGTCATTCATCTTTCCGCTATGCCATATCTTTGCTTTGCCGGAGACCATGTCCGCTGCTATGCAGGCATAAGGTATAGGAAACTCCTTGAAGTCTGTCGAATCCTGGTAGCCTATGGTCAGGGAACTGATCATGTTGCTCACATTCTGACCGAATATATATCCCGACGGGAGACTTCCCAGCAGGTTCTTCTTGAAGAAATCAGCCCCACCTTCGTTATCTGCGCCGATATTCAGCATGTCATGCTTGTGCATAGGATCGAAACGATACTCGCTCATCATCTTCATCCTGTAATAATCCTTTTCATAATAGAAAGGGATCGCAAGCAGATATTTCTCCTTATACTTGGTATCGGAATATGAGACATATTTCCTGGATACCCTGTCTGTGAATACCCAGTTCCAGTCTATACTCTTTACAAGAGCCTCCATCTGGTCCACATCATATCCGAGAGCATAGAGACCTCCGATGAGTCCACCCATGCTGGTTCCAAGGACCATGTCCACAGGTATGCCGAGAGACTCCACATAACGTATCACGCCGATATGCGCAAGACCCTTGGCTCCTCCGCCACTGAGCACCAGGGCTACGGTCGGACGATGCTGCCTGATCTGCGCCATGCGCTCGCGCATCTGCACGACCGCCACAGAGTCGGCCTTCGGGTCGACTCCACGTGCATGAATGCCCGCTGTCACACATAACAGCATGAACATTATGATAAGAATCCTCTTCATATCAGATTATTTTTCTTTTGCATGTTCTCCTGCAAGCATACCGCATGCCGCAAGAATGTCTTCTCCTCGCGAAGCACGTACGGTAGTGGTAAGACCCAGGTTATTCAGACGGGTCTTGAAGTTCTCTATGATCACATCCGGAGAAGTCTCATAAGGAAAATCCGGAATTTTATGGAAACGGATCAGGTTCATGCGGCACTCAAGTCCCTTGAGCATGCGGAAAAGAGCGTCAGCGTGGGCCTTTGTGTCATTGAATCCGGCAAACATCGTGTATTCGAAACTTACTCTGCGCTGACCTGTGAAATCGTACTGCTTGATAAGGTCGATGACATCCTGAATAGGCCATGCTCCCTGCGCCGGCATGACGCTGAGTCGCTCAGGACCGAACGGATCATGAAGACTGACCGCCAGGTGGCACTTGCACTCGTCAAGGTAGCGCTTGAGGTTAGGAAGCACTCCGATTGTCGACAGGGTGATTCTCTTAGGGCTCCAGCCGAATCCCCAATCTGCAGTAAGTATCTCGATTACCCTCATTACATTTTCATAGTTATCCAGGGGTTCACCCATACCCATGAAAACTGTATTTGTGAGCTGATCCGACTCATCCACCGCAATGAACTGCGAGATGATGTCTGCTGCGGACATGTGCCCATGGAATCCCTGGCGTCCCGTCATGCAGAACTTACAGCCCATCCTGCATCCGGCCTGTGACGATACGCAGAGCGTCGCTCTGTCTCCGTCCGGAATCATGACGGCCTCTATCGCACTTGCTTCAAGTTCTTCTTCACCGACATGAAGATTGAGTCCTCTTCTATGGCAGCACTTTACCGGGAAAAGATACTTCTTTGTACCGTCCGAGGAAATCTGGAGTCCGGCATAAGGCACGACTCCGACCTCATATTTCTCGGAAAGCTTGGCTCTTGCCGCTTTCGAGAGGTTGGTCATATCATCTATCGAACGAACCTTCTTGACATAAAGCCACTGGGCGATCTGCTTGGCTGTAAAGCCCGGCAGACCTTCCTCGGCAACGAGCTTCTTCAGTTCGTCAAGATTCTTTCCTAAAAGTTTTATCTTCATATCCGTATCATACTCAAATAACATACAAAAATACGATTTTTATCGGGGTGAAGGATTTATTTGAAAGGAATATTTTAGATGTGCCGCAACTTGGCACAAAACACATATAATTTTGCATCTGAAAAGTTGGAAGAGTTCCAGATTTTTTGATTATTTTTGCTTGTCGGTCGGAATAGTTCCGTCGGCGTTTTTATAACACTTTTAAATTTACATTTATGGCTAAAGAAGTACAGGAAGGTACCGGCATCAATGCTGCGAAACTCAAGGCATTGCAGGCGACGATTGACAAGATTGAGAAAGATTATGGCAAAGGTACGATCATGAAGCTGGGAGATCAGCCTAAATGGGAGGTATCGGTGATCCCGAGCGGTTCCATTGCGCTTGATGCAGCACTCGGAATCGGCGGTTATCCGCGCGGAAGGGTCATTGAGATCTACGGACCGGAGTCCAGCGGTAAGACTACTCTCGCTATCCATGCTATCGCACAGGCGCAGAAGCAGGGCGGCATCGCCGCAATCATCGACGCAGAGCATGCGTTCGACAGGACATACGCAAAGAATCTGGGCGTTGACCTTGAGACACTGCTGATCTCGCAGCCTGACAACGGAGAGCAGGCGCTTGAGATTGCAGACAACCTTATCCGCTCAGGAGCGATCGACATCATCGTGATCGACTCTGTTGCAGCCCTTACTCCAAAGGCGGAGATCGAGGGCGAGATGGGAGATTCGAAGATGGGACTTCAGGCAAGACTCATGAGCCAGGCGCTCAGAAAGCTTACCGCAAACATCAGCAAGACAAACACATGCTGCATCTTCATCAACCAGCTCCGCGACAAGATCGGCGTGATGTTCGGAAATCCTGAGACCACAACAGGAGGTAACGCACTCAAGTTCTACGCCTCAGTACGCGTGGACGTGCGCAGAACCACTCAGATCAAGGACGGAGACGAGGCGCTCGGAAACCGCACAAAGGTTAAGATCGTGAAGAACAAGATGGCTCCGCCATTCAAGAAGGCTGAATTCGACATCGTTTATGGAGAGGGTATCTCGAAGATCGGAGAGATCATCGACCTTGGAGTCGAGTACGAGATCATCAAGAAGAGCGGCTCATGGTTCAGCTACGGCGAGAGCAAGCTGGCGCAGGGACGTGAGGCAGTAAAGCAGCTGCTCACAGACAACACAGAACTCTGCGAGGAGATCGAGGCAAAGATCCGCGAAGCACTGCAGAGCATTCAGGACTAAGAGTCAAGTTGGAACAACTTGACGACCGGTCCGGGCAGGACCGAAATACCCCTCGGGGTGATATGCGCAGCATATCGGGGGTTAAACTAGAGTCAAGTTGGAACAACTTGACGACCGGTCCGAGCAGGACCGAGATACCCCTAGGGGTGATATGCGTCAGCATATCGGGGGTTTAAAAAGTCAAGTTGGAACAACTTGACGACCGGTCCGGGCAGGACCGAGACACCCCTCGGGGTGATATGCGCAGCATATCGGGGGTTAAACAAATCATAAGAGACTGGCTAACATCAATTTAGCCAGTCTCTTTTTTATAGAGGCACTCATGTTCTAAAGCGGATTCACGATGTAAGTGAACCTGTAACTGCTTCTCCAGAAGTTGTCATAGAAGTTCGAGCCTCCGATTTCCTTGGACGCATCCGGAAGATTGAATACAAAGACCATATTGCCCCACTCATCGGTTTCAAAGGTCATCGTAGATGTGATATTCCTGTTTGTGATCTTCATTTCATTTGTGGTCAGGTCCAGAACCCAATCTGACTGTCCAGCTGGGAGAAGGTGTCTCAGACGAGGATTCATGTCAAGAGGTGCATCTTCCGGATACTCACCAGGCCAGACACCTTTGAATTCTCCCCACAATCCGTCCGCACCCGCATCATTGGTAATGGTACCTGTAAACTTGCCGTCAACCATCTCGGAGTTCATGTCGATAGTGATGATGTTATCCAGTTCCGGAGAGAAATACAAACCGAACTCAGCTCCGTTCATCGGTGTTCCCCACGAACCGGTTCCGCATCCCGATATATTCTGGTCGACATATATCTTGGCGTCGATGACCTTCCACTTGCCCGCATAGAACGCCTCATACGGCTTGAGTATCACAGTCCAGTCGACCGACTTGCCTGTCTGTGAAGTAACCTTGATGACAGCCTTTCTCTGAGGATTATAGAAGTCCAATACAGCATCTTGTCCCAGATCCGAATCAGCATAGGCAGACAGAGCTATGGACTCTACCTTTACCGCGCTCCATGGGTAGTCGTCAGTTTTGTTGATAAACAGCGTCACCTCGCCTGAAGTCTCATCCAGACGCACGATCTCGGGTTTTCCCAGCTGTCCGAAGACCCTGATATCAAGAATGGAGCACTCGTTGCTCGGGATATCCTTATTGATTTCCTTGGTGCAGGATACTGCTGCCAGCAACGGCAATATAAGCATTATGATATAACGTCTCATATCTTACAAATTTGGGTTCAAATCGATTTCTCTCTGCGGAATTGGGAAGAAGGCTGTTTCCATTTCGGAAAGTCCGAATGCCTTCATGTCCGTAAGCGTCACACTTGCAGTTCGCCTGAGGTCATACAGACGGTTTCCCTCAAATGCAAGCTCGAGAGCTCTTTCCTTTATTACTTCACGTCTGTAGACAGCCTCGTCAAGACCCTCAGGAAGAGGAGTAAGACCGGCTCTTGCCCTTATCCTGTTAAGTACCGGAAGACCTTCCACCGGACCTGCCGCTTCAGCATATACGAGAGCGATGTCAGAGAACCTGATAAGGTAAGGTCTGGCACTTGTCCTTTCACCGATAAAGTCCGGATCCACATACTTGGCCGTATAATATCCCTTCACCTGATTCGGCACGATAGGATTGCCGGCCGCATCATAGATGTCACGATGGATAAGTTCAGTTCTGCGCTTGTCTACGGCACTGAATGAGTTCTCCACGAAATCATCATTGCAAAGGAAAACTCCCCAACCGTTTCCGTTTGCCTTCTGCAGGGAACCGTCAGAATACTTTATGTAGAAAGGAATCGAACTGTTTGACGGAAGGAACATAAGAGGAAGCTTCGAGTAGTTACCTTCCTGAGTACCGGAACGTTCGATAGGCATTATGAATATATGTTCAGGTCCGTCCGGATAATTGACGTCATAGATATGCCTGAGATCCTCATCGAAGTCATACTGAGCTTTATAGTCATTGATGACCTTTCCAGCATAGAAGGCACAGCTGTCATACATCTGACTCACATCGATATCCATATCAGAGTAGAGATACGCCCTATTCGCCTTAGCGGATGCTACTGTCAGATAAGTCTTGGCGAGAAGAGCCTCAGCGGCGACCTTGTCGGCCCTGCCGAACTCCTTGTTCACCTCCAGCAGCGAGATGGCCTTCCAGCAGTCGTTACGTATCAGGTCGAATATCTCATCGAGGTTCTTTGCCATCGGAGCAGTGGTCATCGACAGTTCGCTGACCATCTCCTTGTGCACCGGTACCTTGCCGAAGTTGCGCATAAGGTTGAAATAGTTCCATGCTCTTAGGAAATATGCCTCGCCTGTGATACGTTTCTTTGCCTCATCGGGAACTGCCGGAGTATTGATGTTTGCAAGCACGGAATTCGCCCTGTTGATGGCGATATAGCAGAACTTGAAATAATACTCGAGTTGCTCGGTCTGGTTGGTGCATATCCAGTTTTCCAGCTGATAGACATCGCCGGCCTCATCCGTCTTCGGGCTCATGGTCTCCGTTGGAATGTCACCAAGATAGAATATTCCTCGTGAATACTCCAGAAAGGTCAGGGCATTATAGGCATACAGCAGGGCTGAGGTCGCATCCGCCTCCGACTTATAGAAATTGTCGTCCGAATAGAAACCGTAAGACTTCTCTTCAAGGCTGCAGGAGTTCATCAGAACCGCAGCCACCGACATCAACAATATATATTTCTTCATCTTCATAGCACTAGAAATTAATATCTACTCCCAAAGACCATCTTATGAGTTTAGGATACCCGCCCCAATAGATGCCGTCTACTCCAACTTCAGGATTATATCCGTCAAACGACGTGAAAGTATACAGGTTATCCACATCTGCAAACACCCTGACACTGTTCAAGATCTGCTTGAAATTGAAGGTATAGCCCAGAGAGAGGTTTTGGATACGCAGATACGATCCGTCCTGGATGAAGTAATCCGAGAACAGATAGCTTCTGGTAGAGTTCAGACTTGGATACTTGTCGGTCGGGTTGTCGATTGTCCATCTCTTGATCTTCACTCTCGGGTCGTAAGTATATCCGTTATAGATGATATCGTTGCCATATACTCCATTCAGGAAAATGGAAGCATCAAAGCCCTTCCATCTCATGCTGAGGTTAAGGCTGGCCGTAAAGTCCGGATTCGGATCACCGATGACACATCTGTCACGCTCATCGATAGCATAGTCGCCATTAAGGTCCACATACTTAAGCTCACCAGGCATGTCCTTGCCGTCATTGCTCATGAAGCCAGGATCCTCGCCTTTCTGAATAATGCCGTCCACCCTGTAGCCGTAGAACGAATACATCGGATAACCAACGGCATAAATACAAGGTGTCGCACTGAACGTATCCAGTGAGGAACCGCAGAACTCATACTGCATTCCTGTTGCAGGATCTATGTTCAAGCCGCTTGAAACTGCGTTTCCGAGTCCTGTCACTGTGTTTCTGTTCAATGAGAAGATCAGAGTGCCGGACAGCGAGAAATCCCTCCTGTTCACGATATTGGCATCGACTGTTACCTCAAATCCTCTATTGAGGATACTTCCGTCATTGACCCACATCTTGTCATATCCGCTGGAAAGCGGGAGGAACTTTTCCCTGAGAAGATCGGTGGTGTACTTCTCATAATAATCTATTGTGATTCTCGGTCCGTTTCCCTTGAATGTGATGTCCGCTCCGACATTGAACTGATTGGTGGTCTCCCACTTGAGCTCAGGGTTGGAGATTCCGCCCCAAAGGACATATCTGTCATTTGCGCCTTCACGGCCCACCTCATAACCCGGACCTACAGCAGTCTGCCACTTACCGTCAGACCAGTACTTCTCCGTTCCGAAACGATTAAGGGTCTGATATGGAGATATTCCCTGGTTGCCGGATACTCCGAAGCTGGCCCTGAGCTTGAATTCCTCAAATACAGGATTTCCCTTCATCCACTCTTCGTTATGAAGCTTCCAGCTGACAGCGGCAGACGGGAAGTAGCCCCACTTGCTGTGGGCGCCGAACTTCGAAGAACCGTCGGCGCGCATGGTCACCGTAAGGAGATATCTGTCATCGTATGCATAGTTCGCACGTCCATAGAATGACAACATCCTGCTGTCGGAATATGAGTTGGAGATGTAGTTCTTCTCCGGATCACCCGCGCTCATGTCTTCGTTCTGAAGCGAATCGTTGACGAAACCGTATGCTGTCGTATAAAGTCCTCTGGCATTTGCCTTGTCGAAGGAGTGTCCGACCATCGCCGAATAATTGTGTTTTCCAGACGTTCCCGAATAGGTGAGATAGGTCTCAGAAAGGATATCCTGAGAAGACCAGGTGTTCATCTGCGCCTGTCCTTTGAGGTCGTATGCATCCTGCGAGGTATTGGAAGCATAGTAGACGTCCTGGATGCTTGTAAGATAGCTGTAATTCAGCTGAGACCTGAGTTTCAGACCCTTGATGAGTTCTGCCTCGACAGCAAGAGAAGTAATGAAATCCTTTCCGTCAGTATAGTTCTTGACATTGTCGGTAGTGACCAGAGGATGGCCGAAGTCTGTCTCAGAAGTGAGGAAATACTCCCCGTTCTTATCATAAACAGGCCACAGAGGATTACGTCCGTATGCCAGAGTATTGTTGGCATTCCTGCCATGGAAAGACAGGATGGACGAGGCCTGGATGGTCACGGCCTTTGAAAGGTGATATACCGAATTGAAGTTTACATTGGTCTTGTTGAAGCTGTCCTTGATGTAGACTCCCTGATCGTCGAAATAGTTGAGACTGAGGTTCATGGCGACCTTGTCGGTCGAATATGCCACAGAAGCCGACGTATTGTTGACTACCGGGGTACGGAGAGCCACCTTAGACCAGTCTGTGTTGCTCCATTTTCCTTCTTCGATCTCAAGCAGCGATGGATAGTAAACACCGTTGGAGTATGCTCCGATATATATTGGCGAAAGACCGGCATTCACCAGCTCCTCATTCGAGATCTGGGCCATTAGAAGAGGGTCTCTCCATATATTGAGCGGCTCGGTGAAATGACCGACTGTGGTCTGATGCTTCACGCTGACGCTGGTCTTGCCTTTCTCCGCCCTCTTGGTTTGGACAAGGATAACGCCGTTGGCACCACGCGAACCGTAGATGGCCGCTGCCGAAGCATCCTTCAATATCTCAATCGAAGCGATGTCTGCTGGATTGATCTGCGACAGATTACCTGCCTCGCCGAGAGGGAATCCGTCCACTACGATAAGAGGGGTATTAGAACCGTTAAGGGAACTGTTTCCGCGGATGCGTATGATGGAACCGGCGCCCGGATCCTGCGAGGTGTTGAGCACCTGAAGTCCGGCAGCCCTTCCCTGAAGAAGTCCTTCGACGGAATTGCTGCTCCTGTCCTGCAGCGCATCCATCTTCACGGAAGCGACGGAACCGGTCAGGTCACTCTTCTTCATGCTGCCGTAGCCGACCACGACAACATCTTCGAGCATCTGACTGTCAACCTCCAGCTCGATATAATAATCCATGATGTCCTTTTCCACAGTCACTTTTCGTGTCTTGTAGCCGAGACATTCCACACAAAGGACCGCGCCGTCAGATGCCGTAATGACAAAATGTCCGTCGGCATCGGTAACTGTACCGGACTGTGTCCCCTGTAAATACACAAGTGCTCCTATCACAGGTTCCTGACCGGAAACCACTGTTCCTGAGACACTTCGCTGCGCCGAAACCGTCACCGCTGATGACAGCAAGGCAACAAGAGACAAGGTAATAGCAATCAGCCTTCTCATAGTTTTTGCTTTTCAAGATAATCAACAAGATACAACCATGTGCCCGCACTCCATCCCAACATCTGAGGAGTCTCATACTCCGCATCCACGTTTGCGAAGATATCGGTCACATCATATTTCTCCCACAATGTGCCTGTGCGGCTGTATATGCGGCAGATGGAACCTACATATTTTTCAGCGAGACGTGCGGCATCAGAGTGATACCCATAGTTTTCAAGGCCACGCACAGCCATATATGCTCCCGGAGCCCAGCCATATGGCCAGCTCCACTGATAGTCATGCCCGTACTCCCCTTTTGCGCACATCGCCAGCCCATGCCTGCACTCCAGCTGGGCCAGCGCAGCCTGGGCTACGTGCTCCGCATCCGATGCGTCAAGCGCTCCGGCCGCAAGCAGGTTGAATACTGCAGCAGAAACCACAGGACTCCTCTGACCCGAAACGTAGTCATAATCATAGAAGAAGCCGTCGGCACCCTTCATGAATTCCTCCATGAGCTGTTTTCTGTGACTTGCACGCGAAGCCCATATATGCTCATCACCTTTGCCAAGGGTCTCGGAAAACCTTTCCATCAGCCTCTCATAATGGTAGAGATTTGCATTCAGGTCCACAGGACAGAAGTCCTCACAGCGTCTGAGGAAACGAGGATTGAAATCCCATCCCGACTCAGCTTCAGCTGCGAAATGTCTGCCCATGCGCAACAACTCCTCATGGGTAGAGCATTCTGATGGAAAATCATGTCTGAGCCTCTGCGAGGCCGTCTGGACGAATTCCTCTGCCAAAGCATCATCAGCAGAAGATGAATATGAAGACAATCCCACCGGGGTAATCCTTTCAGTAACCCAGAACGAATACTCCTTATCTATAACGTCATAGGCACGTGAAAGCCAGAGTGTATCATGGGTTGCTTCAAAGACAGACTCCACCATCCATGCAAGATATGGAGGCTGCGAGCGGTTGAGATACCATGTCCTGCTGCCATTAGGCATGTATCCATGCTTTTCGACCAGATACATGACATTCTCTACGTTACCCAAAGCCAGATCCGTCCTGCCGTCCTTCAGAAGCCCTTCATTGGTAAAGAAGGTATCCCAGTAGTACATTTCCTGGAAAGTGCCTTCCGGACATGGGACAGTATATCTGGACGGCAGACCAAGCAGCGTACCGTCATCCTCCGGATTGTATCGGACGGTACTGTCCCATGAAGACGAGATATATTCCCTCACCTCATCCACACGGGAACATCCCAAGGCCATAAAAACCAGCAATATAAACGGTACCTTATTCATATATTCCTGTTATTTCGCTCTCCAACAGAATGTTGTCGGCACCGACAAAGTTCTTGAAATCATCCTCCGAGACACAGCCCGGATACGGACCGTAATAATGATTCAGCGACTGATTCCTCCACACGAGTACATAAGCCGGAGCCAGTCCTGCAAACGAAGCCGCAAGATTATTCGTCCACCACTGAGGCTGACTGTCATTGCACTCCAGACCAGTCTCGGTGAACGCAAAAGGCTTGTTCTTCTGATAAGAGATATGGTTGAGCAGACGCATCAGCCTGATGCCGTTTTCCGGTAAGGTCCAGCCCGGTCTTTCATAAGCATCTATTCCCAACACATCCACCCACTCGCTTCCTGGCCAGAAATTCAGATATGCACTCTGCGACGAAACGATATCGGTACTGAACACATACAGGATGTTATGCAGCCCTTTAGTATCCCTGAGATACTCTACGGTAAATTTCCAGAGTGCGACAAACTGCTCCGGCGTACAGTTGCCGTTACCCCACCAGAAGCCGCTGCCGGAATGCTCATGCCACGGACGGAAGAGGACAGGAACCATCTCATTTCCCACCTTCAGGCTGCCGATGAACTCCGCAACCTTGTCAAGATAGCCGCAGAACTTGGTATTGAGGTCTCCTCCAGGAATGATTCTATACACAGCCTCTGTAACATCCCAGGATGTACCGTCAGTGACTGGATTTGTGGCATGCCAGCTTAGCGTAGTGATGCCTCCTCTGGCATACGACTCCTTTATGAGCTCCCTGATTGCGGCAAAACTGTCGCCGTCGATGTTGACATCGTGACCAAGCTCTATCTCGGCAAGATCCCACCCCACGACAGCCGGGTAATCTCCGCATATGTCCTTTATGTCCGAGCGTCCCGCTTCTGCCGACCATCCTATTCCATAAAGGGTCGAACACTGATGACCGAACATGGTCTTGCCCTCATTCGAAAGCCTGCTCATATTCTCCAGCAGATTCCTTGTCTGCTCAGTCATGTTCGGATCCGTATAAGTCACCGGTTCCGGTTCAACCGGTGGATATGGGTTATACACATCCTCCTTGCAGCCACACAGGAGCATCAGGAGTGGCATCAGAGAAAAACAGATTCTTCTCATAACGAATATTATTTTATATCGTCGACAGTTAAAATATCTTCTTCATCGACCATCTTTCTGAAGTCGTCTTCTGAAGCATGGCCGCTGTATGGTGCAAAGAAGTGGCTCTCCATATTCTGAGAATTTCTCCAGACAAGCACCCAGCTCAGGCCATAACCTCTCACTGACGGGAGAAGATAGCTGGTCCACCACTCATTCATATAAACTGACTCCAGTCCCGTTTCAGTAAAGGCAGCAAGCTTATGATGTCTTTCCGCAAGGGTACTGACGGTCTTTGCCATATCGGCCATTCCCTTAAGGAAATCCCATTCCTGAGGCCTGTGGTACGCGTCCCAGCCCATGATGTCGACCCACTCGTCTCCCGGGTAACGGAGCATATACTGTTCCTCGCTCCAGAATATGTCTGTTGAGTATGCGTATAAAAGGTTATGGACTCCCGAGGCATGCATATATTCGACCGTCCATTTCCAGAGGCTCTTATAATCCTCCGGCTCGCATGAGAGTGCGCCCCACCAGAATGCACCTCCCGTATTCTCATGGTAAGGGCGGTATACGACCGGAATGAGGTTGCCGTCCGCATCCTTGAGCGACTTCAGGAAAGCGATGCATTTGTCTGTCCACTCCTTGTACAATTCGTGACAGCTTCCTCCCGGCAGCACTTCCCTTACGACATTTCCTCCCGTGAGGTCCCATGAAGAGC
>JAGBSL010000044.1 GCA_017631875.1 Bacteroidales bacterium | reverse complement strand
GTCTACCTTCTTCTTGAAGTCGAAATAGTCGCTCCATGTGTTTCCTGCGATGTGGAAAAGGATCATTCCGACCAATGTCAGAGCGCCGTTGAGCCAGTTGATCTGAGCCTCAGTCCAGAAAAGGAATGCAAGCGTTACGATAATAGGCATCGCCGATGCCGGGAAAGACCAAGGTCGTACTGCGATGACCCACTCTTTGAAAGGATGTTTTGCCATAGTTCTATCTGTAAATGTAAATCGTGCAAATATAGCAAAAATAATAAGATAGAGCCCTTCGATATCACATCGAAAGGGCTCCGCAATTCTAACCTAAAACTTAACCTATGAAAAAACTATTCGGTTAAGAGTATTTGCGAATACCGTGCCATAGATTTCTCCACTTCGGTCGAAATGACACGATTTTATAAAAAAATCAAGATTTCTGTGATGTTTTTCACCTCAATGATCCTTTCGGACTCCGGCATATCCATCATTTCATGGACCCAGACCACATCGTGAGGCGTATGGATGGCCCAACCTCCGATGTTCACGACCGGAGCGATGTCTGATTTTACGGAGTTGCCGATCATCAGGATCTCAGTCGGGTCGAGGTTGTGCTTGGCTGCAAGTTCGAGGTAGTTCTTCTCATCCTTGTTCTCCATTACCTCGCAGTGATGGAAATACTTTGCCAGACCTGATGCTCTGAATTTGCCCATCTGCTCAGTCAGATCACCCTTTGTGGCAACTATCAGCTGATATCTGCCCTGCAGAGCCTCCAGCGTTTCGACGACTCCGTCAATGATCTCGAGCTCATGGAAGGCGAGCTCGGTGATGATCCTCTTGATGCCGTAGTAGATGTTATCCGGCAGATGGCCCCCGCAGAGGTCCATGGCAGCGTCTGTCATGCCGATCAGGTAGGTCTTTGAGCCGTATCCGAAGAGGGGAATGTTCTCCTCCTGCTTCTGCCAGAGCATCTGCTGCACTCCTTCCGGACCGGTGTAGTCCTTCAGAAGCTCTATGAACTTGGCTTCTGCGTTACGGAAGTACTGCTCGTTCTGCCACAGCGTGTCGTCCGCGTCGATGAATATCGTGGTGAATTTTCCTTTGAGGTCGGTCATGTTACTTTGTCTCTGTGCTGTCTGTTACCTCTACAACTTCTACCATGGTAGTGTCTACAGGTGCAGCCGGATCCTCATACTCCACCTTCCTGATGCTGAGGATCATGACGTCCTCGTAAGGTCTGTCGCGTCTGTCTGTAGCCACGCCTGCGATTGCGTCAATGACCTCAAGACCTTCTGTCACTTCGCCGAACACTGTATACTGACCGTCAAGCTGTCTGCACACCTCTGGGTCATGAACGATGTAGAACTGCGAGCCTGAAGATGCCTTCTTAGGGTTTGCCATGTCGCCCTTGCGAGCAGCAGCGATAGCGCCTTTCTTGTGGCCGTACTCTGCGATGAACTCTGCAGGTACAGTGTAGTCAGGACCGCCTGTTCCCCAACTGTTGATAAGGGCAGTGTCGCGGGAGAACGGGTCTCCTGTCTGGATCATGAAACCCTCGATCACCCTGTGGAAGCGGATGCCGTCGTAGTAGTTCTCCGATACGAGTTTAGCGAAATTGTCCCTGTGCTGAGGAGTCTTGTCGTAGAGTCTGATCTTCATAGTGCCGTGAGTTGTCTCCATGATGAACTCAGGCATTTCCTTTCTCATTCTTTCCATTTCCATTGCTGTTTTTGTGCTGTCGTCCAGTTCTGTCTCTGCCGCCTTCTTCTTTCCACCGAAAGATCCGCATGAAACCGAAGCCGATGCCACCATCGCCAGAACTGCTGTTATAAAGATAATCCTTTTCATTTTATAATTTTAAAAATTCAGGGTTTGCCATAATGACGGCAAAAT
Source organism: Bacteroidales bacterium (assembly GCA_017631875.1). Next base: position 7,148 of record JAGBSL010000044.1, on the reverse strand, counting down.
TACGTAATTTTGCCGTCATTATGGCAAACCCAATAAAACAATTGGCCGGTCAGACCGTGATTTATGGTCTCAGCACCATCCTGGCCCGTATCATAAACTTCCTTTTCGTTCCTATCTACACCAGGCTTCTCACTCCGGAAAGCTATGGCGTCGTAACAGAGTTCATGGCGTATATCGCTGTGTTGCAGGTGGTTCTGGTCCTCGGACTGGAGACAGGATGCTTCAGGTTCGCGAACAAGGAGGGCGTGGATCCGCGTAAGGTGTATTCAAACGCATTCGTGACGGTGTTCTGCGTAAGCGCGACCTTCCTTGCGCTCATGCTTGCCTTCGCTACGCCTATTTCCGCGGCGCTGGGTTATGATGGATATGCTTCCTGCATAAGGTATATTGGAGGAATTCTGGCCTTGGATTCCATCACTGCAATCATGTTCGCGAAACTGCGTCAGGAAAACAAGGCATTGAAGTTCGCCATAATCAAGACCGTAAAGATAATTACAGAGACCGCTGCCAACCTGGTGCTTTTCCTGTGGTTCCCTAAGCATGTGGATTCGGCACGCTGGCTGCTGAATTTCATTCCGGGTACACCTGACTTCAGTTATGTGATCTTTGCAATCTTCGTCAGTTGTGTGGTTTGCGGCCTCCTCTTCATCCCTGACCTTCTCAAACTCAGTTTCAGGCTTGATCCGAAGCTCCTCAAGCAGATGCTCGCATATTCGCTCCCGCTCATGGTTGCTGCACTTCCAGGTGTCGTGAATGATTTCCTTGACAGGATCCTGTTCAGATATTTCGATACCAATGCAGAGGCATGGCGCTCGAGTCTGGGACTGTATCAGGCGGCGGTGAAGCTAGCGGTGATAATGAATCTTTTTATCCAGATGTTCCGTTATGCAGCCGAGCCGTTCTTCTTCCGCAAAGCAGCGGAGAAGGACTCTCGGAAGCTATATGCTTCTGTACAGGAGTACTTCACAGCCTTCTGTGGTCTGGTATTCCTTGGAGTCATATTGTATATTGACATCATAGCATTGATCCTCGGTCCTCAGTTCCGTTCGGCAGTGGGAGTCGTTCCGGTCATGCTTCTGTCTTATATGATCCTTGGAATGCTCTTCAACGTATCCATGTGGTACAAGCTATCAGGAAAGACCAATATGGCCATATGGATTACCCTCTCCGGTCTTGCCGTGACTGCTGTCGTCATCATCCTGTTCATGCCGAAGTATTCATACTGGGCAGCGGCCTTCGGCCACCTTGCAAGCTACGTGGTGATGTTCGCCATCAGCTCGATCCTCGGAGCGAAGTACTATCCTATCCCATACAGATGGGGCAGGCTGGCAGGAATCGTCCTGGTGATGGGAAGTGCCTATGGAGCCTCGCTCCTGATAGACCATGCCCTTTTTGCGGATGTTGTTCTGGGCCACTCTCCAGCCGGTCAGGTTGCCGCCAAACTCGGCGTTCATACAGTCCTGATTCTCGGCTATCTCGCACTGTCTTGGAAAATCATCAGAAAGTAATCTAAATCCTGTGGTTGTCTAACTATCTGATAATCAGAGGGGTATGCAAGTGTCCTGCATGGCGTGGAAGGCAGGACACTTGACTAATTAACTGAACCACAGTGTGTTATAAAAAACGGTGTGACATGGAGATTCTATGTCACACCGTTTAATCGTATGGTTTGATGGATTATTTCACGATAACCTCGTCGACAAAGAGGAATGCAGGGTGTCCTGCACCCGGGTGCCACTCTGGAAGTGATGTGCAGCATCCTGCAATGACCTTGAGGTATTTTGCGGATGTCTGGCCGAATGTCAGAGTGTAGTCCTGGCAACCGTTCGCATCATCCATCTGTCCCACGCACTCGATATCCATGTGTGCGGCCTCAGTGAAGTTTTCGCCATCTTCTGATGTGAGGACTGTGAAGCTTGTAGGATTCATGATCCAGTCATACTTGAATACGATGGTGCTAAGGGTCACTTCTGAATACTCATCTCCACCCATGTCCGCAACAACTTCGAACGGCTGGTTGTACCAACCGGCAAAGTCGCCGCTGTTGTACGGGCCTTCTCCTACGAGACCGTCTGTGAGGATGTCAGGGCAGTTGAATGTGTAGTTCGGATGTGTGGTTGTGATGATTTCAACAGGGCGTCCCATGGCCTTGTGGGCAGTGAAGCTCTTTTCGAATGTTCTTCCTGACATCTGTCCGCCTCTTTCGCTTCTGGCCTTGAGTGTGCAGCTTTCGGTGATCTTGATCGGCTCCGTGTAGAGAGGCGAGTCAACTGTAGGCTCGCTTCCGTCAAGAGTGTAGCGGATAGGGGTCTCTCCCTGTGCCTCGAGAACCACGCTGACACCGTCGCCGGTCTCGCATACTCCTCTTGTATCGAAGAGATGGTCACCATACTTATATCCCATGATGTCATAGATGCCGCAGAACTCATCAGCGCTGTCGAGGAATCTCTCCCAGCTCTTGACCTCAGGCTGGCACCACTGAACTTCTGCGAGCGCAGCAAGACGCGGGAGAAGCATGTAGTGGAGGTGGTCAGGGGTAGCTATGTACTCTGTCCAGAGGTTTGCCTGCACTCCGAGGATATGGGCCTTCTCCTCTTCTGTCATGCCTTCGACAGTTGGTTCATATGAATAGCACTTCTCCACAGGGAGGTAACCTCCGATAGCCAGAGGCTCGTTCTCCTTGTCAAGTGACTGATAGTAGTCAAGGTAGAAGAATGTGTTAGGAGTCATGATTGCATCGTGGCCCATGCGTACAGCCTGGAGGCCTCCTGCTACGCCTCTCCATGACATTACGGTAGCGTTAGGCGCAAGCTCGCCTTCGAGAATCTCGTCCCAGCCGATCAGCTTCTTGCCCTTGGATGCAAGGAACTCCTCCATTCTTGAAGTAACGTATCCCTGCAGATAGTGCTCCGCCTGGAAGCGGTCGTCGTCCTTGAGACCGAGTTCTGCGATCTTTGCCTGGCAGTGAGGACATTTCTCCCAGCGTACCTTGGGGCACTCGTCGCCACCGATGTGTACATATTCGGCAGGGAAGAGCTCGCAGACCTCTGTGAGGACATCCTCAAGGAACTGCATAGTCTTCTCCTTTCCGACGCAGAGAACGTCGTCTGCGACGCCCCACTTGCCCCATACGTCGTATGGACCGCCAGTACATCCGAGCTCTGGGTAAGCTGCAAGAGCTGCAAGCATATGGCCCGGAAGGTCGATCTCCGGAATGACAGTGATTCCCTTTCCGGCAGCATAGTCAAGGATTTCCCTTACCTGGTCCTGTGTGAAGTAGCATCCCTCTCCGTATGGAGTTCCGTCATAGACCTCGCTGTCGAAAAGGTGGCCTACGAGTGTCTGCTTTCTTACGGCTCCAACCTCAGTGAGGCGTGGATATTTCTTGATCTCAAGTCTCCATCCCTGGTCGTCTGTAATGTGCCAGTGGAGGGTGTTGAGCTTGTGCACTTCCATGATGTCAAGGTATCTCTTCACCTCATCCATGTCAAAGAAATGACGTGATACGTCCATGTGCAGACCGCGGTATCCGAAACGTGGAGCATCGTTGATCTTCACGCATGGCAGAGTCCACTCCTTGTCAGCGGCTGCAACCTTGCCGAATACTTCGACAGGAAGCATCTGCTTGATGGTCTGGATGGCATAGTTGAATCCGTTGAGGCCGGATGCCTTAACTTCTACTCCATTCTTGGTTACATTGAGGGTGTATGCCTCGTGCGGCATTTCAGCGTCCAGGATGAATGCGATTTCTCCATTGTCCTCAGATACAGCGCTCTCGGCTCCGGTAACAAGCGAAAGCTGCTGAGCGAATGCCTCGATCAGCGCCTTGGTCCTTTCGTCCGCAGCAGCGTCATATTTTACGTCAGCTCCTGCAACGCAGAATTCGCCGGATTTGATCTGTACCTCGTTAGGGTAGGGTACGACGTTGATTGTCTGTAGATTCTTTGGGGCACATGCGGCCGCAGCAAGAAGTACTGACAGGATGATAAGGGTCTTTTTCATTATGATGAATTTTTAGTGTTATTCTGTCCGCGAAGATAGCAAAACAAATCCTCCTAACCTAGCAGGAGAATGATGATTTGGGCAGAAATCACGCGCAGGAATATGCCTGCGGGATATACTGTCGCATATGCTACTGCCGGGTCGTCTCCGTCTGCGCCGTTTCCCGCATAGTCAAGCGCGAACGGGTTCGCCATGCCGCCGCACAGCATGCCCACGTTGTCCGCATAGCCGATCTTGAAGACTTTTGCGCTGATGAATCCGGTAAGGAGCACGGGAACTACGCAGAGGGCAATGCTTATGGCAACCCACTTGAGTCCCTGCAGCGTGAACACAGTCTCGAAGAAGCCTGCTCCTGCGCTGAGTCCCAGGCCTGCCAGATATATGGTCAGACCAAGCTGGCGAAGCATGAGGTTGGCACTCTGAGTTGTATATGTGGTGATATGGAAACGCGGTCCGAAGGCTCCCATGAGGATACCTACTATAATCGGTCCGCCTGCGATACCGAGCTTTACAGGCATGCTGATGCCCGGCAGGGCGATAGGAATACTTCCAAGGATGAGACCGAGGATGATACCGATGAACATAGACAGAAGGTTAGGATTCTTCAGCTGTCTTGACTCGTTCCCGAGGATGCGGCTGACATTCTCCACTGACCTCGCCTCTCCGACGATGACGAGCTTGTCACCCATCTGCAGGCGGAGGTTGCGCGACGGAAGAAGGTCGATTCCTGCACGGTTCACGCGTGTGATATTGATACCATATGAGTTGCGCAGGCGCAGGTCTCCGAGCTTCACTCCGTTGTGCTCGGGCTTGGTTACCAATACTTTACGCGATACCAGCTGGCTGTCTATAGCGTTCCAGTCGATTCCTTTCTTGTTCCAGTCTACGTCTTCCTTGTGACCGAAGAGGGTCTTGATCTTGTCGACATCCTTCTTGCCTGATATTACGAGCATGTGCTCTCCTTCCTCCAGTACCGTTTCCGATGTAGGGATGATCAAGGTCTCGTTCTTCCATATGCGCGAGATTACGAACTGACAGTCTGCGCTCTGACGTATCTCCATGATTGTCTTGCCGAATATGGCCGGATTGCTGACCTGGTACTCTGCCACGAATGTGTTGTCAGATGTGCTGCTTGTCTGTTTGCCTGTGCTCTTAGGTGCGAAGACCTTTCTGAGGATGATCACGCTTATGACCATACCGAGCAGACCGAACGGATATGCGACTGCGCACGCCATGGCCATGTTGTTGGCTGCATCGGTGTTGTCCGGGCTCATCTGCAGCAGTGCCTGCTGTCCGGCTCCGAGCATCGGGGTGTTGGTCACGGCTCCGGCGAGAAGGCCGACAGTGTCAGAGGCCGATGTGCCTGTAGTCCAGAAGACCAGCATAGCCATCAACGAACCGACGACGATAAGAGCGAATGTCATCAGATTGAGTTTGACGCCACCATGCTTGAATGACGAGAAGAAGCCCGGTCCTACCTGAAGGCCTAGGGAGTATATATATAATATGAGTCCGAAGTTCTGGGCCAGGGCCAGCATCTCGGGATTGACAGTGACTCCGAAATGTCCTGCTATGATGCCGGCGAAGAATACGAATGTCACTCCAAGTGATACTCCGAATATCTTAATGTTGCCCAGGGCGATGCCTGAAGCGCATATCAGCGACAGGATCATCACTGCCTGGATGAAGGTGTGTTGGGTGAATAGTTCTGTAAACCAGTTCATGTCAAGTTTCGTTTAATATAATATCAGACCGGCCAGGGCTCCGAGACCCAGGGCGGTGAAGGGGCCGATTTTCTTGGTGAAGAGTGCCGCGAATGCCGCAAGACAGATCACGTAGCTCTTCCAGTCTATGAAGTTTTCAGGGGTCGCGAGTCCGAGGGCTGCAGTTCCGATAAGTCCTAGTACGGCAGGCTTGAGTCCGTTCATCACGCCCTTGAAAAGGTAATGTTCCTTGAATTTCTCATATACTTTGCAGATTGCAAGCACTATGATGAAAGATGGCAAGACAACGGCGAAAGTAGCTGTGAATGAGCCCAGTACGCACATGAATTCGGAAGCGCCTGTGCCGGCCAGTACATCATATCCGATATATGTCGCCGTGTTTATGCCAATTGGACCCGGGGTCATCTGCGAGATCGCTACTATGTCGGTGAATGTCGTCTCGTCGATCCATGCGTGGACCGTTACGACCTCGTTCTGGATAAGAGATAGCATTGCATATCCGCCGCCGATGGTGAACATTCCGATAAGGAAGAATGTCAGGAATAGCTCTATGTATATCATCTCTCTTCCTCCTTCTCGTTATTGTTGGTACTTTCGTTCTCCATGTCATTGCGAGGAGCGTCAGCGACGTGGCAATCTTTTCTATGATTATACCAGCTGATTCCCAATGCTCCGGCAATTACGCATACTAATATATATATAGGAGAATACTTCAGGAAGCACACCCAGACCAGCGATACAGCCACGATGCACCACGACCACCACTTCATCTTTGTCGCTCTGATCATGTCGATCATCGGCTTGCCGATAAGTGCAACCACCACAGGTCTGATTCCCTTGAATGCGCGCATGACGTATTCGTTGTCCTTGAACTCGGTGAAGAACATCGCGATCATCAATATTATAAGGAAAGGGGGGAGGCAGCTGGCTATCGTTGCGACGACGCTTCCTTTTACACCTCTAAGTTTATGACCGGTCAGGATCGCTATGTTGGCAGCGAAAAGTCCGGGTGCCGACTGGGCAAGTGCTATGATGTCGACAAAATCTTCGTCATTGAGCCATCCTCTTTCGATCAGTTCGCTCTTTATTGCGGCGATCATGGGGATGCCTCCTCCGATGGTGAAGGCTCCGATCTTGGCGAAGATCCAGAATATTTTCCAAAGTGATACCATGTTATTTTTGGCCTTTTTCCCCGATTTTGGGCGTTTTTTAGGCGTTTCAAGCACAAAATTACAATTTTTTCGAAAATTTTTGCAAAAAAGTTTGGAGGTTATAAAAAAATGCCTACCTTTGCAATCCCGTTTGAGAAAACGGCGTAACAAAGTTCATTGAAAAGACTGATTTACTGTACAAGAAGCAAGTACCGAGAAATACAATTTATCGAGAAGCGTTAATTCTTTTGAAAGAATTATAAGTGTCAGG
>JAGBSL010000096.1 GCA_017631875.1 Bacteroidales bacterium | reverse complement strand
CGAGCTTTATAACAATACTACAGCTGACGAGAAGTCAAGCATCGCAAGATACTCGCAGACAGCTACAAACGGTCAGCTGAACCTCGCAAACGGCCCTTACAACGAGCTTATGGGCGGTATCGAGAGAGCCAACCTCGCAATCAGAGGTATCCGCCAGTATGGTAACCCACAGGGTGACGCACAGATGGCAGAACTCCTTGGTGAGGCTCTTACAGCACGTGCTCTTCTCTACACTGAGCTCCTTAAGGCTTATGGTGAGGTGCCTGCACGTTTCGCTCCTATTGATGCGGAGACAATCTATCTCAACAAGTCAGACAAGGACATCATCTACAAGCAGCTTATCGCTGACCTCGAGGAGGCATTCGGTTACATGAACTGGCCTGGAAAGAGTGCGGCTACAGCTACGACAGACCGTCCGAGCCTTGCTTTCGCAAAGGGTCTCTATGCACGTCTCTGCCTCATGGCTTCCGGTTACTCGCTCCGTCCTGACGAAGGATTGGTGGGAACAGGTAATGCCGGCACAGTAAGACTTTCTACTGATCCTGAGCTCCAGAAGGATGTTCTCTATCCGAAGGCTCTTGCAGCGCTCAAGGACGTGATTGCCAACGCTGGTCTCTCACTGATGGATTACGAGCAGCTCTGGAGAGAGTTCAACAACATGGACATCGCTGCTGGCAAGGAAATCATTTATGTGATTCCTTCATCTGACACACGCGGACGCTGGAACTACACATTCGCAATCAGAACAGATGGTAACCCTGATTGGTCACAGGGCCCTACATCAAGCCGCGGCGGTACAGCTGGTCCAGTCCCTACACTCTACTGGAAATACGAGGATAAGGACGTTCGTCGTGACCTCAGCTGCGTGAACTGGAAGTGGGTTCTTGGTCCTAACGGAAAGAACATCCCTCAGCTTGCTGGTCCTAATGACTGGTACTTCGGTAAGTTCCGTCTCGAGTGGCAGGAAAGAGCACCTTACAACGGAGGTAATGATGACGGAATCAAGCCAGTATACATGAGATACTCTGACATTCTCCTTATGGCTGCCGAGATCGCTAACGATCCTGCATGCGGAAACCGTGACGAGAACTTCGCTAAGGAGTGCCTCCTCCAGGTTCGCCAGAGAGCATACAAGGGCAACGAAGGTCTTGCAGCGACTTATGTAAACGGTCTTGCCGGTCAGACTGCAATCTTCAATGCAATCGTTGACGAGCGCGCTCTCGAGTTCGTTGGTGAGATGCTCCGCAAGAACGACCTTATCCGCTGGAACCTCCTCAAGACAAAGATGGACGAGTCTAAGGCAGAACTCCAGGCATGGATGGATAACGCAGGTACTGAGTTCGGTCCTGCAGTATGGTACAGATATGCGGCTGACGGTTCTATCGAGACTTACGGTTTCAATGAGCTCGCTACTACCGAAGAAGCACCTGCAGGCGAAGGCTGGGAGTGCTACACTGACTCGAAGGGTGAGGTTGGAACATACTTCAAGTTCATCTCTGAGGATACAGGTACATACAGCGAGTCGGCTCAGAAGAAGCTTGATTCATACTATGATATTGACCCTAACACCAAGCAGTGGTGGCCGATTCCTGAGGCAACTCTCGTAAACAGCCAGGGTACATTGTTCAATGACTATGGATATTAATATTTGAACTTATGAAAAGATTATTTTCAGCAATATTATCCGGAGTAATCCTTCTCGCTTTCGGTGCGGCCCTTTCGAGCTGTGCTGAGGAGATGGTGGACATCAACGACGAGGTTGCTCTCGGCAGATGTCTTACTCCTACTGAACTCTCGGCGAAAATTATCGACGGTGAGTTCATCGAGTTCTCATGGACAAAGTCCAAGGGCGCTACAGAGTTCGTTCTCGAGCTCTACTCTGACGAGAATATGCAGCAGAAAGTCGAGACTTTCACAATTCCTGCTGCTGAGGTTCCTTATACAGCTGACCTTGAGGCCGATATGACTTATTACGCTCGCGTAAAGGGTGTCAATGGCGAAGGTATCATCGGCGATTCCAACTGGGCAGTCTATGACCGCGCTCTTCAGACATACGCGATCAAGTCTTCTCTCAATCCAGAGCTTGTTGACAGAAGTGCAACTTCCATCACAATCAAGTGGACAAAGGATCCTGAGGTTGACCATATACGCATCACTCCTGCCCTCAATGCTGAGGAGGAGTACACACGTTTCGACGTGTCTGCAGACGCTCAGGCAGCTGCTCAGGTGGAGGTTACAGGTCTCAATCCATCAGTAAACTACACTCTCGCAGTTCACTTCAAGAGTGCTCAGCGCGGTACCGTTTCAGCATGGACACGTCCATCGATAGAAGGCGCAACTGAAGTTGCTACTGCAGAGGCGCTGATCCAGGCCCTCACAGACAAGGCTCCTGTAATCAAGGTTGCTTATTCAGAGGCTCCATACGTTATCGGAAGCGTTGTTCTCGGCGGTCCTGTTGCTATCTACGGAGATGCAACAGCACAGGGTGCTCAGCCTACAATCCAGGGTGGTCTCAAGATCGGTGCTGACGTTACCAGCGTACACCTCGAGGCCCTCACATTCGACGGTGCAGGTATCGCAGACTATCCGCACAACCTTACATTCGACGCTGCTGCTACAGTAGAGAGCATCACAGTGGTTAACTGTAAGCTTAACAACTACCTCCGCGGTGTGCTTTATGAGAACTCAAAGGCTCCTGCAGTAGGTTCGATCAAGTACGACGGTGTAGAGGTCAACAACGTGACAGGTGACGGCGGTGACTGCTTCGACTTCCGTGGCAAGGCTACCGTAAACAGCATCGAGTTCATCAATTCTACCCTCAATACAGGTGCACGTACATGGTTCCGCGTTGACGCGAATACAGTTCTCGAGTCAATCAAGCTTACCCACTGTACATTCAACAACCTCTGCTTTGCAAACAACGGCAACAACAACGGTATCTTCAATATCCGCGCTCTCAACGCAGCAGGTGCTGCTCCGACATTCGTACTGACACACAACGTGTTCCTCAATATGAATGACGATAACAAGAGATGCTGCCTCGTGGCAAAGAACTCTACTTCAGCTTTCCCTACAGAGCTGTCTGACAACTTCTTCTACAACTGCTACGACAGATTCTTCGTTGCCCAGAAGGACGGTTCTACACTCTCAGGTGACGACCTCAAGGCTGCTGCTGACGAGGGACGCGCAAGAATTATCGTGAACGGAAGTTCAGAGCTTGCAGCTGACCCTTGCGTTGACAGTGCACGCGACAAGTACAACGTGATCAGCAAGGAGGTTATCGAGGCTAACGCCGGCGACCCAAGATGGTATGCAGCGTACGTAGAGATTCCTGAGGACCTTACTCAGGAGGTGACTGCAACTGGCAAGATCTGGGATCTTACTGACGGCCAGACATTCAAGAAGATGGCTGACAAGGACATGGTCCGCGACGGCATCCGTTTCTTCGTGAAGAGCACTCCTATCAACTTCACCAAGGAAGGATTCGAGTTCACAGGTGAGGCTGTCCTCGAGGGTGGCGTTCCAGTTGACGGAGGTATCGGAATCAAGGTGAACGAGCCAGGTTCTATCATCATCTCAGTTGCTGCAGCAGCAGGTCACTCAAACCTCACTGTAAGCCTTGACGGAAAGGTTTCTGCTTCAGTTCCAGCAGGCGCAGAGTACCAGAAGGTTACTTTCGCAAATGTTTCAGGCGAGCAGATGATCTATATCTACGGCTGCCACCCTGCAACCATGACATTCCTCCAGTGGACTTCAGACGTTCAGGTTCTTGACAATGTACTCGCTACTCCTGAGGTAAAGATCAGCAAGACAACTGTAAACGAGCGTGCTGAGGATGAGATTACCCTTACTTGGGACGCAGTAGACTACGCTGGCTCATACAACGTTACAGTTGACGGAAAGAAGAAGAACGTGACTGAGACTACATACACATTCGCTACAGGCGGATATGCTGTTGAAGAGACAGGCGGAGACTTTGCTATCCAGGTGACTGCAGTTCCTGCAGCTGACGACTACACACGTGTTGAGTCACAGCCTGCAGAGCTTTCATTCCATGTGAATGACGTTCCTGAGGAGCCAGGCATCAAGGTGGTAAGATACAGCCTCACATTCCCAGAAGGCGGAAACGCTGAAGAGAAGTATGTATGTGAGAACAATGCAGGCTTCTACGTACAGACTGTCGGAGGATGGGTAATCGACGCAAACTCACAGAAGTTCGCGGTTCCTGGCGCATCTGAGTATGATTCATACACTACTCGTCTCAAGGGTGCGAAGACATCCGACAGCAAGAGCATGACCATCACCGTTCCTAACGACGGTAAGCTCTATATCGCAGCACGTTCAGCAAACTCATCAGCAGCAGACCGTACAATGGCCCTGATGCAGGGTGACAAGGAAATCCTTGCTCCTACTGTTATCCAGGACGCTGACAAGTTCACTGCAGGTGACGCTTCAGTATTCCCATATGTTGTTGTAGACGTGAAGGCTGGTGACATCCAGGTAGTACTCAATAACGGAATCAACTTCTACGGTATCGTTTACGATGCTCTTGAAGGTGGTCCTGCAGGAGTAGACTATGTATGGGATTTCTCGGCTCCAGAGTGGGTTGATGCTATGACCGGCAGCGGCATTGCAGCCAACACAAACGACACCAACTGGAATCTTGAGGTGAACGGTCTCAAGGTGATTTCAGGTGGCGGATCAATCAAGTGGAACTTCTCAGGTGAGACATACTTCTGGCAGCCAGGTGGCGCAGGTACAGATTCAAAGCGTTACTTCGAGTTCACAACTGACGTAGCTGGAAAGCTTACTGTATACGCATCAAATACAGGTGACAACGAGGACCTTACACGTATGGTGACCGTGAAGGTAGGCGAGGGTGATCCTGAGTCGATTCCTGGTGGATACGCATCTGGTAGCGGAGCAGTTCCAGTAGAATTCAACATCGCTCCAGGTGTTGTGAAGATCTATCCTACAGGAAACGGTCTTCGCTTCTACAAGATCGAGTTCCATTCGAACTAATTAATACCAATTTTGATTATCTTTGTGGAGCATTGGCCTTCGGGCTGACGCTCCACTTTTAAATTATAATACACCATGAATATCAACATCCAGCTTGCTTGTCATCCTGATGACGTGAAACACTATGATACAGAGCGCCTGCGCAAGTCTTTCCTCATGGAGAGGGTAATGGCCGCAGACGAAATCAACCTTACATATACTCTTTATGACAGAATGATTTATGGAGGCGTCATGCCTGTAAATCAGGTTCTTAAGCTCGAAACCTTCAATGAGCTCAAGGCAGAGCATTTCTTAGACAGACGAGAGCTGGGCGTGATAAATATCGGCGGCAATGGTGTTGTCACTGTAGACGGGGTAGAGTATGCTCTGAATTTCAAGGAGGCCTTATACGTAGGCTGCGGAAAGAAGGAAGTTACATTCAGAAGCATTGATACGGCATGTCCTGCCAAGTTTTATGTAAACTCAGCTCCGGCATATAAGGAATATGTAACTCAGTTGATCACGACAGACAAAAGCGCAGATCCTTCAAAGTATGCCTTCGCTCAATCTGACAGATATGGAAAGATGGAGGACAGCAATGACCGTATCGTCAATCAGCTTATAGTCAATCCGGTATTGAGTCGTGTCGAAGGGGGAGGAACATGTCAGCTTCAGATGGGACTGACCGAACTTCAGCCAGGATCAGTATGGAACACAATGCCGGCACATACGCATACCCGTCGTATGGAGGCATACTTCTACTTCAATGTACCTCAGGGCAACGCTGTATGCCACCTGATGGGCGAGCCAAAGCAGCAGCGCCTTGTATGGATGCAGAACGAGCAGGCGATAACTTCGCCGGAATGGTCGATCCATTCGGCAGCAGGAACCAGCAACTATATGTTCATCTGGGGCATGTGTGGAGAGAATCTCAATTATGCAGACAAAGATGAGATAGCTTATACAGAGATGAGATAAAAAATCGAAGGCAACCTTTTCGGGTTGCCTTCGATCATATTACTTGTTCTGGATATATTCGTGAATTGCAGCTGCTGCTTTTCTTCCGGCTCCCATCGCCAGAATCACGGTTGCCGCTCCTGTCACTGCATCACCACCGGCAAAGACGCCCGGACGGGTTGTCGCTCCGTTCTCGTCTGCTACGAGGCATCCGCGACGGTTTGTCTCCAAACCAGCTGTTGTCTTTGCGATAAGCGGGTTAGGGGAGGTTCCGAGGGACATGATAACTGTATCTGTCTCTATCTCGAACTCCGATCCCGGCACTTCTACAGGACTGCGACGTCCGCTCTCGTCAGGCTCGCCGAGTTCCATTCGGATGCATTTTACAGCCTTAACCCATCCTTTCTCGTCGCCGATCACCTCTACCGGATTGGTCAGCATCGCGAACTGGATGCCTTCCTCCTTAGCGTGATGAACCTCCTCTGCACGTGCCGGAAGCTCCTTCTCAGTACGACGGTAAACGATTGTGGTCTCTGCTCCGAGGCGGAGGGCTGTTCTTGCAGCATCCATTGCCACATTACCGCCGCCGACTACTACAACCTTCTTTCCTGCATGGATAGGAGTGTCGTAATCTGAGCGATAAGCCTTCATGAGGTTATTTCTAGTGAGGAACTCATTAGCAGAGAATACGCCGTTGTAGTGCTCGCCAGGGATGTTCATGAAGCGGGGGAGTCCTGCTCCCGATCCAACGAACACAGCGGCGAATCCTTCCTCGTCAAGAAGACTGTCGATCGTTACTGTACGACCTGCAATGACATTTGTCTCGATCTTGACGCCGAGAGCCTTTACCGAAGCGATCTCTGCCGCAACGACCTTGTCCTTAGGAAGACGGAACTCAGGAATACCGTACTCAAGTACTCCACCAGGACGGTGAAGAGCCTCGAATACAGTCACCTCATATCCGAGTTTCGCAAGGTCTGAAGCGCATGCAAGTCCTGCAGGACCACTTCCGATCACTGCTACCTTGTGACCGTTTGCAGGAGCGACTACAGGCTTCACGCCGCCATTCTCACGGCTCCAATCTGCAACAAAACGCTCCAGCTTTCCGATAGCTACAGGCTCGCCCTTGATACCAAGGATACAGCTGCCCTCGCACTGAGTCTCCTGCGGACATACGCGACCGCAGACTGCTGGAAGCGAAGAGTCCTCTGCGATGATCTCAGCAGCACGAGTGAAGTTGCCGGCAGCAACCTCTGAAATGAACTGAGGGATCTTCACGCTTACAGGACAAGCGCCCACGCAGCGTGGATTCTTACAGTTAAGGCAACGTGAGGCCTCAAGCTGCGCCTCTTCTACATTATATCCGTAGCAAACCTCCTCAAAGTTGGTTGCACGTACTTTAGGATCCTGCTCTCGTACAGGAACTCTTGGAATTTTGTTTGCCATTATTTGCCCCTCCCGATTCTACATACATGGTGCTCTGTAGCATCATGCTCTTCTTCTACATACATTCTCTGACGACGCATAGCCTCATCGAAGTCTACGAGATAACCGTCGAACTCCGGTCCTTCAACACATGCGAAACGCACCTTACCGCCTACGGTCACGCGGCATGCACCGCACATTCCGGTACCGTCTACCATAAGAGTGTTCAGCGATACAATTACCGGAAGGTTAAGCTTCTTACATGTAAGGGTAGCGAACTTCATCATGATCATAGGACCGATAGCCACTGCCTGATCATATACCTTTCCGTCCTCATTCACGAGCTTCTCAAGCATTGCAGTCACAAGACCCTTGAATCCCTCTGAACCATCATCAGTACATATATAAAGGTTGTCGCATACAGCTTTCATCTCCTCCTTGTAGATTACAAGATCCTTGGTCTTTGCACCGATGATAACATCGACTGCGACACCTCTTTCATGCAGCCACTTTACCTGTGGATACACAGGTGCAGTACCTACACCACCTGCAATGAAGACATATCTCTTACCTGCAAGCTTCTCAGGCTTCATCTCTGTAAAATCTGAAGGGATACCGAGAGGACCTACGACGTCAGCAAAAGCGTCACCTTCCTCGTAAGCGCAGATTTCAGATGTAGATGCACCGATCTGCTGTGTTACGATAGTGACTGTTCCTGCCTCCTTGTCATAATCGCTGATTGTGAGCGGAATACGCTCTCCCTGCTCGTCAGCACGCACGATCAGGAACTGTCCTGGCTGTGCTGCAGAGGCAAGACGCGGAGCCTCGACCTTCATTCTGCAGATGGTCGGGGTCAGCATTTCTTTCTTTACGATTCTATACATTTGTCTTATCTGATTTCTTTAATGATATCGAGAGCGTCTTTGCAGAGCTTTGTGATAGCTGTCCAATCCTTAGCCGCGATAGCTTCCTTAGGGAAAAGGTTGCTGCCCATTCCGACGCATGTAACGCCTGCGCCAAACCAGCCTTTGAGATTCTCCTCAGTTGGCTTCACGCCGCCTGTAACCATAAGCTGGCTCCATGGCATAGGTGCCTTGAGACCCTTTACGAATGCAGGTCCGAGGACATCGCCAGGGAATACCTTGCAGAGGTCGCATCCGAGCTCCTGAGCCTGTCCTACCTCTGAAACGGTACCGCAACCTGGGCAGTAAGGTACAAGACGGCGGTTACAGATTGGTGCGATCTCAGGGTTGAAGAGCGGACCAACAACGAAGTTGGCTCCAAGCTGAAGGTAGAGCGCTGCAGTTGCCGGGTCTACGATCGAGCCGATACCCATGATCATACCTGGGAGTTCCTTGTTAGCATACTTTACGAGTTCACCGAATACCTCGTGAGCGAAGTCGCCACGGTTTGTGAACTCGAAAGCGCGCACGCCACCCTCGTAGCATGCCTTCACGACTGCCTTTGCAGTCTCAAGGTCAGCATGATAGAAGACAGGAACCATACCTGTCTCCTTCATAGCCGCTATTACCTGTTGTTTTGTATACTTTGCCATAGTCAATAATTTTGCAGATTACCACGTCGGAACTTCGTTCCTCCTCGTAATGACGTGTTACAAGATTCTTGTACGTCATTGCGAGGAGCGTAGCGACGTGGCAATCTCATTAGCGTGATACGCGACCGGAGCCGTCACCCTTCATGAGGTTCTCGACTTCAGCCACAGTTACCTGATTGTAGTCACCGTAGATTGTATGCTTGAGGCATGATGCTGCAACAGCGAAATTGAGCGCTCTCTGATCGTCATCAGGATAAGAGATGAGACCATAGATGAGACCACCCATGAATGAGTCGCCACCACCTACGCGGTCAACGATGTGAGTGATGTTGTAGCGTGGAGACTGATAGAGTGTGCCGTTGCTGTAGAGAACGCCGCCCCATGTGTTATGGTTTGCGTTGATAGAGCCGCGGAGAGTGATGATCACCTTCTGTGCGCGTGGGAACTTCGCCATGAGCTGAGTACATACGCTCTCGAACTCGGCCGCGTTAACCTCACCGTGAGTAGCAGTCACGTCGAATCCCTCTGGCTTGATGCCGAATACCTTCTCTGCATCCTCCTCATTACCAAGGATGACGTCGCAACCCGCTACGAGCTCAGGCATGACCTCAGAAGCTGTCTTGCCATATTTCCAGAGGTTCTTGCGGTAGTTAAGGTCGCATGATACCTTCACTCCGAGACGGTTAGCTGCCTGTATAGCCTCGAGACAAACGTCAGCAGCACCCTGGCTGATGGCAGGAGTGATACCTGTCCAATGGAACCAGTCAGCACCCTCGAATACCTTCTCCCAATCGATCATACCCTTCTCAATTGTCGCGATAGAGGAGTGTGCACGGTCATAAACGACCTTACTTGGACGTGCCACAGCACCTGTCTCAAGGAAGTAGATTCCGAGACGCTCGCCGCCGAATACGCAATGCTTTGTGCCTACGCCATAGCTGTGAAGGTCCTTGATGCAGCTTTCTGCGATATCGTTCTTAGGGAAACGAGTCACGAACTCAGCCTCGAGACCATAGTTTGCAAGTGATACTGCAACGTTTGCCTCACCACCACCGAAAGTAGCTTCAAACTGCTTTGCCTGATTGAATCTGAGGTAACCTGGAGTTGCAAGGCGGAGCATAATCTCGCCGAATGTAATTACTTTTGCCATATGCTTTGTATTTGATTTTTATCTCATTTCAGTATAAGGAATCTCGTCCTTATCGCCATAGTTAAGGTTCTCACCGCCCATGCCCCAGATGAACATGTAGTTGCTTGTTCCTGCAGCTGCGTGGATTGACCACTCAGGAGAAGTGATAGCCTGCTCGTTCTGCATCCATACGAGGCGCTGCTCCTTAGGCTCGCCCATGAGGTGGCAGATAGCGTTGCCCTGAGGCACATTGAAGTAGAAGTAAGCCTCCATACGACGTGTGTGGGTGTGAGCTGGCATTGTGTTCCAGACTGAACCTGGCTTGAGCTCGGTAAGACCCATCTGGAGCTGGTTTGTTCCGCCGCCCTTTCTCTTGCTGAGTACTGAGCTTACAATAAGCTGGTTAACAACGCGGTCGTTGCTGTCCTCCATCTTGCCGTATTTATCAGACTTTGCGATAGCATACTTCTTAGGGTCAGCATTCTGGTCAGTAGTGATGAGCTGAGTCACATACTCCTTGTAAGCAGGGGTAGAGTTGATGTAGAACTTCGCAGGGTTTGCAGGGTCTACGCTTCTGAAGGTAACTTCCTTCTTGCCGCAACCTACATAAAGACCTTCCTTGAAGATCATAGGATATTCCTCACCGTCTACAGTCACAACACCAGGGCCACCCACATTGATGACACCAAGCTCGCGTCTGTCAAGGAAGTGCTCAGCCTTGAGTTCATCGAATGTCTCAAGCTTAAGAACTGTGTTTACCGGCATTACACCACCATAGATAAGACGGTCATAAAGAGTGTAAGTAAGGTTGATTTCGTCAGGAGACATTACCTTCTCCATGAGGAATGCACCACGCAGACGCTCTGTGTCATAACCCTTTACGTCATCTGGATGACAAGCAGTCTGTACTGTGTAGTTGAGCTGTGCATGTGCTGCGACAGCGAAGAGGCAGCATGCTGCCAAAGTAAAGATCTTCTTCATATTTTATTTGTTTTCAATTTCAGTTGTTTCTGGTTCTGCAGCCTTCTGCATCTTGATGATTGCTCTGCGGTTAAAGAACATGAGGACCATTGTGCCGAGCACGAGCACAGCCACGCCGATCCACTTGAGTGAGTATGAGAGGTGGAAAATCACCCATGCAAGCGGGCTTGATGCGAAGTCGAGCGATCCGCCTTCGAATCCCTCAGGGATAGCAACAGCCGCATCGCCTGTTGCCGCAAACACATCATGAGCCGCAAGAGTGAAGAACGGAGCAAGGTCAGTTACGAAGTACAGACCGATGAGGATCACCACGAGTCCGATGATGAATGACTTGACCACATTGCCCTTAGTAATAGGGAGGATAAGCGGGAAGATGTAGAACATTCCGGCAAGCGATGCAAGCGGAAGGAACTCGTTTCCTGGAAGCACCACTGCAAGAATGAGTGTCACAGGGATAAGGAGGAGTGAGACCACGAGAGTAGTCGGATGGCCGATTACAAGCGCAGGGCTCATACCGATGTTCAGACCCTTGGCTCCCTTGAACTTCTTATTGATAAGTTCGCGTGTAGCCTCAGAGATAGGCTTGAGGCCCTCGATGAAGAGGGAAGTGATGCGAGGGATGAGTTCCATTACGGCTCCCATCTTGATTCCGACTCCGAGGATGTAAGGGATCTTGTCCACAACCACCTTCCAGCTTTCGCATGAAAGCGCACCGATGATGATTCCGACGAGGATACCGAGGAAGAGCGGCTCACCGAGAAGACCGAACTTCTTCTTCATGCCTTCCGAATCTATCTCAAGCTTGTCCATACCTGGAATCTTGTCTAGTCCCTTATTGATTACTTCAGCAAATGGAACGAATCCCTGGCAGAACGGCTGAGGAATGGAAATGCCCTCCATTCCGTTGTAGAACTTCTGGAATCTTTCCGCAGTATAATCAGCAAGCACGAGAGTGATGATGTAGCAGATTACCGCTGCAAAGAATCCCCACCAGATGTTGTCTGATGCAAAGTAAACTACTGCACCGATGAATGCGAAATGCCAATAGTTCCAAAGATCGATGTTGACTGTCCTTGTTGTCTTTGTAAGGAGCATGAGGATATTGACTCCGAGACATACAGGGATGATGAAGGCACCTACTGAAGTGTTGTAAGCTACAGATGCCGCAGCAGGCCATCCCATGTCGAAGACCTTGAGCTGAAGGCCGTAGATCTCCACAACCTTGCTCAGGGCTGGTCCGAGAGTGCTGGTGAGCAGGGAAGTGATGACTGAAAGTCCCACGAATCCTACTCCGACCAGAAGACCGCTCTTGAGGGCCTTGCTGAATTTGATGCCGATGCAGACGCCGAGGATCGTGAAGATGATAGGCATCATCACTGCGGCGCCCAGACCGATGATATAACTGAATATCTGTTCCATTATAGATTGGTTAGTTGTTAGTTTTTATTCTGTCATTTCGAGCACCCGGAGGGTGTCGAGAAATCTATTTTACTATAAGCGGATTCTTTACCTGCTGTGCGAATGTCTCCAGATATGTGTTCCACTGCTCGTGAGTCTCAATTCCTGCCTTGTCCCAGCCAAAGCCCCAATAATACTCGAAGCCCGCTTCAGAATCATATTCGGAAACAGCAACAACGTGTGATTCACGGATGCCCGTTCTCACTTTTGTTGGGAATACATGTCCGACATAAAGAGTTCCGTTCTCGTCACCGTTTCTCATCTCTACCCATTCGTCAACGAGGACCTGAGTAGGGGAGGCGTATGAGATGTAGTTTTCTGTCTGGAAATTCTCACCACCTTTTTCACGCAGAACGATACCGGTAAGTATCTCGCAACTTGGAAGATCTGAGGATACTTCTGCACCATTGGCGTCAAGAGCGACCAGCTTGTAGTGTACGGTTGTATGATTGAGCTGAGAACCAGCATCTAGAGTCACGATGCGTGTCTCGACAACACTGCTGTCCTTTCCGATTGTACGTGGCGCAAATGTAAACTTTGTCATGAAGCGCAGAGGACCGTTTTCGATGATCTCGAAACTTTCATAGCCTGATTGATAAATGATCTGGGATCCTTCATCAATATGATTATTTACAAGTGCTGCGACACCGGCTCCAAGAGTCGGTCCAACCTGGTAGCAGTCAAGACCATAACCGCGGTCGATATGGAATGAAAGAGAGTCTCTCTTGTATTTGAGAGCCGCCTCCTTACCTTCAGTCTGAAGCAGTTTGTTGTATTTGTCCCAGGTTTGAGCATTACTAAGATTCTTCGCATAGAAACCTTCCAGAACCGGGCTGGCAGTGCCTCTCTTTGCAAAAATGTCGTAGCCGGCTGCTTTAGGAGCGGTTTCAAGGCTGTAGAGTCTGAATCCTACCTTGTCATTTTCCCAAGCCACATCCTGTGGTACACCGTGCATGTCAGCATATTCGCGACCGCAGGACAATGTCTGTGCTGCAGAAGGAGTCTCTTTGCTGAACGTGTAGTCTGCAGACTGACCGGCCTTGATTTCCACAAGAAAGAGCACTTTACCGTCAGCGGTAAGCTGATAAGGAATCTCTTCACCTGCATGATCCTTGACAACGAATGAATCTCCTTGTTTGAATCCAAGTTCCTCCAGACTGATCTCTACCAATTCAGGAAGTCTATCCTCTTCAGTTGGGTTTGTGACAGTTACCGTATTAACACAGTTGCAGCATCCTGCCAAAAGCAGGATGCTTACAACCATAAAGGATATTCTTTTTAAGTTTGTCATTTCTTCTACTTAGGCTGCTTTCCGATGTAAGCGAGGATACCGCCGTCTACATAAAGCACGTGACCGTTCACGAAGTCAGAAGCATTAGAGGCAAGGAACACAACAGGTCCCATGAGGTCCTCAGGATTACCCCAACGCTCGGCAGGTGTCTTAGCAACGATGAATGAATCGAACGGGTGACGGCTTCCGTCTGGCTGACGCTCGCGGAGCGGTGCTGTCTGCGGAGTAGCGATGTATCCAGGACCGATACCGTTGCACTGGATATTGTATGCGCCGTACTCAGAAGCGATGTTCTTTGTGAGCATCTTGAGACCACCCTTGGCAGCAGCATAAGCTGAAACTGTCTCGCGGCCGAGCTCAGACATCATCGAGCAAACGTTGATGATCTTACCTGCCTTTCTTTCCATCATTCCTGGGAGGACAGCCTTTGCGCAGATGTATGGTGCGATAAGGTCGATGTCGATTACCTGACGGAACTCCTCAGCAGCCATTTCGTGCATTGGGATGCGCTTGATGATACCTGCGTTGTTGACGAGGATGTCGACAGGACCGAGAGTCTTCTCAATGTCAGCGACCATTGCCTTTACGCCTTCCTCATCTGTTGCGTCACAGATATAGCCTTTAGCGTCGATGCCGATAGCCTTGTAATCCTCAAGTGCTTTGTCCATGTTAGCCTGTGAGCGGCAGTTGAAAGCGATCTTTGCTCCAGCCTCTGCGAGAGCCTGAGCCATTGCGAATCCAATTCCGTAAGCAGCGCCGGTTACAAGGGCCACCTTACCTTCGAGTGAAAAATTAACCATAATTGTAGTATTAGTTGTTTATATTATAATCCAAGGCCATTGTCATAAGTTCATGACAAGACTAAAATCTAACAAATATATATAATATATTTGAAACTGACAACCTAAAAGTCCTATCTTTGCTTTGCAAACCTGATGAAGAAATGAGACCACGACTGATAATCATTCCAATCCTCGCAGCGCTCTTGTTCGGCTGCTCAAGTCATAGTGAAGAAAAGCATGAGACAATCCGCATAATTTCATGGGGCGGAATTGCTGCTGATAAGGCAGATACGCTGTATTCACTCGCCAAGGAATGTGGCTTCGACATGCACCTGGGGCTATATCGTGCGAAGGAAAGCGCGATTGCCTCCATGGATGCCGCAGCCCGGAAGGGGATTGACGTAATCATCAGTTTCCCTCAGATAAAAGACTCTACAGAATCAGCTGTCGCACTGATAAAAGACCATCCCGCACTCTATGCATATCATCTTAAGGACGAGCCTGATACTTCGGATTTCGATTGGCTTGGTGATCTGTCTTACAAGATAAAGGAACTGGACCCTTCACACCCATGCTACATCAATCTTCTGCCCAACTGGGCATGGGGAGTGGAGGAGTATGCTGAGAATCTGGAGGTGTTCGCTTCTGAGTTTGATCTGCCTTTCTACTCATTTGATAACTACCCTATAGTTGAAGTTGACGGATGCGCCCAGGTGCGTCCTGACTGGTATAGAAATCTCGAGGAGTTTTCTGATATGGCCAGAAGTCATGGTAAACCGTTCTGGGGATTTGCACTTGCTAAAGCACATAATATAAGCGACCCTTGGCCAGACACCGTTTATCCTGAACCAACCTTAGGACACCTGCGTCTGCAGGTCTTCAGCAACCTCCTTTATGGTGCTCAGGCAATCCAGTACTTCAACTTCACCGGCATCGTTGACCCACTAACCTGCGAGAAACTTCCGGCCTTCGATCTGGTCAAGCAGGTCAATTCGGAGGTCCGTGCTTACTCTCCTGTGTTTGCCGCCTGCTCCGTTTTGGGAGTGTGGCATGTCGGCGACTCGATTCCATGCGGAACCAAGCCTCTTGAAACCATGCCTCACAAGAAAGTCAAGTCATTGCAGATCAGTGGCAATGGTGGAGTCGTATCCCTGATAGAAAACGGTTCTCAGACCTACCTCGCTATCCAGAACCGCGACTGCATCAACCCCGCCATTCTCGACATATCATTTACCGGAAAAACAGTACGCCAGACACCTAACGGCGAATTCCCGTATGACTCTCAGCCAATAACCTTATCTCCCGGCAACCTGGTAATCTTTGCCCTATAGCAGTCTTGACATGCGCAGTGCTCCCGAATCGACCGCACCTTACAGGCAACAAGGGCTATCACTTGGTGTTTCGAGCAACTTGCTATAACTCAGCAGGTTAGTCAAATGTCCTGCATGTCAAGGAAGGCAGGATACAATAGTATTTACTTGTATATCACCACGTTACGTGAGTACTCAATTAACATCCAGTTACTTACAAAACCCACTGCCGTTAATCAAGCCAAACAAAAAAGTCTGCCGATAGGGCAGACTTTCTTGTGTGTATGTTTGTGATTGAATTAGCGTGTAGCGCCGGCACCAGGTACGTTTGATGTGAATGGATATTTGCCCGAACATACTGCAGAGGCTGCAGGCTCGACTATTACATTAGAGTAGAATGTCAAATCCGATGGAATTCCAGCGGTTGCTCTTGCCCAGAAATGGTTGTTTTCTATTGTGTAGGTTGGAGTATTCTTCCAGATACGTATCACATACTCTGTTGCATTGAGACTATAGAAGTTAACAAGGTTATTCTTGAAGTTAACAGAACTTGCACCTGCCATATGTAACAAACCATTCTTACTGCCGGCATGCAGATTGAAAATCGTGTTATCCTCAAAAACGACATCTGCAGTCCAAGCAGTAAGGTTCTGAGAATTGTTAATGATTCTTGACACAGTATTAGAAGTACTGTATAGAATGCAGTTCTTTATTATAACAGATTCGTTGCCTAGTGATGTAGTCTTAGCAAGGTCAATGATGTTTGTAGCTCCTGTAAGAGCAATATCAGTATTGACAAGAGTAAGATTCTTGAGTGTATAGTCAGCAACATTCACATACCAAAGAGGTTTCATGAGATCAGTTACCACACAGTCATCAAGGATAAATGCATCAACATCAGCAGTTGCATTATTATTAGCAAAAACATAGTTTGTGTTGCTGCCGGTCTTAAGTTCGATATTCTTAAGTGCTATTGTTCCTGCTGCATGGTTGATGTTCTTTCCATTGACGTCAATTGAAATCTTGCCATCAGAAGCGTTGCCTATAAGCACGACTGACTGCTTTGCAGTAACATTAGAGTGGAGGTTGAATGAACCCTCACCAGATACAGCAAGGAAGTAGATGCCACCATTATTGAATTGATTATATAATGATGTATTGGCCTCTGACGCTGTAATAAGTTTTGCTGAATGTGTTTCCTTATTGATAGTCATATCACCTACTGTAACGTCATATCCCATAGTGTAGAGAGTATAAAGGTCAGTAACAGGCTTGAAGTCCTTTTTCTGGAGGGTGTTAAGGTTACGGATGTAATTACGTGCCTTGCCAGACTCGAAGAGGGCACTTGCTCCTGTACGTGAAAGAACTGTACCATCCTTGTACTCTATGTAGAATGTGACACCTCCTTCATATGGCTGCGGACGTACAACCATGAAATATGCCTTATCTGTCTGGAAGTCACCTACCATCTTGACGCTGCTGCTTGCTGTACCGTCAACATATGGAGAACCATGTGAAACGCCACCATTCTCATTCATGACGACAGTTGCTGAACAAGCCATGTTAGCGCCGCTGTTGGAAACCATGGTCACAGACTTCACGTTCTCCGCATCCTCAAGCTTGAACTTCACGAATGCTCCAACAGCCTTGAAATAAAGGCTCTCCTTATCGGTTGACTTTGCAACAGCAATGTAAGCTTCGGGATCAAAGCTACCGGCAGTCGCTGTCTGAATAGCAGGGACTGTCACATTCGCTATAGTTCCATTGGCATTTAATGATACATTTGGATCGTAAGGATAAACTGCATAATAGGCTTCATCTGTTACATCAGCGTATCCGGTGAATGTTGTCTGGTGACCATTGCCATTTGCTGTCAGCTTCTGGTTTCCGGTATTGGTACCGAGGAGGCTGATTTCCTCGTTGCCCTCCCATGCGATTTTAGGATAACCTGAGAATACTGCCTTGGTCTCTTCGTCAGATTCTCCGGTAGCAGTTAAAGTGATCTCTACAAGATTTGGGTTTACCTCTGGAGTCTCATTGGTTTCCGGAGTGATTTCTTTTGCGCATGATACTGCCGCCATAGCTGCTACAGCAAGCAGTGAAAATTTGATTGCTCTCATCTCTGTAATCCTCCATTTACCATTCGTATGGTTTGTCATATTCTTCCGGTGTTTCAAATGAGCTGCAGAGAACCCCCTCTGACTTGATCTCTACGATGTCACAAAGCGGTGACTCGTAGGTTGTTGCGACTGATGTCGTAATGTTTTTTGTCATAGTTTATCAATTAAGTATATTGTTTAATCAAATCTCAGCAAAAGTATGAAAACTAATTGGTTTCACAAAAATTATATTTGTACCTTTGTTTGAAAGACATGTTATAAATGGGACCAGTGTATTCACCTTTTGAAGAACCTCTGTATGTCATGCTCAAGCCGGCCGGAGCCATGTGCAACCTGGCTTGTGAGTATTGTTATTACCTCGAGAAGTCACACATGCACAATGATAGTCCCAAAACCTTGATGTCCGACTCTCTTCTGGAGCATTTCGTAAAACAGTATATAGAATCGCAGACGACACCCAATGTCCTTTTCCTTTGGCATGGAGGCGAGACCATGATGCGTCCGCTGAGTTTCTATCAGAAGGCCCTGCAGCTGCAAAAGAAATATGCCCGAGGCAGGACGATAGACAACGCATTCCAGACCAATGGAACAATGCTCACGGACGAGTGGTGCAGGTTCTTCAAGGAAAACAACTGGCTGGTGGGAGTGTCTATTGACGGTCCGAAGGAGGTTCACGATGCATACAGGCAGAACCGCCTCGGACAGCCATCATTTCATCAGGTGATACGCGGAATCAACCTCTTGAACAAACATGGCGTGATGTGGAACGCAATGGCGGTAGTCAATGACCTGAATGTCAAGCACCCGAAGGAATTCTATAATTTCTTCAAGTCGATAGGCTGCCGATACATACAGTTCACTCCGATTGTCGAACGTTTGGCCGAACATGAAGACGGGCGACACCTTGCAGCTCCAAATCAGAAGGATTGTCGACTTGCGCGCTTTTCAGTGACCCCCGAAGATTGGGGGAATTTCCTTTGCACCATCTTTGACGAGTGGGTCCGCAACGATGTAGGACAGTATTTCATACAGTTATTCGATGCTACTCTGGCCAACTGGGTCGGAGTGGATCCGGGATTATGCACGATGGCACGCAGCTGCGGGCATGCAGGAGTCATGGAGTACAACGGAGACGTATACTCGTGCGACCACTTTGTCTTCCCTGAATATAAGCTTGGAAATATCAGACAGAACACGCTTCTGGAGATGATGTATAGTGAAAGGCAGCTCGAGTTCGGTAGAAAGAAGCAGGGGAGTCTGCCAGGTCAATGCCGCAGCTGCGGCTACCTCTTCGCTTGTAACGGAGGATGCCCTAAGGACCGTTTTGCTCAAACCGAAGACGGAGAGCAGAATCTCAATTATCTCTGCAAGGGGTATCACCAATATTTCAAGCACGCTGCGCCTTACATGGATTACATGAAGAATGAGTTGATGTCCCAGCGTCCCCCGGCTAACGTGATGAAGCTGTTCAAATAAAAAGACTCGGTTCAAATGACATGAACCGAGTCTTTGCTATATCAAATCAACAGCTTATCTCTGAGCACCGTATGATGCGTAGTCAGCTGTTGCAGTGAATGTACCTGTTGCCACATCTGCTGTTGCAAGAGGAGAAGCCGCAAGCTTTTCGATCTTGTTTACTTCTGGGATGAACTTAGAGTTGCTGTGTGCAATTGTCCAGTTTCCTGCATTACCATAAGCAATGTTGTCAGTAGTATCGAATACTGTCTGGTCCTGTCCCTCGCTGTAGATGATCATGCAGTATGTAGTGACATTGATGCTTGGATCTGCCCAGAAGATGTTCTTGTTCATCTTGAGTGACTTCACCTGGAAGAACTTGAAGTATCCGTTTGCACTTGGAGCGTTGTAGATGGTGTTGTTGCAGATGCTTACCTCTACCTCCCATGGAGAGCCTGCCTGCGCAACGTTCTGGTCATAGTTGAAGAGCTGAACCTGGTGAGCAAGGTCATCGCAGTACACGATGTTGTTGTCGAAGGTGATCTTCTTGTATGTATGAAGAACTGATGACTTGTAGAAGTTGAAGAGCTGGAACTTTGCCTGAGCACCTGCAGCTACGTGGAATGTCGAATTTGTAACCACGAATTCATTGAAGCCGAATGTCGCTACGTTAGCGTAAAGTACAGGCTTGATGATATTCTTTACAGTAACGTTATTCATGTATACGCCGCCGAAGTCAGCAGTTGCGTTAGCGTTGTTCATGAAGTAACCTACTGTTATGCCATTACCGTCGAGAACCATGTTGTCAACTGTGAATGAACCGTTCATCAGCTTGATGTTTGAAGTCCACTCTACAGTCACAGGCTTGTCTGTGTAACGGCTGACGAGAGCGATGTTACCCTTGATCTCGGCAACTGATGTCAGTGCGAATGTGTTTTCGCCTTCTGCCTCAAGGAATACCACTGCAGACTCCTTCTGGTGGAATGTGTTCTTGAATGTAGCGTCAGCCTTGCTTGCTGCAACCTTGAGAACAGGCTCGCCGTTTACTGCAAGGCTATATGTCTTACCAGCAATCTCGATCTCCTTACCGTCAAGGTATGCCTGATAAAGGTCAGTGATGACCTCTACAACTTCAACTGTAGTGTTCTTTGCTGAAGCTACTTTACCCTGGATTGTTCCGTTGATAGGGAGTACATAAAGTACGTATGCTGTTCCAGACTCAAGTCCTTCGATAGTGATGCTTGAACCTGTACCTTCAGCTCCCTCTGCAGCGATCTTATCTGCATCTGGAGCAGCCTCGGTCTCCAGCTGGTGGATGTACTTCCAAGAAGTTGCATCCGCAGTTGCTACGTTGTAGGTGAGGGTAGTCTCAGTTGCCTCGCCTGCAGATACGTTTGCGATAGGGTTGATTACAACAGGAGCATCAGTGAGCTGAACCTGGATCTTAGTGATTGCTGCATAGTTCTGTGCAGAGAATGCAAGGATTGTAACGTCAGAACCGCTGTCAGCAAGTGTAGACTTGGTTGCTGCAGGAGCAGTAACAGTGAGGACAGCCTTACCGTCAACTGCCTCAGAAAGAGAAGCATTCCAGCCTGCTGGCGTAGTGATCATTGTGCTCTGTACACCCTTGACTGTAACGTTGAAAGGCTTTGCTTCACCTGGCTCGAAAAGCTGAAGACCAGCAACCTCGATTGCGCAAAGGAAATCAGCAATGACAGGGACAGTGATCTTCTCACCGCTTCTGAGCGTAATCTCAAGATTTCCGTCTACAAGCTTTACATCCTCGAAATAAGGGTCCTGTACCTCTCCCTGAGGAAGAGCACTTACCGGCTTGCCGTCTTCTCCAAGTACCTGAGTGAATGTCTGGCCGCCATCGTAGCTTACAGTCCAGAAGCCTTCTGCATCAACACCGAATACTGGAGTGATACCGTCTGTTCCGATAGCCTTTACCTTGTTGCCGTCAATAAGGATATGAGTAGCGCCATTACCATAGTCAACCATCCAATATCCTTCTGCGTCTACTGACATGATAGGAGCATTTCCGACTCCGACAGCTCCCTGTGTAAGAGTCAATGTCTCACCGTTTGACAACACGATTGTCCAAACGCCGTCTTTAACTGTAGCTGAATTGATCGTACCGCCAGCAACGAGCTGCTGCAGTGCTGCGATATTGCCGTTAAGGCCGACAATCTGAGTCTCGAGTGCAGTGACTCTTCCTTCGAGCGAATCGAGTCTGTCCTCTATGTCGCTCAGGTCTGTACACGCCACAGACACACCAAGGGTGAATGCAGCGGCTGCAAATAATCTGAATAACTTGTTCATATATCTATATATTTTTATTTCAATGAAACTAACCAAGCTGGAACTGCTCCAAGCCTTTCTTTGATCTGTGCCTCGTAAAGTGA
The DNA here is from genome assembly GCA_017631875.1 of Bacteroidales bacterium. The sequence goes on along the minus strand of JAGBSL010000096.1, from coordinate 3,338 downwards.
TTCCGGATTGACAGGAATGCCATTGCTGTAGTTGACTGTCATCTGGCTTTCGTCGAATGTCGTTGTCTGTCCATGGAATCCTACAACGATAGGAGGAAGGAACTTCCACCACTGGCTATCATGATCCCACCAGTTGAACACACCCGAAGCAGGAGTAACAGAGCAGAAATTCCAAACTGTGAGGTCTGCAAGGTGGTTTGGAACCTGATTTGCGTCACCACCCTGTCTGAATCTCATCCAACCGCCTGTGCAGCAGTCGATAAGAGTGGCACGTGGCTGAGTAGCATGAGACTCGAAACATGCGTCTGAACCCCATACGTTCCTCCAAAGAACTGTTCCGATAGCAGGCTTTGACACTCCTACAGCATGATACTGACCCGCACCTTCAACGAATGAAGAAGCATTGTCTACAAGGTATCCGCTTGAACGGTCAACTGTCGCACCGATGAATACTCTGGTAGAAACCTGTGATCTGATAGATGAGTGACCACGCTTTCCGTCGATAATGACATCGTAAACAGAAACGTTTGCGCAGTTGGTTACGGAGCAGGCCTCGCTGACGCTTGTAAAGCGTACACGACGGAGCCATGAGTTTGTCAGACGCGTCATGCTGAGAGGTTTGAACGCTCCGTCATCCTCCCAGCTGTCATGGTGCTTGAAACCGCTCTTGCAATCGCCCTTGAAGGTAAGGTCCTCGATACCGACATTTTCATAATGAGGGTAGTTCATGACCTTCCAGTTATAGCTGTTGTTGCCCGAGAAGTTTGTGTAGTTTATGTCAACCTCATGGTGGATAGGTTCGTAGAATGTCACCACATTGCCCTCAATAGACTTGATCTGGTGGTATTCGTATACCTTCACGCCGTTCTTGTTGATATCGTGATCAGGTCCAAGTTCGCCTGGCACAACGTTTCCCGCCTTAAGCTCTTCAGCAACATAAGCAGGATCGTTGTTCTGAACGCTGAGTACTACCCAAGAATCCTCTTTGAGTCCTGTAGTAGACGAAAGCTCCACCGAGAAGGCACCTTTCTTCGCATTCTTGACAACGTCTGGAGATCCTTCTGGAGTAAAGCTGCTGTTGTGCTTGAAATCAAGCATCACAGGCGAGCTGTAAAGCACCTTTGCATCTGTCGGAAGGTTCGGATCCTGCATTACGAGAGTCGTCTTGTCTCGTCCTGCACCACGAAGAACGAAGTTTCCTGCACGTATCTGAATCGTACGGCTGTATGTCACGCCGTCAACAGTATAGTTGTCGTCAGCTGTGTGAAGAATGAATTCTCCTTCAGGAAAATATACGATCGCATTTGCCTTTTCCTTGTGTGCGAGAGTAAGAACCTTGTTGCTTGCTGAGAATTTTACTCCTGTAGCAGCTTCTACACAGGCAAGGAAAGCATCACGGTCTGAAATGCCGTCGTTGGGCACGGCACCATAATCCATTACATTATATACCTTATATCCGAGTGCCTCTGCCTCTAGGGGAGCAACTTCACCACGCATATATCCAGCATACGAGAAGTCAAGAAGTACGTTGTCGGCATTTCCTACCTTCCAGTCATTGAAGACTTTGCAGCTTGACGCATCATATGCCTCGTTGCTGAGGGTGAATACGAATACCTCGTTGAGAATGAATCCGTCAACTGATGTAAGTACAAGATTGATTGTGTACTCGCCAGGTGTGCCTGCTGATGGAGCAGTAATCTGGAGTTCGCTGTCTGTGAGAACAGCTCTCCAGCCTTCAGGAACCTTGAAGAATGCGTCCTTGACCTCATTCATCTCGACCTTATACTTGAGTGTCTGGTCAAGCAGAATGACAGCCTTCTCAGCGTATCCGGCAACCTTGATGTAGAAAGACTCTACAACAGGAACAGAAAGAACCTCGCCGCTGACCAGAGTCATGGTAAAGATTCCATTCTCCTTATCGAAGGTGATGTCATTGAAATATTTTGCCTTGCCGGCAGTAACGGCTGCATCAGTAGCGCTCAAAGGCTTTCCATTCGCGCCAAGAATGTGTGCGAAAGTCTTGCCGCCATCTACGCTGACAAGCCAGTATCCGTCAGCGTCAATCTTGAACTGCGGTGTCTGACCAGACTCCTTGAATGCGTTGACTGCACCTTTGATAGCGGTGAATGTCTCGCCACCGTCGATCGACATGAGCCAGTTACCGTCCTTGTCGATTGTGACGATAGGAACGATGCCTGGAGCAGATGCTCCATCGGTGATAGTGATCTTTGTACCGTCGCTCAACTCCAGCTCATAGCCATGGTCAAGCTCAGTGTACCTGACAATGAGGATCTCCTCTCTGGCAAATTTGCTGATGGCCAACGCATTGTCGTTGATCTCACCGACAGTCTTTTCCAGAGCTGCAATCCTTTCATCCAGATTTTCCAGACGGTCTTCCCACTCTTCTTTGTTCACGCAGGAAACAACCGTGCCGAATGCAAGGATGATCAGTGATGTAATTAATGTGATTCTTTTCATATGATTGGTTTTATCAGAATTTCAGATTCTTGATCATTTCTTCCCTGTACCAGATATCGTTAGCCTCCTCAAGCTTGGCTTCAAGTTTGGCAAGAAGGTTCTTGAACAGCTCCGGATTATCCTTATATGAAATAGGGGAGAGCTGATACGGATCCTGCATATCGTCGAATATTATGACATCCTTCAGAGTCTTGTCCCTGTTCACGGAAATCTCGAATGTAAATCTGCTTGTCTTGATTCCTCGAGCGACAGGGAAGAAGCCTTTGACCATGCCATCCTCACCTTTCGGTCCGTTAAGGTTGCGGATATAAAGGACTGATTCCGGAATATCGCAGTATTCGTCATTCTCCAGGATTACAGGAGAAAGGTCGCGGCCTTCGACCGTAGCGGGGATTTCGTCCTTAAGTCCGGCCATCGAAAGCAGGGTAGGCATAATGTCTACCGAACTCAATAATGTGGATTCGACTCTCGGGCGGATCTTCTCAGGGTATCTGATCATGAAAGGCACATTGAAGGATTCGGTATAAATCGAATTCTTAGGGTCTTCTGTGCCCTGGCTACACATGGTCTCACCATGGTCTGAGGTGAATATGACTATCGTGTTATCATCCAATCCAAGCTCTTCAAGCGCATCGAGAAGACGGCCGAATTCTCTGTCTACTCCTGTTACATTGGCAAAATAATACCTTGCAGCAGGTGCCTTGCTCAATGTCGTGTCAGCATTATCACGCACATAGAGTTCCGAGTAGCCCATATCTTCATATAAGGCATAATCCTCTGCCATGCAGTCATCGAGGCTCTCATACGGGCTGTGAGGCGGATTATATGCGATAGTCAGGAAGAATGGAGCATCCTTCTTT
>JAGBSL010000095.1 GCA_017631875.1 Bacteroidales bacterium | reverse complement strand
GAGATTCCGTACAGCTGCGAGGTAGTTGTCGAGGAGTTCAAGGAAGGCGCTGAAAGGTATGACATCAGCGCTGTCATATATGTAATGCGCGATACCCAGAAGGGCATCATCATCGGAAAGGGCGGACAGTCTCTCAAGAAGGTAGGCACACAGGCACGCATCGACATGGAAGACTTCTTCCAGAAAAAAGTCTTCTTGAGTCTCTACGTCAAGGTTGACCCTGACTGGAGGGAGAGCAAGAAGGAACTCCGCAAGTTCGGATACGAATATTAAGAATGCGGCAAAGCCGTAAACCATAAAGACTAAGACCAGTATGAGCAACAACGACATGGATCTCCCTATCGAAGATAACGATCTTCCGGCAGAGGAGGTTAACGAGCAGGAGGAAGAGGCGGTAGTAGAGCTGGAACCGGGCAAATTCGACAAGCTGCTCGGCGAACACAGCCGCAAGTTCAAGCTTTCAGGCATGTTCAAGGATTGGTTCCTTGACTATTCATCATATGTTATCCTGTACAGAGCCGTACCGCATATCGTGGACGGTATGAAGCCTGTGCAGCGAAGAGTGCTCCACGCAATGTGGAGGATTGACGACGGACGCTACACCAAGGTGGCTAACATCGTCGGACAGGCCATGCAGTACCATCCGCACGGTGACCAGTCGATTCTGGGAGCCCTCGTGCAGATGGGACAGAAGAACTACCTGATCGACTGTCAGGGAAACTGGGGTAACATCCTCACAGGCGACTCAAACGCCGCTCCCCGTTACATCGAGGCGCGTCTTACCAAGTTTGCCAAGGAGGTTGTATTCAACCCTAAGACAACAAACTGGATGACCTCTTACGACGGCCGTAACCAGGAGCCGGTGGAGCTGCCTATCAAGTTCCCGCTTCTGCTTGCGCAGGGCGCAGAGGGTATCGCCGTGGGTCTGGCATCAAAGATCCTTCCGCACAACTTCAACGAAATCATTGATGCTGCAGTCGCTCATCTGCAGGGCAAGAGCTTCGAGCTTTATCCGGACTTCCCTACCGGAGGTTTCGCAGACTGCTCAAAGTACATGAAGGGTCAGCGCGGAGGCGTCGTGAAGGTTCGCGCCAAAATTGAGAAGGTAGACAAGAACACATTGTCTATCAACGAGATACCATTTGGCAAGACCACTCATATCATAATTGACTCAATCCTCAAAGCAAAGGAGAAGGGCAAGATCAAGATCAAGAAGATCGATGACCTGACGACTGACAAGGCAAAGATCGTGATCCACCTTCCTAACGATGTGTCGCCGGACAAGACCATAGACGCGCTCTATGCGTTCACAGACTGCGAGGTTTCGATCTCGCCGAATGCCTGCGTCATCGTGGACCACAAGCCTCAGTTCCTTTCTGTGGACGAGATTCTCAGATACAGCACAGACCACACAAAGAGTCTCCTTGGGCAGGAGCTCCAGATCAGACTCGATGAGCTCGAGAATGACTGGCACTATAGCTCTCTCGAGAAGATCTTCTTCGAGAACAAGGTATATAAAATTCTCGAGGGAGACGCCAAGACTTGGGAGGATCAACTTGCCGAAGTATTCGCCAAGATGCTCGAGTTCCAGGGACTTCTCAAGAGGGAGATCACCATGGAGGACATCCACAGACTCGTAGAGAAACCTGTAAGGAAGATCTCTAAATTCGACACCAAGGCGGTAGACGAGAAGCTCAGAGGCATCGAGGACGAGATGGACGAGGTGAAGAACCATCTGGAGCATCTTACCGAGTTTACTATCAACTACTTCAAGAATCTCAAGAAGAAATACGGAAAGGATTATCCAAGGCTTACAGAGCTGACAGGTTTCGAGTCCATCGCTGTGACTAAGGTAGTGAGCAACAACGCAAAGCTCTACGCCAACAAGGAGGAAGGCTTCGTGGGTATCGCCCTCAAGAAGGAGGACAACGCCGAGTTCATCTGCGACTGTTCTGACCTTTCGGAGATCATCGTGATACACAAGGACGGTAAATATAAGGTTACCAAGGTCAGCGAGAAGGCATTCTTCGGAAAGGACATCCTATACGTGGGAATCTTTGACAGAAACGACCAGAGAACCATATATAATGTTATCTATCGCGACGGTAAGTCGTCTGTAAGCTACGCCAAGAGATTTGCAATCACGAGCGTGACCCGCGATAAGGAGTATGACATCACTATGGGAACTCCTGGTTCACAGATCCTCTGGTTCACAGTCAACCACAATGGCGAGGCCGAGACCGTGAAGATCTACTATAGACAGCGTGCGAAGCTCAAGAAGCTGATCGACGAGTATGACTTCTCTCAGCTTCTTATCAAGGGACGCGCATCACGCGGTAATCTGGTTTCCAAGAATGCGATCCAGAAGATCCAGCTCAAGTCGAAAGGTGTTTCGACTATCGGAGGAAAGGACATCTGGTTTGACGAGGACATCCAGAGGCTCAATGAGGACGGACGTGGACTCCATCTGGGTCAGTTCAACACAGGAGACCATATCCTGGTGATCTGCAAGGACGGTACATATTATACTACGTCGTTCGACCTGAGTAACAGGTACCAGGGTGATATCCTCAAGATCGAGAAACTTGATACAGGTAAGACTTATACTGCTCTTTATTATGACAAGGCAGTGACGTCATTCTATGTGAAGAGGTTCTCGTTCGAGATAAGCGACAATACTTCCGTAAGCTTCATTTCCGAGGCGAAGGGTTCATATCTTGTGGAAATAAGTGATGACAAGCACCCTCAGTTCGAGATCACTTTCGGAGGAAAGCATGAGCATAGGGAGGCTGAGCTCGTTGATGCTGAGGAATTCATCGGAAAGAAGGGCATCCAGGCCAAGGGTAAGAGGGTGAGCGCGATGGACGTTAAGTCGGTTAAGTTCGTGGAGCCGCTGCACAAGCCTGAGGACGATGTGGTGCCGCAGGAGAGTGAGGCGGAGAATCAGGCGGGTGAAATCGATAATACCGGTGTGGAGGACGAGCCTATCGACCTTGATACCCCGGACGATGATGCACAGTTATCCTTATTCTAGGTTTATTATACGTCATTGCGAGGAGCGAAGCGACGTGGCAATCTTTATACTGATATGATAATATCATTGACAGGATTCATGGGATGCGGCAAGAGCAGCGTCGGGAGGGAACTCTCGCAGCTGCTCTGCTGTCCTTTTATGGACTTGGATCAGGTCATTGAGGAGCGTGCCGGACGTACGATTCCGGAGATTTTCGCTAGCGAAGGAGAGGAGGTTTTCAGAGCTATGGAATTGGAAACATTAAAGGAGATTGTCGGTCTGCCTATGTATTCCAGAGGCCCCCTCCCACTGCGTGGGCCCCTCCCCCTAGCCGGGGGTGGCAAAATGCCTCTTCCATACAATAGGCAAACCGACAAGAGACCACATAATATTATACAATTCAAAGAATCTGCGTCATTGGTGTTAGCGCTGGGAGGTGGGGCTGTGATGACGGAGGAGTGTGCGGAGATTGTGCATTCTGATACTATATGTATATATCTGAAGGCGTCCGTGGATACTTTGATGGAGCATCTTTCTGGTCAGACAGGCAGTCGTCCTCTATTATCGCAACAACACTCACTAAATGAAACCTCCACACGTCATTGCGAGGAGTCCGAAGGACGACGTGGCAATCTTGAACTTGAAACTCGCATAAAAGAGTTAATGGCCCTCCGTTCAGCAACATATGAAAAGACCGCCCATATCATCATTGATACGGACGGCAAGTCTATTGAGGCGGTCGCCTCTGAGATTATTAATATTATACGTGAGGAACTTGTCTAGACAAGTTCTTCACGTTCATGTAGATCTCTTACGCGCAGCTGTGTATTGGCTGTACCGCGATAGTAGTTCTCTACGATGCTGTAACATACATCTACCGGATTTCCGACCTTTATGTGATCGAAGAAGTCAGCCATATTGAACGCGATAGCGGAAATATGGTGGTATGGCTGTGACTCCTGGATAAGCTCGAGCTTGAGGTGTCCGCCTTCGGCTCCCACCTTGCGTATGCTTCCGTTATCATAGACATTATCCGTACGGAAAATCGGCATGCTGTTGCCTGGGCCGAACGGCTGGAACTGTTTAAGGATGCGCAGGAACTTAGGGGTAATCTGTGAGAAATTGAGTCTTGCATCAACATCCACCACCGGAGTCTGCATCTCAGGGACTATCGCCTCCGATATGAACTTCTCTATCCTTTCACAGAACTCCTGAAGGTTCTCTTCCTTGAGTGTAAGACCCGCGGCATAGAGGTGACCACCGAAATTTTCAAGAAGGTCAGCACAGCTTTCGATAGCGCCGTAAAGGTCGAAGCAATGTACGCTTCGCGCTGAACCTGTCACGAGTCCCCCCTGGGACTTGGTGAATACGATTGTCGGCTTATAGTATGCCTCAACAAGTCTTGAAGCTACGATACCCACAACACCCTTATGCCACTTAGGATTATATACGATTGTGGCCTTTCCGCTTGACAGGCAGCTTCCTGACTCGACCATCTCGAGTGCCTCCTGTGTGATGCGGCGGTCAATGTTCTTTCTTTCGTTGTTATGTTCGTTGATCTCTGTACCTATGCGGATGGCTGTCTTTGCGTCCGATGCTGTCAGAAGCTCCACAGCAATGCGTCCCGTCTCCATACGTCCGGCCGCATTGATACGAGGGCCGATCTTGAAGACAATGTCATCGATAGTAAGGTGTCCCGGCTCAAGCCCGGAAAGCTGGATCATCGCCATGAGACCCTGACGTGGGCTGACATTGAGCTGCTTGAGCCCGTAATGTGCCAGGATTCTGTTTTCATCTGTCACGGACACGAGGTCTGAGGCAATGCTGACCACAAGCAGGTCAAGCAAAGGGATGAGGGTATCGAAATCGATTCCATGTGCCTGGGAATATGCCTGCACAAGCTTGAATCCTACTCCACATCCTGACAGATCGTCGAATGGATAATGACAGTCCTCACGCTTGGGATCAAGCACCGCCACTGCCTTAGGAAGCTCATCCTCAGGAAGATGGTGGTCGCAGATGATCATGTCGATTCCCTTACCTGCCGCATAATCGACCTTTTCGTTGGCCTTGATTCCGCAGTCGAGGGTGATGATGAGTCCGAAACCGTTCTCCGCCGCCCAGTCTATGCCCTTGTACGACACACCGTAACCTTCATCATATCTCTCAGGGATATAGAAGTCAACGTGTCTGGTAAGACGAAGGAGGAATGAATATACCAAAGATACTGCAGTAGTTCCGTCAACGTCATAGTCTCCATAAACGAGAATCTTCTCACCTGTCGACACTGCTTTATGCACCCTTTCCACAGCCTTGTCCATATCCTTCATCAGGAACGGATCGTGGAGGTTTTCAAGGCTTGGACGGAAGAACGAGCGGGCCTGCTCAAAGGTATGGACACCCCTCTGGACCAGGAGTTCCGCAAGCACGGGATCCACTCCAAGTTCAGAAGCAAGCTGCCTTACAGTCTCCTTATCAGCAACTTCACGTATTTTCCATATCTTTTCTACTGCCATATCACACAAAGATAGAGAATTTTTTGTTAAATTTGCACGTTTTGTATTGAATAACTATAAAAAGATATAACTACTATGAGCATTATGGACCTCAACGAGCAGGAGTTGTTCAGAAGAGAATCACTCGCTAAGCTCAGAGAACTCGGAATCGAGCCTTATCCGGCACCACTCTACCCTATCAACACATCTGCAGCGCAGATCAAGGCAGAGTTTGACGAGGCCGCAGGCAACTTCCAGGACGTCGTGATCGCAGGCCGCATCATGTCAAGACGTATCATGGGCGCAGCATCATTCGGCGAACTCCAGGACGAGACAGGACGTATCCAGGTATACATCAACCGCGATGAGATCTGCCCTGGTGAAGACAAGACAATGTACAACACAGTGTGGAAGAAGCTCCTTGACATCGGAGACATCATCGGTATCAAGGGATTCGCATTCATCACAAAGACAGGACAGCTTTCAGTGCATGCAAAGGAGCTTACTCTCCTCAGCAAGTCACTCCGCGTCCTCCCTATCGTGAAGGAGAAGGACGGCGAGGTGTTCGATGCATTCTCGGATCCAGAGCTCAAGTACAGACAGAGATATGTGGACCTGATCGTAAACCCACAGGTACGCGACACATTCATCAAGAGAAGCCAGATCGTGGCTACAATGCGTGAGTATTTCAACGAGGCAGGCTGCCTTGAGGTGGAGACTCCTATCCTCCAGAGCATCCCAGGCGGTGCGACAGCTCGTCCGTTCATCACTCACCACAACGCTCTCGACATTCCTCTCTACCTGCGTATCGCAAACGAGCTCTACCTGAAGAGACTCATCGTCGGCGGTTACCACGGAGTATACGAGTTCGCAAAGGACTTCCGTAACGAGGGTATGGACAAGACCCACAACCCTGAGTTCACATGTATGGAGATCTATGTGGCTTATAAGGACTACATCTGGATGATGGAGTTCGTGGAGAAGCTCCTCGAGAAGATCGCCCTCAAGCTCCACGGCAAGACAGAGGTTACAATCGGCGACAAGCAGGTTGACTTCAAGCCGCCTTTCCGCCGCCTCCCTATCCTCGAGGCGATCAAGGAATACGCAGGCGTTGATGTAGCAGGCATGGACGAGGATCAGCTCCGCGCAACATGCAAGCAGCTTCACGTCGAGATCGACGAGTCATTCGGTAAGGGTAAGCTCATCGACGCAATCTTCGGAGAGTACTGCGAGCACCACCTCACTCAGCCTACATTCATCACTGACTACCCAGTGGAGATGTCTCCACTCACAAAGCGTCACCGCGAGAACCCAGAGCTTACAGAGCGTTTCGAGCTCTTCGTATGCGGTAAGGAGCTTGCAAACGCATACAGCGAGCTGAACGACCCTATCGACCAGTACGAGCGTTTCCAGGAGCAGGTGAAGCTCAAGGACAAGGGTGATGACGAGGCTATGTTCATCGACATGGACTTCGTACGCGCACTTGAGTACGGTATGCCTCCAACATCAGGTCTCGGTATGGGAATCGACCGTCTGACTATGTTCATGACCAACTCCCCTACTATCCAGGATGTGCTTTTCTTCCCTCAGATGAGACCGAAGAATCAGTAACCTGATTCTTCGAGTTTAAGATATTTTAGAAATCAGTAGCCTGATTCTTCGAGTCGATAATAGACACCAATAAAACAGGACACCCTCATTAACAGGTGTCCTGTTTTATTGGTGTATCCGCACACCTATTCCGCACGTGAATGCGGCTGTTTTGAATTTTATGGTGGCGACGCCGGCATGGAGGACGAGGCTACGCCACGAGAATACGACTCCGGCATCGGCAGCGAACCCTTTGTGGGACCAGTCAGCCACCAAAGCCCAGGAACCATCGATATCTTGCCATGCTTGTGCACGATTCCCATATCCTGCACCGGCATACACAGCCAGGTTAGGCCTGAAAGGTACAAGAACTCCAGCTGTCATAGTCAGGGTACTATGAGCTGAAACACCTGTGGACCATAGCTTTCCACCACTCGTAAGACTGCCGTCACTCAAGCACTGATATGAGATAGAAGGCAACTTATGAAAACTGCTTCTGAAGCGGATATATCCTCCGATACGTCCGTATTGATACCCCGCCATAATACCGTATGCCAAATCTGGTATGGAGATATCCGCAAGAGCATAAAAAGACCCGTATTTCTTCGCGGACGTCCCGGCATAATGCCAGACCAAAGGTTCAGCCAAGGGGCCGGTCAATCCCTCGACCGAAACGGTCGCCATACGCATAACGCCACGGTCCGTTCCCTGTGGCGGCTCTCCTGTCGCGAACCACCGTCCCACAGCAGCGAAGCGTTGCCTCTGCGCAACAGTCATGACCGGTTCATCATCCTTCAGAGACCTGTTGGCCGCCACGAAGGCATCCAGTAAAGACTGTGCCTGATCTCGCGACACACGTTCGCCAGCAGCTGCTTTTGCCTTCAGTTCCAGACACTCCTGACACAAAGCCTCATATTCCGCCAGGCGCATAGACATATCGTCCTCACCCCTTTGCTGCGCAAAGGAGTTTAAAGCCAAAGTCAGGGCAATGACAAGCGTTAAAATATGTCTGTATGAAACAGTCATAGAATGCAAATTTAACAAAAAAGGCATATCTTTGAATTATATTAACGCAGACATGTTAGGACCTTCAGGATTCTTTCTTCCCACCGGACCGGGAAGCTCACATCACGAATCGAATGACATTGAACTCATCCACTCTTCGGAGGACGGGTTCAGTGAACTTTACCGCGTCTGCAAGAACGGAAGGTTCTTCGTGTACAAGGCCCTGAAGAAGGAATACCGAGGTAATTTACTATACGAGGACCTGCTTGACAAGGACTTCAACATCGGATTCTCCCTCAGTCACAGCGGCGTATGCCAGTATTTCGCAAAGATCGTCCATCCGACAGTCGGCAGCTGCATCGTCATGGAATGGATTGACGGGCAAACCCTTGAACAGATGCTGAGGGCTGATGCTATGGACAGCGGATTATGCAGAAAAATCATATGCGAGATATGTGATGCTTTGGAATACATCCACAGAAAGCAGATCATCCACCGCGACCTGAAGCCCGAGAACATAATGATTACACACAACGGCCGGAATGTAAAGATCATTGATTTCGGACTTTCCGATGCTGACTCATACGGGACCTTCAAGGCTCCGGCAGGTACCCGTCATTACGCCGCGCCCGAGCTCATTGCCGGAGAACAGGTTGATGCACGATGCGACATATGGTCGCTGGGATTGATCATCAATGAAATAAGCAGGAAATACCGCCATGTAGCGTCTCGATGTCTGCAACAGAGCAGAAGCAAAAGATACAGCTCAGTCGCAGACATAAAGAAGGACATCCAGAATGCCAGTTTCAGGAGACTTATGCGCCTGATCTTCATGTTCATCATATCAGTTGCAGCAGCAGTCACTTACTTCACAATTACATACAAAGAACCTGTAGAGTTGCCTGTACCAACCGAGGCACCAGAAGACACTATCATAGATTCTCCAGCACAAGCCATCGTACCACCTGAGCAACATGTCGTAATCCAGGAGCCACAGCCAAAACCAAAAGAAAAGCCGGCAGCAAAGTCTTCCGACACGCCACCGGCTGATAATATTGATGCATCAGAGCTGGAGGAGCTGTTTAGGGATGCCGCATCATCTATTCTTTAGTTTCAACCTTCAAAAGGGTTATACCCATATTGCGTCCTGCCACATATGACGGGGTGTACTCTCCATCACGTAATATCCTTGATATATACAGAGGATATCCTATGATGATCTCCGAGAGTTCAAACCGATCACCCGCCTGCAGCTGTGAGTTCTCTGAAGACAGCACTTCAAACTGAAAATCACCATGATACTTCAGCCTCACCAAACGGTTCGGAGCCCATCCTATCGACACCTCGACGCCAGCATTCAACTCTGCAACAGTCTGATATCTCGCTGTAAAGAACGTCGAGACAAAAGATTTGGATTCCTTCAGGCTCTCACAGAAAGCCTTGAAGTTCTTATGCCCGACGAATTTCGAAAGAATATCAAGAGTGGCAATACGGGGAGTCGGATTCAGGCTGACATAGCCCCAAAGCCTCTTAAGGGTGGAAGACGAAATCTGTTCACCCGTCTGATGTTCGATGACAAAGGACAGCGACTCGAAATCAGTCGTAGTCGCTATCCTTCGTCCATATCTGTTTTCAACCTCAGTCAAGAGGTATGCTAGCTCCGGCATGTTTTTCTGAATCTTTCCCACAAATGTATAAATTATCTTCCAACAAACAATTTATACAAAGTTAGGAACAGCCTTAGCAGCAAATCAAGTTCACATTAGTTCATTTGGCTGTTCGGAAAATATTGACTAACATTACATCACAAATCACTATTCCTTCTGACACCTGACATAGCCTCTGTCACCTACCGCATCACAATCATCACATCCGTCCCCATACTCGGAACCAAAAATCCTGAAACAGGTCTTACGATAGGGAGCAGTTGACCAGTAATGGTCACTAGGATAATAAATCATGTCACCCTCTCCACTCATTTTTGAGAAACAATTGCCATAGAACGACATATCAATGATACTCTCCTTGATAGTTTTAACCCAAATATCACTATCAGGGATACGCCAACCGGCAGGGCACGGGTCATATATCGTCTTATTTTTGACCCACAATATCTGGTTAGAGCGTTCCCATATGCCTGAATGTACATATTCATATTCAGACACCTGAGTTGTTATGATAGTCGTCGGATGGGCTATGGAATATTGCACAGTGCCCTTTTTATAAGAATACCCTTCTTCATCATGACGAACTGTAGATGAGATGCCATAACCGACAAATGGATCCTTTCTGCCCCATTGATAAGAAAGACCATTTTCCTTATCGTCAGACGCTCCAAGATCTCTATCCATCATTGCCACCGAGTTGTAATAAATCTGCTCTCCCGGTTTGTCGGTAAGCCATATATGCCATGACCATAATATTGTACCATCGCTATCTTTTACCGCTATCAAGGCATTGCCCTCTTTAAATTTCTTTGGTGTCTGAAATACAATACGATCATTCTCGTAATTAACCGCTAAAATAAGATCACCGACCATAGGAGACTCTGACGTACAGTAGGTTTCCCATAATACTTCCGCAGCACATACATCACCCACCATATCCATGCTATTACCTTTAACAGCAGGAAAAGAATAAGTGCCTGATTTTGATACGATATAACAATTTGCTGTTCCATTTGTCGACAAATCGACAACTGAATCAGATTGTTTGCAGCCAGCAACACAAGCCAGAAGCATCATACTTTTAATAATTACTTTTTTCATAACTATATTTTTTATTAATGTCGTAACAAGTCCTTATACAGCTCAGCATCCGCCGCCGAGTATGGATCGATCTCAAGATATCCACGTCCGTGACAACAAGGACAATTTAGGGAGCCATGAACTACACCCATTCCTGTTTGGGCTATTCCTCCCAATCCATTACATTCAGGACAGGGGACTGTCACCATACGCTCTATGATAGCTTTTGCGCGTTCTTCATATTCCTTCTTTCTCTGATAACGTTCAATTGCCACCTGCTCCTCCTGCTGTAGCCTTTGCCATAAAATTTCATATAGATCCTCGTCGTATGGAACATTATATTCTCCCATCGAAACCGAACGGTTATTTTTATCTGTTCCGGTAATTATAGCATTAGAAAGCGAATCCAATGACAAATTAAAAACTCCTGACGCGCCCAACGACTCGTATTCATTAATGTACCTGATTTTGAAATCCTCATGCATGACATCGCAATTGAATGCATGTCCCATACGTAATGTAAACAAATGATGATCATATGAAAAGAACACACCACACTTCTCATATCGTGATTTGTCAAACAATGCCATATAAACTACTTCTTTGCCGGCATCAATTGAGGTTTTGAATATAACATATGGGGGATTTTCAAGAAATAGAACTTGCCATGGTGACAGATCTCTTCCATAAGCTTCCCCATATTCAATTCTCCTTACAGTAAATTCAGCAGACACCGACACATTAATATCCATGTCCTCAATTCTCCTATAATTAATTTCACCCAATGGGGCATTTAACTCGTAAAGCCAATTTCTATATTCTCTTTCAACTAGTTGATAATAGGGAATATCCCCCTCATAGAAATATCGCTTTTCAGTTTCAACAAATTTTTCACAAGCGTCAGTATAATCCGAAGAGCGTTCAATAGAAGTCATATGACCTTTATATATTTTCTGTGTGCCTGACAGAAAAAAATAATCACCGTTCAATATATCCATCCCCATCCTTCCATCTACTTCACAAATCAATTGTTCATTCTTCCAAATTCTTAACGATGTTATTTCCCCGCTGTCAACAAGAATCTCCATTTGCTTCACACGCGCTTTAGTAGACACGGAATCTCTAGTATAAACACTTATTACAGCATCTTCCACATCAGGCACACAAAGAGTACCATAACCGCTGTCCATGTCCGTCATTTCTGAAAGATACTCGTTGCGTTTTAAATCAGAAGATGTCTGTATATCTACAATACAATCATGTATTTCACTAACAGGTTGACATTCATCAGGAATATCCGCAAGGAATCTACCTATATTTAAGGTATCGAATGATATCTCATCTGTACATCCCATTACAATTATGGAAATTATCAACATGCCAATTAAGCGTATTCTCATAAAGCAATAAATTTTCATGCTGTCAAGAAGCAAATTTATAGGTTGGTCAAAGCAGAATCAAGTTCACGAAGGGTCATTTGAAAATCTTGTAAAAATGAACCATCTTGAACTTGATGGTCTGTACATATAAACGTTACTTTGAAGATCATTTAAGACTCAGGGAATATGATTATCGATGTAACCAAAGAACTAGACGCCTGCAAGTCAGCAGAATGCAGCACAGAGCAGAGAGAACACTTAAGAACTCTAATCAGCAAATTCTACAACGAGGAAAACGTAATACTGATATATTACAGTGAATGCTACTCTCAATCGCGAATAGAGGATTTGCTAGACGCGGTATTGGCAGATAACAAAAACATAGAGAAAGACAGTTATATCAGACTAGACGCAAACAAAATCAAGAGTCATCAGAAGAGCTTAGCGATAATACTATCTTTTATAGTAGGAATATTCGTTCTGGTCAATCAGAAAAACGAATATAAGGACACCGACCTATATATAATGGAAAACTCAAAAACTGTAGGAGGACAGAGAGGTGCATGTATATCATCTGCAATCACAACATATGCTTTCGCACTAGTTCCTTATGTCGGTCCCATTTTGGGCCCAGCTATAGGACTTACTGCAGGCCGGTATCTCGGTAAGGGTATTGGTGAATGGATTGGTACTGATAGTCAAGAAGCAAAAGATAAAGAAAGAGCCAGAATTACAAAATCATTAGCGTCAACCAATGAAACGGGTAAGAAATTATTTGGGGTTTTGGAGGGTGATTATTCGGTAAGCGAACTTAAAGATATTGAAAGGGCTTTAAACGATGGGGTATTTAAAAATAGTGACGTATCTCCTGAACTTTTAGAGAAAATGCAGGCTAATGGGAATGAGTTATTTTTTAGTAATAAAGTAAGTAGATCAAGGAGATAACAATATAGAACTTCAAAACAATAATCTCACCTAATAAGACTATAATGAAAAAGATAATAACTGCCCTTATAATTGCGATCAGTTTATGTGGATGTGAAAAGACTCACATATTATACTACGATTATATCAGCATCGCACCATTTGTTCCCACCGAGCTACAGGACATGTATCCATCATACATCAAATCGGGACGCATAGAAATTACAACCACCAAGAAATTTAACACCGAGTTTTATGATGCAATTGCAACTTCATGCAGCGAACAAGCTGACAACAACAGTAAAAGCTGCATGGCACATATACTTGGATTAAAAAATGGAAGCATATCCGTATATAATGAACAGGGCCTCAAGTGTCTTGAAGCACTCATCGTAGACGAATGCCTTTCAACACTCATGTTGTTCGTAGATTCTAAGCGCGCTATGGAAATGGCTGGTAAAATAGAATGTAAATGCGACAATGGGGTTCCGACAAAATACTTCATCATGGCAGGAGGTTCACTGAAAACCTATTTCCCGGATGGAACAAGTTTAAAAAAAGAAATACATATTGAGGATACAGATGAGAGTGACAACCCCATAAAGTATGAGACCACTTATTATCAGTCGGGCCATCCATATAGTCATAAAATGTTTGAGACAACCAGATGCGACGGTTCATGCGATGGTCTAATTTCTGCAAAAATCATTTCAGAGGAATATTTCAGGGAAGATGGAACAGAAATTCCTATAGTTGAAGTCAAACTATCAGGTACAGCAATCGATCTGTCAACTAAACGTACAGAATATATCGACTACCCATATCGCTCTAAAACCATTATAATCGACAAAGGACGATCATATGGAAACAATTGCTATATCATAACAAAACCTGGAGTTTATTCATTCCCCACTGTAATGGGACGAACTTCTGAACCGATTACAGAGGTTTCCAGCGCAGAGGTCCTATGGGAGAGTTTTGGCACAGAAGAAAAACCGAAAGTCGGAGATCTGATAGCAGGAGTAAAATACACAGATAACACAATCAAATTCTTGGTCCCGGATAAATTTAAAGAAGGCAATGCTGTGATTGCTGCCAAAGACTCGACCGGCAGCATCCTCTGGTCGTGGCATATATGGTTGTTAGACAAAGAGCCAGGTGCATGTCACAATACAAAACAGGAGGGGAATATGTGGGATGGATACAAAACCAGGACTATAGGCGTTGTAATGGATCGCGATTTAGGGGCTATTCAAAGAAACGGTGCAGGCCTTATGTACCAATGGGGAAGGAAGGATCCTTTCTTAGGAATTTCTGATTTCCATAATAAGAGTGTTATGGAATCTACAATAGAATGGCCATCTGTAGTCCATTCAACTAAGTCTACCGGCACAATTGAATACGCCACAGCACACCCCACAACTTTTATCACAGGCAACGAGTTTAACGGTGACTGGTATTATACCGGCACAGAATCAACCAACAATGCGGGTTGGCATGATAAGTATAGAGCATATTACGACCCTTGTCCAGAAGGATGGCATGTTCCTAGTGCACGCGAGTTACAGCTGTTCGGTGGTAGAACACTGACGGATAATGGTTTGCGTATCGAACTAAACCCATCCACTTATTATCCTTTATCAGGATTTATCAATGGTGAAGATGGTTACTTTAATGGCATTGGGGAATTCGGTTTCTATTGGTCACGTACTCAAGCCCTTGAGGGAATGACTAAAGGGTACTCGCCTTTCCCATACGAGGAGGGAACGCCTATGGCCTGTTCTTACGCATTTACTAAGATGGTATATCGATCTGGTCTTAAGAATGAAAATCCGGTTATAGCTCAAACTGACTTTGTGAATAGCAACCGCTCCTATGGAATGCCTATCCGTTGTGTAATGACTGACTATACTTTTTAAAACAAAATAACTGAACGATATTTAAGGCAGGATTCATGCCAATACCTTAAACTAGCTTATTGGGGTCGATAGCACTAGCGGTAATGGGTTGACCATGGTCATGAATAGAGACTTCTATGACGATGGGTAAGCATCATCTTACCAAGATAGTACCTTGGTACCCTTACCTCCCATACCCCTCCATGAGGCCTTCCCAGTGAGGGATGTGGGAGATATACCAGTCGACCCATTGCCATGGACATATTATGACAAGATCTTCATGAGTTCCCTGGAAGGCAGACTCTGCTGCACTTGCAAGCACGGGGCCGTCGCCATGAAGCCTGACGGAACGCAGATCCGCACAATCCTGAAAGGCACCTTCGGAGATGGATGTGATTGTAGCGGGGAGAGAGATGGAGGTCACCCCTGATGATGCGAACATGTAAGGGGATATATCCTTAAGGCCGACGAACCACTGAAAATTATCGAAGGAAGTATATTCGGCTCCAGAGAATGCATATTCCGGGGCCGCTGTTGCATCTGCCGCTTCCCCATACGACAGGTAACCGTCACCATTCAAATCCCAGAGCTTCACGCACTTTCTCTCCACTGCCGGACATTCGAATCCCATGATGTCGGAGGCAGTATGCTGAATGACCTTTACTATAATCGTCTCGGTGAAACCTTCTTCCATATAGAATTTCTGTACACGGACCTTCTCCGTACGTATCTCATCCGTGCGGTTGTTTCTGAAAGTCATCTGAAGGTCATCACCAAATT
The DNA here is from genome assembly GCA_017631875.1 of Bacteroidales bacterium. The sequence continues at coordinate 9,279 of JAGBSL010000095.1, read as the reverse complement.
TGATTGCAGCCATCCATTTCGCCTGAGACTCATTACCTTGATCGTCGATCCGCATGACAGACGTCGGCCTCTTTACTGATTCTGGAAGAGGGTAAGCATAACTGCGGGTCTCGACATGGGGCACGTGCAGTTCATACATAGGGATCCGCTTCTGACGCACAAGAACTGTGTGACTACAATCATGTTCAAGACTTCTGAACAGAACTTCACATGAACGGTCCTGCTCGCAATAGTTATAGTCGACAATCAGACAACATCTTGTGGATGTCGATTCCGTACAGGTCAGCCATGGAGCGTTTTCAGGTATGATGACCTCGTATTCAACATTGGATTTCACTGATATGAAGCGGCTTGCACAGGTGCCTGAAAAGTCCAGCTCGGTCATAGAGAGCTCAAAGTAAAGTTCTTCTGGAACCACAGGAATTTCCGGATCGGGACCGGGTTCGGGATCAGGCCCTGGTTCAGGTTCCGGATCCACCGGAAGCTCAGGATCATCCGGATCTTCCGGCTGGTCAGGAGGAGAAACCGGCTCGGTCTGCGTCCTGAAGCGGTGTACAGAGGATTTGACGACATTGTGGCCGTTACTTATATATGCATAATATACATATTCCTTATCCCAGTCAAGATCGTATATGGTTGTACTGAAATTCCTGCCGATCATATATGTCTTGACATTACGCATGTCTACCTCAGACTGGCCGTACATGAAACCGCACTCCACTATACTGCCCGTCTGTCCTATGACAGATGAGTTAAGTGTCACGGAGTTGCCTTCTACCGCTTCAGAAGCCTCCTTAATCACCGGAATGTTCTCATAGAGTTCCGGACGAAGGCATGAGGTCCAAAGCAGCAGAACCACCATTATATATATGACATGTTTCGCGGTCATGATGTGTCAAGACATCCGCAAAAATAACTAAAATCGCAGAATATGCATATATTTGCACCATGGCAATAATCAAAGAACTCAAGGGCGACAGGCCCGTTATAGGAGAGCGTGCGTTTCTGGCGGAGACGGCGACAATCATCGGAACAGTAACTATGGGTGATGACTGCAGCGTGTGGTATGGAGCTGTGCTGCGCGGAGATGTCGGAGCTATCCGCATCGGCGACCGCGTAAATATCCAGGACAACGCAGTGCTGCATGCGACTTATCAGCAGTCGGAATGCGTGATCGGCAATGACGTGTCGATCGGACATGGAGCGAATGTTCACGGAGCAGTGATCGGCAATGACGTGATCATCGGCATGGGCGCTATCGTCATGGACCACACAGTCGTACCTGACGGAACGATCATCGCTGCAGGAGCAGTCGTGCCTGCCAACAAGGTACTTGAACCAGGCATATACGCCGGTATCCCTGCCCGCAAGGTCAAGGACGGATCTGAAGCAGTTCTCGCCAAGGCCCATGCCAACGCGCAGAACTACCTCATTTACAAGAAGTGGTACGAGTAGATCGGACCACTTTTTACATATAATTACAGAGCGACACACTTTATTATAAATATAATAATTATATTTGCAATAAACTGTTTGCCGTATGCTTAAAGATAAGATCATAAACCCGTTCTTCATCGGACGATATGCCGGAGCCAAGTATTTCTGTGATAGAAAAAAAGACACAGAAACACTTGTAAAGCACATAGTCAACGGCAGGAATGTCGCATTGATCTCTCCAAGAAGACTAGGAAAGAGCGGCCTGATACACCATATGTTCTCCCAGAAGGTCATTGAAGATAATTACATCACGATATACGTTGACATCTACTCGACCGGCAACCTCTGCGAGTTTGCAAAGACGCTGTCTGAGTCTATTATAAAGGTTATCCGCTCGCAGCAGAAATGGCATGAAAAATTCTTTGAATTCCTCACCTCGCTGAGGGTCGGATTCCGTATGGACGCACTTTCTGGAGATCCGTCCTTTGATATCGGCATAGGAGACATAGAATATCCGGAGAAGACTGTGCGGGAACTGTTCGAATATCTTGAGACATTAGACAAGCCCTGCATACTGGCGATTGATGAATTCCAGCAGATCAGAGAATATCCTGAAAACACAACCGAAGCGTTCATCAGAACCCTCGTACAGCAGTGTTCAAGGACCTCGTTCATATTCTGCGGCAGCAAGAGACACATGATGACAGACATATTCTACTCGCCTGCCAAACCATTCTTCCAAAGTGTCATAAGCCAAAGCCTGCACCCGATTCCGATGGAAACATACATAGAATTCGCAGGAAGGATGTTTGCTGAAAGGGGTAAATTCATTGACAAATTTGCTGTAGAGATAGTATATAAGATGTTCGAGGGATGCACCTGGTACATACAGATGATGATGAACGAACTGTTCGCCCTTACAGAGAAAGGCATGCTATGCACTCCCGAGTATATAGACATCGCATGGGACAACATCATCATGGCCCAGGAGGACCGTTTCCTGGCAATACTTCATAATCTTGCGCCTAAGCAGAAACAGATACTGATGGCAATAGCCAAGGACAGGAATGTCGAAGGAATAACTTCGTCAGAATTCATCAAGAGGCACAATCTGGTGTCGGCAAGTTCAGTGCAGGCCGCATTGAAACCTCTTCTAAAAAACGACATCGTTATAAACGAGGACGGAAAATACAGGATATACGACTATTTCTTTGCCGACTATCTGGCAAGAATATATTAAATTTGCGATATGAGAATCGAGAGCATCACATCTGCACAGAATCCTAAGATCAAGGATCTGCTGGCGCTTCAGGAAAAGTCGAAGGAGAGAAGGAGGAAGGGGCTGTTCGTGGTCGAGGGAAGACGCGAACTGCTGCACTGCGTGGAGGCTGGATATAAGCCGCACACCATCTTCTTATGTCCGGAAATAATATCCACAGGGGACTTTGACGAGATAGCAGACAAGTGCGACTGCAATTATATAGAGATACCTCAGCACCTTTATGACAAGGTAGCATACAGAGGGGGCACGGAAGGAGTGATTGCAGAACTCCATTGCAAGGAGATGAATCTTGAATCACTAAAACTGAAGGCAAATCCCCTGGTAGTAGTGCTTGAGTCGGTGGAGAAGCCCGGCAATCTGGGTGCAGTTCTCCGCAGTGCTGACGCTTCGGGAGTCGACGCAGTGATTGTATGCGATCCGCTTACCGATATGTACAATCCTAATCTCATAAGGTCCAGCATTGGTGCGATCTTCACAGTGCCTACAGCGACAGCTACATCTGAAGAAACGATCGAATGGCTCAAAGCCAATGGAATAAAGATATACACTGCACAGCTTCAGGATTCCGAGTGGTATTATGATACCGACATGAAGGGAGGCACAGCTATCGTCATGGGCACGGAAGCTACCGGGCTGACAAGCTGCTGGAGAAAGGCGGCCGATGCCCACATCAAGATTCCGATGCTAGGAAAGCTGGATTCGCTGAACGTATCAGTTTCGGCGGCAATCCTAATGTTTGAAGCAGTCAGACAGCGTAATTCATAATCATGAAATTCGGACTCATAGGACACCCGATCGAGCATTCGCTCTCCCCTGCTTTATTCAAGGCGGGGTATAATGGGTTGTATCCTTATGACCTTATCATAACTGAAGATTTCGAAGAAGCATACAGAAGATTTCAGGAAGGATATGACGGCATCAACGTCACAGCTCCTTTCAAGGAACTGGCACTTAGAAAGGCTGCCATCGTCTCGGAAGAATGCCGCCTGATCGGAGCCACAAATCTCCTCATCAAAACACCAGAAGGCATAGCCGCATACAACTCCGACTTCAGAGGATTGATAGCCATGTTTAGAGGTCTGAAAGGGGATGAAAAAAGCGTGCTACCCCCCTGGCCGCAGGGGGAAGGAGCGACGAAGTCGCGAAAGGGGTTCTTTTTTCATCCCCTTTCAGACCACGAAAAGACAGTACTGATTGTAGGTGCCGGAGGGGCTGGCAAAGCGGCGAAGGCGGCCTCAGAGGCGATGGGATATGAGACGACTGTGATAAACCGGACGCAATATGATCCAGAAATAAAACCATTGAGCGCTTTTCGGGAAGAGTTCAGTAAGGCAGATATCGTGATTTATAACCTTCCTGTGCGTATACCTGAAATAGACATGCTGACAGAAACAGATCTTTGTCCTGGAAAGGAGAAGGTGATCCTTGAAGCTAACTACAGAAACCCGTCGTTTGATAACGAATTAATACAAAGAATGGCTGATGCGAACCCTCTGATTCGCTACATCGACGGCAGAGAATGGCTTCTGCAGCAGGCAGTGACCGGATATGAACTGTTTACTGGAGAGACTCCGGATTGCGAGGCAATGAAAGCAGCGATAAAATCAAAATAAGTGCTGAAAAATTTAGATTTTATCCGTATCTTGCAAAGTTTTTGGGACTGAAATTAAAAACACAAGACATATTATGATCAACAAGGTTATACTTATCGGCAACGTCGGACAGGATCCAGAGATCCGCTACACCGGCGATGTGAACAATGGAACAAAGGTTGCGACATTCAGAGTAGCTACAACCGAGAGATACCGCGACAGAAGCGGAAACCTCCAGGAGCACACCGAGTGGCACAGCATCGTGGTATGGAGGAATACTGCCGACGTGGTGGAGAAATACGTGAAGAAAGGAACACAGGTATATATTGAGGGCCGTCTTCGCTCAAGGTCATGGGATGACCAGAACGGCAACAAGAGATATGTCACCGAAATCGTAGCTGACACTCTCCAGCTTCTCGGAAGAAGGCCGGAGGGACAGCAACAGGGAGGATATCAGCAGCAGGCACCGCAGGGATATCAGCAGCCTGGCGTGCAGCAGCAGCCTGCTTACCAACAGCCTGGCGTGCAGCAGCCAACATACCAGCCGCCAGTGCAGCAGGCACAGCCGAAGCCGGCGGTAGAGGATCTGCCGGAAGACGACCTCCCATTCTAATCAGCAAACAATAAATCAGACATAATAATGAAACTTGACGTTGTACTCGGCCTCCAGTGGGGCGACGAAGGAAAAGGTAAGATCGTAGACGTGCTTGCAAGCAGATACCCTACAGTAGCACGTTTCCAGGGTGGTCCTAACGCAGGACACTCTCTTCACTTTGACGGAAAGAGCTTCGTGCTCAGATCTGTTCCGTCTGGAATCTTCAGAGAGGACGCAATGAACATTGTAGGAAATGGTGTAGTGCTTGACCCTATCACATTCAGGGGCGAGTGTGAGAACATCGCCCAGAAGACAGGAATTCCTGTAACAAAGCGCATCGTTATCGCTAAGAAGGCACACCTCATCCTCCCTACCCACAGGCTTCTTGATGCAGCTAACGAGGCTGCAATGGGCAAGGGGAAAATTGGTTCGACACTCAAAGGTATCGGACCTACATACACAGACAAGATCAGCCGTCACGGACTCCGCGTTGGAGACATCCTCGCAGCGGATTTTGCGGAGAGATATGCAAAGCTCCAGAACCGCCACATCACCCTTCTTAACCAGATGGGATACGAGTGCGACCCTCATGCAGAGGATGCAGAGTTCATGGCAGCATGCGAGTACCTCAAGCAGTTCGAGTTCGTAGACTGCGAGTACTACATCAACGAGCTCCTCAAGACCCAGGATATCCTTGCAGAAGGAGCACAGGGCTCAATGCTTGACGTTGACTACGGTTCATATCCGTTCGTAACATCTTCGACAACATCATGCTCAGGAGCGTGTGTAGGTCTTGGAGTCAACCCACACCTGATCGGACATGTATACGGTATCTTCAAGGCATATTGTACACGCGTAGGTAGCGGTCCATTCCCAACTGAGCTCTTCGACGAGACAGGAGAGGAAATCCGTCGCATCGGACACGAGTTCGGAGCAGTTACCGGACGTCCACGCCGTTGCGGATGGCTTGACCTCGTAGCCCTCAAGTACGCAGTAATGATCAGCGGCGTTACCGACCTTATCATGATGAAATCAGACTGCCTCGACACATTCGAGACAATCAAGGTCTGCACATCATACATCGTAGACGGCAAGCCATCTGACCAGTGGCCGTTCGACACATACGCCAACATCGAGCCTGTATATACAGAGTTCAAGGGATGGCACACAGACCTCACACACTGCCGCACAGAGGAGGAGCTTCCGCAGGAATTCCGTGAGTACATCGCATTCATGGAGCAGTACCTCGGAGTGCCTATCAAGATCATATCTGTAGGTCCAGACCGCGAAGCAACAATAATGAGATAAACTCATTATTGTTGCTCAAGCAACTTCTCAACCCCCGGCAAAGCCGACCCCTTTCAGGGGTATTTCGGACCTACTCGGTCCGGTAGAATAAAATTAAAGCTGCCCAAGACGGGGGCAGCTTTAATTTTATTCTACTGTTTAGTCATGGTCAACGGCAGGGTCGGAGCAGCAAGACTGATTGAGCTAAGCTGAGAACCATTGTAGTAAATATAACAGATCGACTCGATCGGGAAGGACATTCCCTGCGCATTGAAATTACATGCTTCGATTCGTGCGCTGTTATAATTGACCGTATCCAGGAAAATTGTCTCCGCCATTCTGTAATTGAGAACTTCCGAGCCGAGAACGTATGTATTTCCATATACGAAGGTTCCTGAGAAATAGAAGTCAATAGAATCCGTATCAGTCACCATAGTATTGAGATACTGTGATATGAAGCATAATTTACCTGACTCCTTATCGAAGAACAGTTCCGGCATAAGCGCAGGATCGTAAGTATCGAACTGATAGATGTTAGTGCTTTCCCAGCCTCCCATGTAATACCACATGTTATTTTCACATGGAATAATCTGGATATCAAATAGTTCAGCACCATTCTTATCAGACACAGTCCATGTTCCAATCCATCTGTTATATTCTGCTGTAGCAATCTCTTGCTCTACTTTGAATTCAAGTGTCTGATAGAGTCCGCTTAATTCTCCGTCAGAATCTATTCCGATCATATACGCCGTCCACTCTCCCGAACGAAGACGCTGCTCCGGCCAGATGATGTCTCCCGAGCTCAATACGCTCTTCCACTTGCTGCTGCCTTCCTCGAATCCAAAGCTTGAATGATAGTCCTCGAACAATGCTCGGAGATCACTATTATAATAGTATTCAAAATCAGAATCCTTTAGTGTAAGCACAACATATGTCTGATCATCGTCGCTTTCGCATACGATGTTGTCATACTCCATCTTATCCTGATTATTCACTGTCCTCTCTCCTAACGAAATAGACCAGTTATCATTCTTTTCAAAGACAGAAGGGTCTCTTCTTGTTCTGTACTCGATTTCTGCAACATCACCAAATGCTTTACCTGTAACCTCATCAATAGCTGTACAGATAAACCTATAATAACATTTAGCAGCGAGCGAGGATACAGTGACGCTCTTGTTCTGACCTTTATAAGCGACCACCTCACCGGTAAGTTCCAGGTTCTTTTTGATCTCACTCTCTATCAGCAATGTCGCATCAGTTTCGAGGTCCGCTGTATTCATATACACCCAGAGGACATTTGCGTCTCCGTCATGTCTTACTCTGATACTAGCTGACTCCAGGCTCACCTGGTCAACATCAAGCACGATGGAGACATTTTCCTTCTGCGGAACAGGGGTGTCTTGTCCCTTCTCACATCCTAGGAATGTAAAGAATGAAATAACAGCAATAAGCTTCAGGATTACGTCAGTTCTAATGATGTTACGCATAAATTCAAATCTGATAATACTAACTACCAAAGTTATATATAATTATCTATAAAGTCAAAAAAAGCAGGACTTTCGCCCTGCTTTTTTTGACTTTATAGATTTATTAGAGATCTGCAAGATTCTTCTGAGAGTCTGTAGCTGGAGCCACAAGAATCTCCTGGAACTCCTTCTGGCCGGTACCTGCTGGGATCGGATGTCCGCAGATAACGTTCTCCTTAAGACCCTCGAGAGTGTCGATACGTCCTCTGATAGCTGCCTCGCTGAGCACCTTTGTAGTCTCCTGGAATGATGCTGCCGAGATGAAGCTGTTGGTCTTGAGGGCAGCTCTTGTGATACCCTGGAGAACCTGGCTTGCTGTTGCCGGCTTAGCCTCACGGAGAACCATCATCTTGAGGCCCTGACGCTCGAGTGAAGAGTTCTCGCCTCTCATCTCGCGTGCTGTGATGATGTCACCTTCCTCGTATGTCTGTGAATCACCTGGATCAAGGACAAAGTACTTGCCATAGATAGCATCGTTTGTATCCATGAAGAGCCACTTGTCTACAAGCTCCTCTGGCAGGAACTCTGTATCGCCCGGATCGTTGATCTGTACCTTTCTCATCATCTGACGAACGATGATCTCGAAGTGCTTGTCATTGATCTTCACACCCTGGAGACGGTAAACCTCCTGGATCTCGTTCACGATGTACTCCTGTACCTTGATAGGGCCGAGGATAGAAAGGATATCTGTTGGAGATACAGCACCATCTGAAAGTCTTGTACCAGCCTTCACATAGTCGTTCTCCTGTACAAGGATCTGCTTTGTAAGAGGAACGAGGTAGTGCTTCTCCATACCTGATCTGTGCTTGATGATGATCTCGCGGTTACCTCTCTTGATCTTACCCATGATAACCTCACCATTGATCTCAGATACGATAGCAGGGTTAGATGGGTTACGTGCCTCGAAGAGCTCTGTAACTCGTGGGAGACCTCCGGTAATATCGGATGACTTACCGATAGCACGTGGGATCTTAATGATGATGTCACCGATCTTAACGTCCTGACCGTCTTCAACCATTACGTGAGCACCTACTGGGAGGTTGTAATGCTTGAGAGCCTCACCATGCTCGTCAACGATGACGATAGTAGGGTTCTTAGACTTGTCACGAGACTCGATGATAACCTTATCGCGGTTGAGAGAGTACTCATCAGCCATCTCCTCACGGAATGTAACACCGTCGATCATGCTGTCGAAGCGAACCTTACCGGCTGTCTCGATGATAGTGATCGCGTTATATGCATCCCACTCACAGATGAGGTCGCCCTTCTGAACTGAAGCACCGTCCTTCTTGTAGAGGATAGAACCGTAAGGTACGTCATACTGAGAGTATGTGATACCAGTGTTCTCGTCTACGATGCGGACCTCAGTGGTACGGCTGACAACAACATCCTGTACTCCGTCCTCAGTAACTCTTTCGATTGTTCTGAGTTCCTCGTACTCGAGCTTACCGTTGTACTTAGATGTGATAGCGTTCTCAGCAGCAGTACTTGACGCAGTACCTCCGACGTGGAACGTACGGAGAGTAAGCTGAGTACCTGGCTCACCGATCGACTGTGCAG
>JAGBSL010000094.1 GCA_017631875.1 Bacteroidales bacterium | reverse complement strand
TCCGTAAACTTCTCCAGCCCTTCGAACGGCCGATATAATTCGACATCGGTGACCGAAGCGCTCCAGAACCAGATATCGTCTTCGATTTCATACTCAAGGAACTGGAACGGAAAGATAAACCTGTCTCTCAATGCCCTGCATAGCCAGAACTCGCGAGACAGCTCGTACTCTTTCACCCTTCCTAACCTCACACTCTCTGTGAGCCGCTTCTACCCTTTCAAGCAGAAGAACAGAGTCGGAAAGGAGAAATTCTACGAGAAGTTCTCTCTGGGATACAACACTTCATTCCAGAACAAGATCAACTTCAAGGCAGACGAGTTCAACAAGCCGGGATTCTGGGACAAGTTCCAGAACGGTATGACCCATAATTTCCAGATCGGTCTTCCAAACTTTACGCTCCTTAAGTACATCAATGTGACTCCGAGTGTATCATACGGAATGAACTGGTTCTTCAGGAAGACGGAAAAGGAGTATAATCCTGATGCAGGAAAGGTCGAAGATATAAAGGGAAAGGCATTCGGAACATTCGGAGCAACGCATAACTATTCGGGAAGCATCTCGATGAGCACGCGTCTGTACGGTATGTTCAACTTCGGAAAGCATAGGAAACTGCAGGCGATACGCCATGTCGTGACTCCGTCTGTTTCAGCATCGTTCAGTCCTGAAAAGGGAACATATTTCAACGGCTGGAGAACGCTTACATATATTGATAAGAACGGAAAAGCCCAGACGCAGGACTATAACATCTACGCTGGAAATGTGGGTTCATATCCAAGCAAGGGAAAGACTGCCAGCCTTAACCTCTCGCTCGGAAACAACTTTGAGGCTAAGGTACGCGACCTCAAGGATACGACCGGAACAGGCACGAAAAAGATCAAGCTGATCGACAACCTGAACTTCACTACCGGATACAACTTCCTTGCGGAGCAGTTCAAGATGAGCAACGTCGGAATGACCATGAACACGTCGATTTTCGGCAAGCTGGGTATCAGCGGCAACATGAACTTTGATCCTTATGCGATGGAGGTTCAGGACAAGAAGGTTGTCAGAGTAAACAAGTTCGCCATTACTCAGGGACAGGGACTTCTGAGACTGAACACTGCTACCCTTTCGCTTTCATACTCACTTTCCGGAGAAGGAAAGATCAACGGAAACGACGGAACCAAGCAGGCCGGAGGAAACCCAGCTGACCATTATACGAGGATTTACTACCACCCGGTTACCGGTGAGTATATTCCCGGCGGATACCTTTATTATATGAATCCGAATGTACCGTGGTCAGTAAACTTCAACTACTCGTTCAATTACAGGCCGACATTCCAGTACGCTAACGAGCAGATGACAAAGGTCAAGAACTTCACCCAGACATTAGGTATGAGCGGTAATATCAAGCTCACGCCGCGTCTGTCAATGCAGATGAGCACCAACTTCGACCTTATGGCCCTTCAGATGGGAGCTACGCAGATTGCCGCGACTTACGACCTGCACTGCTTCAACATCAATGTATCATGGGTCCCTACCGGAAAATGGCAGAGCTGGAGTTTCAGAATCCAGGCTAACGCAGCTGCACTTGCTGACCTGTTGAGATTCAAGAAGAGCAGCAGTTACTATGATAATGTATTCTAAAATTTACTTCATTTAATACACAAAAATGCGGAACTGATTTGAGTTCCGCATTTTTTTATTTATATTTGTATGTCAAAATGATCTTTTTGACTCACGTACATTTCGTTTAGCAAGCATTTTGCTATTACTCTCCCGAAATCATATCCATTTATTGGAATTAATTTATCACACATTTATATTATGCACAACAAGAACGATCTTAAGGAAATGGACATAGAGCAGCTCCGTTCCATCGCTTCAGAACTTGCAGTAAAAGGATTCAAGAAGATGGAAAAGGATGATCTGGTCTATGCGATTCTTGATCACGAAGCAGCTGTCGACGCAAAGAATGCTCCGGAAAGACCGGATAGAAAGAAGCGCGGCAGACCTAAGAAAGAGAAAACTGCAGAAAAGCCTGCAGAGAAAAAGGAAGAGACAACTGTCGTTTCGACGGAAGTCATAGCTGAAGTGGAGAAATCTACGACAGAAACTACACCGGCTGAGACTCCGGCCAAGCAGCCTAAAAAGCGAGGCAGAAAGCCGCAGAAGCAGAATAAGGCAGAAGAGCCAGTACAGAAGGAGAACACTCCTGCAGCTGAAGCTCCGGTAAAGGAAGAGAACCCAAAGGAAGAAGTTACTGAAGCTAAGACTGCTACTGAAGAGGCGCAACCAAAGCAGCCTAAGCAGAAGCGCGCCAGAATCCAGAAAGGCGACAAGAAGCCTGCCGCAGTTCCAGTAGAGCCAGTTTCTACAGAGCCTGCAGAAGAAAATACACCTAAGGAAGTTCCCGCTCAGGAGACTCCTAAGGAGCAGAGACCACATAAGGAGCAAAGGGAACCTAAAGACCACAAACAGCAGAAGCCTCAGCAACAGCCACAACCGCAGCAGCCCGAATTCGAAGGCGTCGTAGAGGCTACCGGTGTTCTTGAAATCCTTCCTGAGGGTTACGGATTCCTCCGTTCGTCGGACTACAATTACCTTAACTCGCCGGACGACATTTACGTCTCACAGTACCAGATCAAGCAGCATGCGCTCAAGACCGGTGACACTGTGACTGGTGAGATCAGACCTCCAAAGGCAGGCGACAAGTACTTCCCTCTCGTAAAGATCAAGTACATCAACGGACGCACTCCGGAGTTCATCAGAGACAGAATTCCGTTCGACTTCCTGACTCCACTCTTCCCTGACGAGAAGTTCAATCTCCTTGGAAACGGTCACAACGACATGTCTTGTCGTATCGTGGACATGTTCACACCTATCGGAAAGGGACAGCGCGGACTCATCGTTGCGCAGCCTAAGACAGGTAAGACAATGCTCCTGAAGTCAATTGCCAACGCTATCGCCGACAACCATCCTGAGGTTTACATGATCGTACTGCTTATCGACGAGCGCCCTGAGGAGGTTACTGACATGGCCCGCAGCGTAAAGGCAGAGGTTGTAGCATCTACATTCGACGAACCGGCTGAAAGACATGTAAAGGTTGCCAACATGGTCCTTGAGAAGGCCAAGAGAATGGTCGAGTGCGGACACGATGTTGTTATCCTTCTTGATTCGATTACACGTCTTGCTCGTGCTTACAATACAGTACAGCCAGCATCAGGAAAGGTTCTTTCCGGTGGTGTCGATGCCAATGCGCTCCACAAGCCAAAGAGATTCTTCGGAGCCGCACGTAACATCGAGAACGGAGGTTCGCTCACAATTCTTGCTACAGCCCTCACCGAGACCGGTTCAAAGATGGATGAAGTCATCTTCGAGGAGTTCAAGGGAACAGGTAACATGGAGCTTCAGCTCGACCGCAGACTCGCCAACAAGCGTATCTTCCCTGCCGTGGATGTTACACTTTCAAGTACCCGTCGCGACGATCTTCTCTACTCCCCTGGCATTGCGAACCGCATCTGGGTAATGCGTAAGTTCCTGGCCGACATGAACTGCATTGAGGCAATGGAAATCCTCCAGAACAGGATGAACAAGAGAAAGACAAATGAAGAATTGCTGCAGTATCTGCAGGATGATGATATGTAAAATTAAAGACGCTCCGCAGAGCGTCTTTAATTTTACTTTTTATGATGATGCTTAAGGTCTGCCTTGGCCTTGTCGATCTGGGCCTCGAATTTCGCTTTAAGCTGTTCAGCAGTCAGGCCCTTGGTTTCAAGTTCGTGCTGCTGATGCTTAAGGTCATATTTCACCTGGTTATTGAAGAGCTGGATATTATCATATAATTCCGCCTTCTCGATCGCATTCCTATAATGGCGAAGGGCCATCATCTGGTTAGGGAATGTATACACTCTCTCGACTTCCACGCATGTATCTCCGCTGAACGTATAAGCCTTGATATCGATGATACCATCATATATATGGGTGTATACTACCGTGCTGTCGATGAGATCTACTCTCTGGACGTCGGGACTATGATCCTTTATTGCCTGATCCATGAACTTGCGTTCCTGTCTCATCTGGCCGTCCATAGCCTGTCTTTCAGCCCTATAACCGGCATTCTCCTTACATCCTGTCATGGCTGCCAATGCAACCGCCATAGACACTACTAACATAACTTTTCTCATAACACTAACAATTATAAAATTATTGTGTTATGAGAAAGTCAATATCTATGCCATCAGACTATTCCCATGCCAGATGCGGACATGACACATTTACCTGCTTGCCATTCACTTTGCCTGACCAAGTCCAGGTATTTTTGAAATCCCAAAGGCCAGCATGCTCAGAGTATGCATCACGCAGGAAAGACGTAATGTCTGTGCAGTTACTCTTTATATTTGTGCCATCTCTATCTGTGTTTGCTACTGTGCAGCAATCTACAATTTGAGCAGCATACTCTTCTCTACCAGAACGATTATATTGATAGCCTCCTATTGCATCAAAAGAAGAAGATGATGAAGTCATTGTAGAATAAGATAATGATACTACCATATAATCATGTCCGTGTCCAACAATACCACCAACGTTCTCTGAACGTGAAGATACTGTTATCTGACCATCTGAGTAACAGGCTGTTATAGGAACTGTAGCATATCCGACATATTTGCAGTATCCGACTATACCTCCCACATAGTTTCCTTCTGCAACAATATCAGCATTTACCTTACATGATTTGATGGATCCATATTCAAAGCATCCCGCAATGCCACCTACATTCTCAGTACCGTTGATTTCTCCACTATACGAACAGTCTAATACTATCGCAGACAACTCAAGTGCATCCTGATCAAAATATCCGGTAATTCCACCAACATTTTTAACACCTGCGATATCAGCATTCACTTTACATCCTTCACAGATTCCTGCACCTGTAATTCCGCCAACGGCAGAATTACCTATGATTGCCGGGCCGTCAAACTGAGATTCGACTTCACAGTCATATACAGTCTTGTAATCCGAATTCCATGCTTGACCAACGATTCCACCGACATCATCATATCCACTGATTTCCGATCCCTCAGTTAGGATTACCTTGCAATTCTGTATAAAGGAACCTTCTGACAGACCCGCTACAGCACCGACATAAGAATTGTCTGACGATATATTCACTCCCCTGATTGTCAGATTCTTGACTTTAATAGGATCGTTGTAATATCCTTTGATCTTAGAGAATAATCCCTGATAATCGTCTGTGCGGTTTACATAAAGGTTTGAAACAACAAAACCTTTTCCGTCAAGACTGCCGGAAAATTCAAAAGGCTTCCAGTTTATATTATTAAGATCTATATTACCGGCAAGAACGAAATGCTTGTCAGCATGATTCCTC
>JAGBSL010000010.1 GCA_017631875.1 Bacteroidales bacterium | reverse complement strand
AAGCAGATCCCTTACTTCAACTTCACAGTTCCTACAGAACTCCCTGGCGTTGATCCAGCTATCCTCGACCCACGCGACACTTACGAGTGCGCTTGCCAGTGGGAGGAGAAGGCTAAGGACCTCGCAGGCCGCTTCATCAAGAACTTCGCTAAGTTCACTGGAAACGACCTCGGTAAGGCTCTCGTAGCTGCTGGTCCAGCTCTCTAATAAAATATCAGCGTCCTCGAATGAGGACGCTATAAAACAAATAAAGCTGTCACTCATGTGACAGCTTTATTTGTTTTATAATCTCAAAATGTCTGTGCAGTAGTCAATGATCTTGTCGCGGTGGGTGATGAAGATCATGGTGTGGTCAGGAAGTTCAGAGGTGAGACGCTCCATGAGAATCGTCTCTGTCTGAGCGTCAAGTGCCGAGCTGAACTCGTCGAGAAGGAGGATGGTGCCCGGACGAAGGAGGGCGCGTGCAATCGCGATGCGCTGGGCCTGGCCTTCGGAGAGGCCGCCGCCTGCCTCGAAGCACTGAGTATTGATGCCAGCAGGAAGATCAAACACAAAGTCCGCTGCTGCAGTGTGGAGTGCCTTATTCATCTGCTCATCTGTCGCCTCGGGATTGCCCATCATAAGATTGTCGCGGATCGTGCCGCTGAAGAGGCTGTTGCCCTGAGGTACATAGACCAGGTTGCAGCGTGTTGCCGGAGAGACCGGAGCTATACCTATATTATTATATACATCAATTGAGCCGCCCTGAGGTTTAAGCAACGAAAGTAGGAGACGTATGAGAGTACTCTTTCCGACACCTGTCGGTCCTACGATGGCGGTTCTGCTGCCCGGGCAAAAATCGTGAGAGAAGTTCTCCAGCACATTGACAGAAGAATCAGGATAAGCGAATGTAACATCAGACACCCTTATTCCTGCCGTTCCCTCAAGAAGGACTGGCTCGGCAATTTCCTCGCGTGGGAGCGACTCAAGATCAATGATCCTGTCGATCGATGCCGTTGCATGTATAACTGTAGGGATCTGGCTGCTCATCTCTATGAGAGGCCTCTGGATCTGCGCGACGAGCTGCAGGAAGGCGGTCATCATACCATATGTCACAGTGCCATGGCTGATACCGAATACACCCCAAAGGAATGCGGCGGTATTTCCGGCCTGGAACGCAAGGGAGATGAACACTCTTGACAGTATGCTGAATCTGACACGTCTGAGTTCATTGCCATAAAGCTCGCCCTGAAGGCCCTCCAGCGACGCTCCGCTGGTCTGGGTATACTCCATAGTCTGGAGCAGCGCGATATGCTGAAGGCTCTCCTGGAGATGGGACTGCACCTGGGAGTCGCTCTTCCTTATGTCGAGAGTAAGCCCCTTGATGCGGGATGTTATATATCTTCCTGCGATAATACCGGCAGGTACTATGATGATGACAAGAAGTCCAAGCCTTGCATCAAGGATCATTAAGAAGACAAAAGCCGCTACGAACTGAAGCGATGTTCCGAGGAGGTTTGGAATAGATGATGAGAAAGCAGTGGACACCACCCTCACGTCTTCCTGCATTCTGTTAAGCAGGTCTCCCGTATGATACTTCGCTCCCCCGTCACTCTGCAGATGCAGAAGGACGTCGAAAAGCCTGCGGCGAAGACGGTTCTTCAGGTTTATCTCGGTACGGGTCTGGAAATAGGTCTTCAATGCATTCAGGCCTATCCTTCCGAGCACGATGCAGATCATCACGCTTGCCCACACCCACAGGCCGGAAGCAGAAGCCGAACCCTGCAGGACCGCAACCGCAATATCCACAAGCTTCTTGCTGGCAAACACGAAACCGATAGAGCATACAGTCAGAAGGACATGACAGAGCATCATGACCGCTATCGAGCCGCGATACGGGCGGACAGCCTTATTGAACCACTTTATATATTTTCGCATCTTATTCTATTTTGACACTGTCGAATGGCAGAGAACTGCCGCAGCCTCGTCAGGAAGGCATTCCAGATGGTAGCATGGGACAATCGATATTGTCTTTTCAACCGCTTTGTGCAGTTGCGCCATGGCCTCGCCGTCCCATCTCTTGCACGAGCACGCAGGCATGAGCGAAGCGAAGGACTGCAGCGGAGCGAGGCGTGCAATCTTGTTGTAAGGAGCCTGGGACAGACGCACGACAGCCTTCAACGGAACCTGCATATTCTTATAGCAGGGGGTCTTGCCGCTCCATGGTGTGCCATAAACGATGACATCGGTTCCATGAACACGAACGACCGGATTATCATCATTCAGAAGTTCAGTGTCATCTATATGATTGAGCCACAGACGACTGTGGGTACTTTTACCAGTACCGCTCTTTCCAAGGAACATGTAGCCCTGTCCGCCATGGGCTATAACGGAGGCATGAACCATCATAGTGTCATACGGAGCCGTGAAGAATGTATATAGAAGCATCACGGCATTGCTTATCGCAAACTCTGCAAGTCTGTCTGCCGGTCCTTTTGCGACATAAACGACACTCTCGCATGATGACAGCTTCAGCACGCAGTCAGGATGAGCCTTGGTATATGAGAATCCGAAACTATAGGAGCCGTCCTCCTCTTCGAATATCCAGAAATAAGGAGGCTCATCATTGAGGCACTGCAGCACCTTTGCAGGAGCCACTGCCTTAAGACTATCGACGAGTTCAAGACGAAGGGTAAACAATGTCGGCGTCGCAGAGTCAGCAACGAAAGGCTCATATGGCCTGAGCAGTTGCTGCGCAGACATGCCCTCAGGAAGAGAAATGCCGAAAGAGTGTCCGGCAACGGTATATTTATGCATATTTTCCATAAAACATTCAAAGATAGCAATTTTTATCTGTAATTTTGCAAGACCAAAAAGTTCGAAGAATTTTTGGCATGTCCCGTTGTCAACGGGACCCTATAAAATATTAGCAAAAATTTAAGATTTTTGCTGTACCCGGGTAGGGACGAAATGCCCTGGGGCTGTCACGAAGTGACTGGGGATTAAACTAACCAAAAATCTCGAAGAATTTTTGGTCCAGTCAAGAAATCGGAACGATTTCGCAGACCGGTCCGTCAGGACCGGAGATTAAATATAATGAGCACGATAACAATAGACAAGAAAACAATGATGGAGGAGATAAGGACGCTGATCTCCGAAGGCCGCACGGTAGAACTGACGGCCAAGGGATACAGCATGAACCCCTTCATCATGCATCTTCGTGACCAGATTGTGCTCGGACCATGGAAGGATGAGGAGATCCGCAAAGGCACCCTCGTGCTTGCCAAGACCGATAAAGGCTATGTCATACATAGGGTAATCAGACGCGAAGGCAACCTTGTAACGCTCATGGGAGACGGAAACATCGGACTCACAGAACAGGCAGAGATTAAGGGAATCATCGCCCGCGTCTACAGTATAAAAAGAAAAGGACGCACATACGGGACCGATGGCCTTATATGGCGTCTGTATTCATGGTTCTGGATGCTGATCACTCCTGTGAAGCGCTACCCTCTTGCCCTTTGGCGCAGGCTGAATCGGCAGCAGCCGCTTCGCTAGCCTTCTGCTCCTCCAGGCGACGCCTGTAAGCATCCATACGCTTCTTCCAGGCAATCTGCTTGGCACGCTGCTCCTTGGCCTTACGAGCCTGCAGCGCCTCCATCTTCTTCTCCAAGTAATTATCAGCCATTATTTTATATAATCTGTAATTTTCTGTTCGTGATCCTTTCTACAGACCAGCAGTCTGTCACCGTGCTGTGAGATTATGTATCCGTCAAGTCCTTGTACTACGACCTTCGAAAGTCCCGGAGCATGAACGATACAATCCTTACTGTCTATCATCCTGACATCCTCCCCTACTATTGCATTGCCTTCTTCAGTCTTTTCCTTCAGAGTCCATAGCGAGCCCCATGTTCCAAGGTCGCTCCAACCGAAGTCTGCAGGGATTGTATAGATGTTATCCGCCTTCTCCATGACGGCGTAGTCGATTGATATCTTCTCGCATGTCGGAAAAAGACGAGCCACGGTATCGTGCTCCTCCTCCGAATAGAATGACTGAGCCATCTGGTCCATCAACGCTGCCAACGATGGGGCATGAGTACGTATCGCATCGGTAATCGTCTCCGCCTTCCACACGAAGATACCGGCGTTCCAAAGATATCCGCCCTCGTCAAGGTATGACTGAGCTACCTCAAGAGACGGCTTTTCACGGAAAGACTGCACCTTGTGGATGCCATCATAAAGATGGTCACCTTCCTTTATGTATCCGTATCCTGTCTCCGGGCGATTCGGGCAAATGCCTACCGTAACAATATCGTCATGCTCGGCGGTATACGCCAAAGCCTTTGACAAGACACATCTATATTCCTGAGGATCGAGCACAAGTGCATCGGAAGGTGTCACTACAATGTTCGCGTCAGGATAATGGCAACGTATCTTCCAGCATGCCAGCGCTATGCATGGAGCCGTACTGCGAGCAGCCGGCTCGGCGATGATATGGTCATGCGGAATTTCAGGAACCTGGGCCTTGACAAGGTCAACATATGCCTCGCCTGTGACTACCCACATGTTCTCCGCAGGACAAAGCGGCAGGAACCTGTCGTAGGTCTGCTGGATCATCGTGCGTCCCACGCCCATCACATCCACAAACTGCTTCGGCATGGACTGAGTGCTCATGGGCCAGAAGCGGCTTCCTATGCCGCCTGCCATTATGACTACATGGGTATTCATCTTAATTCTTTAAAATTTTTGGTCTGCAAAATTAGCAAAATTTGCCTAAATTTGCGGCATGAAGATAAAGAAAGGATTTGTGCTCCGTGAGATGTGCGGAGAGAACATAGTGGCCGGCGAAGGCCTTGAACACATCAATTTCAATAAGCTCGTATCCCTCAACGCCACTGCAGCCTTCCTTTGGAAGAAGGTTGCGGACAAGGAGTTTACAGCAGAGGAGATGGCCCAGTACCTCGTAGAGGAGTACGGCATCGACATGGAGCTTGCCCTCAAGGATTCCACTGCGCTCTGCCAGGCATGGATTGACGCTGGCGTTGCGGAGTAAGCCTATCTGGTGAAATTTCCGTTATAATCCACACCGAACATTCCGAACGGATCGAAAGCCGCGTCCATTACAACGGCGGCTTCAAGCCTGGTAACCACTCGGTTTACATCGAAGTTGCTAAGGCCCAGCTCATTCCACCACGATTCGTTGGCATTATGGAGCGGAAGCCCCAGTCCCTTGAGAACTTCAAGCATCTTTCCGATAGTCACAGGACCCTCGCCTAATCCGAGCGGTCCGTTATACATTTCCTTAACAAAAATTTCTTCCGCAAGAAGCGGATCGTCAGCCCTGAACCAAGTCTGATTCGCCCAGCCGACATTGCGTCCTTCGCCACGAAGGATGCCGGTCGCTCCTATTCTCTGCAACGCCTTGAAATGTCTATGGTCCTTAGGCAGATCGAGATAAGGCATTATATAGCAGCCTGATGCGAGAAGTTTACGCTGGACGCTACGCACTTTGACCCTTTTGACGGTCTTGCCTTCGATCTGAGACAGAGCGGCAATGGTTCCCGCTGCCTGTCCCAGCTGCATGACAACTGGCTGAAGACGGGTAGCACCGTTTATCAAGTTCGACACGGATACGGATTTCTCTGCCACTATAAGGTTCTCCACATCATTCTGCTTCGGAATGAGCACACCCATAGGTACGTTGAACGAAGGTATCGGATAAAACTCCAGGTCCGGCAGTCCTTTCCAGTCGGGATGGCGGAAATGATGGTGGTCAACCGCATAGTCACCGACTGCAATGCCTGTCCTATAGTATGGATACTTGTAATCATATGGCGCAGCCGCAGCGTCAAGTGTGAGGAATGCCTCGCCCTTGATGCGTCTGGCTTCCCTATGATACGGAATGAGCGCGAGTCCATCCTCGGTCGGGAACTCATCATCCGCAAGACCGAGATGCTTCATGCCGAGTTCAGTCTGGATGAAATACACAAAGCCAAGGGTGAAGTCCTTCGCCTTTGCATATGCATCCTGGCGCTCCTGCGGAGTCATCTCTATGGTATTGACATAGTAATCATTGCCATAGATAGGCCAGTTGATCATATACTTTCCGTTCGGAGTCCTTCCGTATGTGATCATCATCTCAGGAGTCCATAGCGCCTGCCCTGTCTCCATTTCCGTATTCTTCGGATTGACCGCGCAGTTGTAATATGGCGCAGGATCATATCCCTCAGGCATCTCTATGGTCATGTCGGCATCAGGGCCATAGTCCTTGAGCATGGCCACCATGGTCAGATCCTGAATGACATCGTTAGCCTCCTCAGGGGCAATAGACTCCCCTGTCTCAGAAGACGCCTCCATTCCTATCCTGTATTCGACTCCGCACGCCTTGGCAACATCTCCCAATTCAGTACCGTCTATAAGGACGTCGGCAGTAACGGTGTACTTCTTTCCGTCAGCACCGCGGAAAACGACATTCCAGAGTCCGTCTTCCTGTTTAGCTACCTCAAGCATCACGGTTTCCCTCCTCACATCAAGGAGATCACCGCAGCCTTCGGTCATATTTGTCAGAATTTCCTGACCCACGTGGGGTTCAAAGTTGATGTTGCTGACCCAACCGGTCTTGAGGGCATCCCAACCGCCATATCTGACAGCAAGCGAATCAGCAAACTCGCCGAAGATGCCGCTTCTGAGGTTGTAATTTCCGTCAATGCAGCTTACTCCGGCAGAGGTAAGCATGCCTCCCAGCCAAGGCGTCTCCTCAACCAGCATGGTACCAACACCCATACGCGCCGACTGTATCGCTGCAGCGGTGCCGCTGGCACCTCCACCAATGACAAGTACATCCACATGTTGCGGCTCCGCACATGAAGCCACCAATAACGCTGTAACGGCCGCGGCCATTCCCTTAAAATATTTCTTCATACTATCTGTTCCTTCTTAATGCTTTCTTTATGATAGGGAGCACATGGTCAACATAACGCATGGCTCCAAGGTCAGTGAAATGAATTGAGTCCACCGTAGCCTCACCATCATCCCCGATCATGCCTTCCGCACCGATGTAATATATGTTCTTTTCTCCTGCCTTCTTAAGTCTCTCATACAGACGTCTCTGGGCCAGATTCTTATCTGTAACCTCCTTCAGAATGGCATTATCGAACAATGTATGAGGGAAGATCACGTCCTCGATAAAGATGACGGGCACATCCGGGTGCGCGTCACGAATGACCCTGAAAAAGGCCTCGCCATTTGCATCGATCATATCTGCATATGCATTAGGAGCATAGTCAAGGACAAACAGTCCAGGATCCTCTACGCTTGCCATCAGTTCAGCTATCTCCATATCCAGAAGGGCATTTCCGCTGAATCCGAGGTTAATCACTTCACGATCGAGACGACGTGCAAGTATATTGGTGTGCGCCATGCCGGGACGGTTGGCACAGCCTCCCTGAAGGATGCTGGTGCCATACATCACTATCGGTTTCTCGCGCTTCGGACTGTCGACTGCCGGCTGCTCGATGGCTGCACCCTCATCAACGCCGATTTCCAATGAGCTTACTCCATCATACAGAGACAGATACAGCATATATTCACGCTCAACGGGATCCATGTTACCGATAATCTTCCTCTCGGACTTCTTTCCCTGCGGCTGGGCACAGCCGGCGTGTCTCCACTGGCCGTCGACGAGGGCATAGAGGTCAAGTCCTTTGGTACCGGTATCGGTCATATGCGTCATGGAGTTGTTATAGGTCGATTCCCACCTGACATGGATTGAGGTGGAGTTTGAACGGAAGCGGATGAAAAGACCCGCAGAGTTAGTTCCGAGATACCATACCGGGTCACGGCTGACTCCCTTCAGTTCAGACGGGAGCCTCTCATAACGTGTATCGGTGGCGTCGGACACCTTGCCGTAAAGCGGGAATGCTGACGCATCAACGTAAACTATTTCCTGGGCAGCCATAATGCAGCACACAAATGACAGCGCTGCTGCTATTAACAATCTCTTCATTTCCTGTTGGATTAAGTTTTCTCAAATATACTGACTTTTGA
The DNA here is from genome assembly GCA_017631875.1 of Bacteroidales bacterium. The sequence continues at coordinate 27,944 of JAGBSL010000010.1, read as the reverse complement.
AGAATTGTCAATAATTTTCATTATTTAGGCGCAATAATTAAAATATTTTAATTATTATGGTTAACTTTGACGGTTAAATGAAAACTAAAACAATAATATAAAATGCGTAAATCCATCACTATCCTCATGACAGTCCTCGCACTTGTCATAAGCGCCGATCTTGGGGCGAAGAAGACCAAGGAACTTATCGAGACACCGGCATCAGACAGCCGCATCGAGTACACAGGAAGAACACTCGTAGAGGGTTCTGACGTGACATACGACTGGAGCGGAGTCTATTTCAGGGTAAAGTTCAACGGACCTTACCTAGCGATGAAATGTTCTGACACCCAGAACTGCTGGTTCAACCTTTGGATCGACAAGGAAATGGGACCGGAAGCCGACAGGAAGTTCATGGTGGGAGCAAAGGACACTCTCGTCGTACTCGCTGAAGGCCTTGGCAAGGGAGAGCATGAAATCATCCTCCAGAAGAGGACCGAAGGTGAGCAGGGACGCTTCACCGTTCATTCATTCATCAGCGAAGGCGAGATCCTCCAGGCAAACGGCCGCAAGGAAAGGCATATCGAGTTCATCGGAGACTCATACACATGCGGATATGGTACTGAGAGCGGCGATAAGAACGATCCGTTCCTTGCAGAGACAGAGAACTGCAACCTTACATATGCGGCGATCTGCGCACGCTATTTCGGTGCGGACTTCAACCTTGTGAGCCATTCCGGCCAGGGTATCGCACGTAACTATGACAACTATGGAGCAGGCTACCACATGCCACACCGTTATACTCAGCTGTTCAACACATCGAAAGAACCGCTTTGGGAGGCTGATAAGGCACCTTATACTCCTGATATGGTTGTCATTTATCTCGGAACAAATGACTTCTCGACAAGCCAGCAGCCTGCCGAGCTCAGCTTCAGAAACAACTACATCGCTCTCCTGCAGAGCATCAAGGCCAACTATGGTCCTGAGATCCCTATCCTCTGCATGGCATCTCCAGCAGACCCATATCTCTTTGACTATGTACGTAACGCTGTAGTCATCAGTGGTCTGAAGAATGTTGCATATATGGCAGTGTCATACTTAGCACACAACTACGAGGATGACCTTGGAGCAAGCTGGCACCCTAACTACCAGGGACATATCAAGGTGGCCAGCTGCATGATTCCTTATGTTTCTACACTGACCGGATGGTCTATGGAGGAGAAGGCTTATAAATAAACAGATCTCTCGACTTCGCTCGAGATGACAGTCAACATTTCGACCGAGCGGCACAACTGTCATTTCGACCGAGCGAAGCGAGTGGAGAAATCTCAAAGAATACTAATGAAAAAATTATTATCAATCATCCTCCTGACTACAATAGCCATAAGCAGCCTTACGGCCAAGGAGATCAAGGGTACGGTAAAGGACACAGAGGGCAAGGGTGTTGCAGGTGTAGTCGTTTCTGACGGTCTCAATACTGTAGTAACAGACCCGAAGGGACGCTTCAAGATGGACGCTGACCAGGACAGCAGGTTTGTTTTCGTCAGCACTCCATCAGGATACATCTCATCTACTCTTGGAGGAAAGACGCTTTTCTATAAGGAGATCAAGGACGAGGTCAGGAAGTATGACTTCATCATCGAGAAGAACTCCAAGGACGACACGAACCATAACGTCATCGTGATTGCAGACCCACAGATCAGCGAGAGGAGCGAGCTTGCAGACCTGGCCAAGCAGTCTGAAGATATGGCTGAGTTCGTTGGCGGCATGGACGGAGACTACACCTTCGGTATCTGCCTCGGCGACATCGTAGGCTGGGACCACACCATCTATCCCGAATACAACAGGATCATGTCCAAGGCAGGCATAGACTACAGATATGTGATCGGAAACCACGACATGACCAACTGGGGCCGTTCATACGAGACATCGATGAAAAACTACGGCGACATGTACGGTCCGGCCTGGTACTCGTTCAATGTCGGCAATGTGCACTACATCGTGATGAATGACAACTTCTATGTAGGACGTGACTATTTCTATATCGGTTACATCGACGAAAGACAGCTCCAGTGGCTGGAGAGAGACCTTTCATACGTGGAACCGGGATCGAGGGTCGTCGTTTCAATGCACATCCAGACAACCAACGACAAGTCTGACCGCGACGCATTCCAGTATGGAATCATCGGCGACAACCTCTGCAACAAGCCTGCATTCTACGCAATGCTGGAGCCTTACAAGACTACAATCCTTTCAGGCCACAGCCACACAGCTGACTTCGAGCAGATCAGCGGGAACATCTTCGAGATGAACATAGCGGGATTCTGCGGAGCGTGGTGGTGCGGTGAGGTCTGCATCGACGGTGCACCTGCCGGATACAAGGTCCTTGACATGGACGGCGACGACATGAAGTGGATCTACAAAGGCTGCTTCCATCCTCTGGACTACCAGATGAAGGTATATACCGGCCTTGAGGGCTATCCTGGAATGGTCGTAGCAAACATCTGGGACTATGATCCCGAGTGGAAGGTAGAGTACTTCGAGGACGGAGTGAAGGTATGCGACATGGAGCGTTTCAAGGCACAGGATCCTCTTGCAGCTGAGCTTTACAAGGACCCTTCGTCACTTAAAAGGTCATGGGTCTATGCAGCTCCTACCGAGAACATGTTCAGGGCGCCTGTGTCTGCCGACGCCATGGTTCTGGAAGTACGCGCAACTGACCGTTTCGGAAGAGTCTACAGCAAAGTCATTGAAAAATAATCCGTAATCATGGCAACTGCACCAACCAAAAGAATCATAACTATCGATATCCTCAGAGGCATCACGATCTTTGCAATGATCCTCTGTGCGAACATTTATTTCCCGAACCTCCCGGCATGGATGTTCCATGCGCAGACTCCCCCACCGACATATGCCTTCAACCCTGATGTTCCGGGCATCACATGGGTGGACCTCGTGTTCCCGTTCTTCCTGTTCACCATGGGCGCAGCCTTCCCTCTTGCCATGAGGAAAAGGCTTGAAAACGGTGCAAGCAGATGGTCTGTCACAGGAAGCCTCTTCAGAAGATGGCTGACGCTGACAATCTTCGCCATCGTTCTTGGAAACGCATACATGATCGGCACAAGTCCTCGTCCTGACTTCGTCAAAGGCATATTCAACGTCGTATTGTGGGGCGTGATGTTCATGTCGCTCGTGCGCCTTAAGGATGAGAAGAAATGCAGGCTTGTCAACAACGCCGGCATGTTCCTTCTTATCGTAATGGCAGTGCTCGGAGTCGATTATCTCGGCCTGAAGCTCAGCAGATGGAGCAGCGACATCATCATCATGATTCTTGCCAACGTGGCGTTCTTCGGAGGTCTGTTATGGATGTTCACAAAGGACAGCATCAGACTCCGCTGGCTGGTCCTTATATTCATAATCGCTCTTAAAGCGTTGAGTTCATATGCTCCGCAGGTTCTGGATTGGGTCCCATCAATGGGCAGCATCGGATGGTTCTTCAGCTGGGGCTTCCTTCAGTATCTGATCATCGCTCTTGCAGGCTCTATCGTCGGAGACAAGCTTCTGGAGCATTCCAGATCCGGAGAGACCGTCAGCATTGACAGATATCATATCGTTGCAGGAGCTGTTGCTCTTGTTGCTATGCTCGTGCAGCTCTGGGGACTCTTCACAAGACACATCCTCGCAGACTTCATCATCTCGGCTGTCCTCGGACTTGTCTTTGTCGCACTGACATTCAAGAGACGCAACATCGTCAGCTGGCTGGGATATTTCGGATTCGCCTTCATGCTCGCGGGCATCATCTTCGACCCTATCGACGGGGGCATCACCAAAGACTACTGCAACCTGTCATACATGATTACGACTACAGGAATGACAGCCTTGACAGGAGCATTCGTGCTTGCACTTGAGTTGAAATGGAACATCAAGGGACGCGGTCTGAGCGGATGCGGACAGAACCCGATGCTTGCTTACACGGTGACAAACTTCATCACCTCTCCTATACTGGCAATGTGCGGCATCGGCCCATGGCTGGCCGCTCAAGGATTTGCATCACCAGCATGGGCGATCATCAACGGGCTCACCTACACCCTGATCATGGTAGCCATCACCTGCTTCTTCACAAAGAAAAAGCTCTTCTGGCGAAGCTAGACAAAAACATTCTGACACCTATCTGACAATCCTTGCAAAAGAATCGGCTGATTTTTTTGCAAGGATTGCTGTTTTAGGCCCGAAATGCCGTTTTAAGACCGTTTTTCGGAATCCTCGCACAAAAAAGTGCCATTTCTTCTGCAAGGATTGCTCTGCCAAGTATCAGGCATGCAGATTTTTCTTTTTCTTTAAATTATTTCCTTTTTTAAAACAAAGTTTTTCTTTTTTTGAAGGTCTGTTTGTGAAAGTACTTCTACTTTTGAAATTAAAAAAACATGAAGAAGACTTTTCACTTGTGCTTGTCATCAGAAGGAGAGGTAATGTTCAGATCAAGAGCGGATTTCATACGGGGGATAAACTGTCTTTGTCTGGCAGCGCACTATACAGAAGCGATATTACTTGCATACGTGTTCATGAGCAATCATGTACACATCATCGTGAGGACTGATGATCCGGAAAGGTTCATGATGAAATTCAGGTATGCATACAACAAGTACTTCAATGCGAAGTATCATAGAAGAGGAAGGCTCGGAGAGGAACAATTCTTTAAAATAGAACTTAAAGGACTCTACCACCTGCTGACTGCAATCGCTTATGTACTGAGAAATCCGGTCCATCACGGTATCTGTGCTACACCGTTCGGATATGAGTTCTCATCAATCCGAGGAATGTTCAGGAAGGAATTCGGATGGCAAAACTCCGGAAACATTCTACCAAGGAAATCAGCATACAGATTCTTGCCTTGGCGAAGTGCACTGCCAGAGAGCTACCAGATGAACAGTGAGGGAATGATATTGCCGGAAACTGTAATCGATGCTCAGGACATAGAGCATCAGTTTTCTACCGCACGATCATTTCTCTACTACATGAACAGATTGTCTGGCGAAGAATGGATACGCGAACAGCAACAAGATAAGACCGACCTGCCAGCTATTACCATTGAGTCTATCGAGGAAGGTGTACGGCTTCATGACATCAACACCATGCTGAGAAACGAACATGGCCGTGCAAATTATACAGCCATGACGGACACCATGTTATGTCATGAGATCGACAATGTTCTTCTTCAGGGCTATAGTGTAAGATCGGTGTACCAGTTGAAGATTGAACAAAAAGAAAACATGGTGGATCTCATAAGGAGAAAGTACTGCATTCCTGTATCTCAGGCCAGACGATGCCTTGCGATACTGTAAGATCAACTATCACTGAACCAAGTGACACAGGACACCTGGAATCCCGTAAAGCAAAAATCCTTGCAAAGAAATCGAGCGATTCATTTGCAAGGATTGCTGTTTTGAGCCCGAAATGCCGTTTTAGGACCGATTTTCGGAATCCTCGCACAAAAAACTGCCATTTCTTTTGCTAGGATAGACAGAACAGATACACAGTCTCGGATGGCATTGGCTCCCGAAAAGGGAAGGTCGTGAACGATAAAGGGAACCTCCGGTGGAGGTTCCCAGTGAACAGCGTAGTTGGAAGGACCATCGGAGACTGTGTATCTGTTCTGATATTGCTAAAACCCTATTTGCTTTTCCATTTGTTTTTGATGCCGAAGTGCTCGCAGTAGCGGTCGTAGAGGTGGGCGGCCTGGGAGTATTCGGAGTTCGGTGACATGAAGTGGGAGAACTCGAAGGTTATTGCTCCGTCCATGCCTGCCCTGCGGGCCATGTCCATCTTCAGGAGCAGTTTCTCCCACTTGATCGGGAGGAAGCGGATCGGCATGTCACGGTCGAAGGACTCGAAGTTTGTCCAACATTTCATGCCGTATTTGTCTGCCAGCTTCTTGTTGACCACCAGATAGTCATAGAGTTCGTGATAGTCGACCTGACCGTCCTGGAATGCCAGGATGTCCACAACTCCCTGGAGATTGCTCAAGATCTCGTTCCACTCGTATTCATGCTCCGAGACTGTCGTAGCCTTATCACCCCACATGACCTGGTCTGTCTTCACGCCATGGATATATGGCGAGACCATTGTAGGGAGATTGCCTGAAACTTCTTTAGCATGTCTTCCGACCTCAGCGTAAATCTTGGTCATGTTCTTTGTCCTGCGGCTGACCTCCTGGGAGAGATACCAGCCCTGGAAGGACTTGTGTTGTCCATATTTCGCCCATACCTCATCAATCAGCTTGATGTTCAGGTCTATTTCCTTGAGGTAGTCACCCTCGTGCCAGTATTTTCCCGAGTCATACATTCCGAAGTAGAATGCCATGTCATACTTGTCCGCAAGGCAGAGGAACATCTCCACAAGGTCTACAGGCGGATAGTAGACATCCTCTGTGGCAAGGATGGACTCGAACGGAGCGGCGATCCAGCGGCCAAGACCGGCGCGGATCAGGACTACAGTATTAATGCCCATATCCCTCATGGCACGGAAGTCCTTGTCCCACTCCTCTACTCCCCAGTTCTGGTGGGGAATGTCCCAGCTGATCTCATCAAGGAATGTAGCATTGATCGGCATGCCCTTCAGACATTCCGGGGTCTCGAACTGCTTGTTGGTGAATTCGCATCTGCTACTGCATGAAACACAGATGGCTGACAGAAGGATGAATGACAGTATTTTTTTCATAACGTAAAATTTTAAAGATTGCCACGTCACTTCGTTCCTCGCAATGACGTATGGACACAACACATCACTTTGTTCGTTGCAATGACGTATGGACACAACATGTCACTTTGTTCGTTGCAATGACGTACGGACACAACATGTCACTTTGTTCCTCGCAATGACGTATGGACACAACACGTCACTTCGTTCCTCGCAATGACGTATGGACACAACATGTCACTTTGTTCTTTGCAATGACGTATGGGCGTTTGACAATGGGCTAATTATTTAGCTGTGAAATGCCCTCCTTTGCAGCGTCCCATTTGCGGGGTTCGAGCTTGAGGTGGCATAAGTCAAACAGGAAATATCCGTCGCATTCGTTGCCGCAGGCTGTCACTGACTGGGTGACTGCAGAAAGTTCCTGTGAGATGGTCGCCTTGCCGTCCCAGTTCCAGTTTCCGACGTCAGGTCCTCCGATCAGAAGGCCCGGTGCGTTCCTGGTCTTTTCTTTTGCCAGTCGGCAGAATCCCTGCATAGACCATTCATAGTTTCCATACACGGCATTATATGATGCGTATGCACCTATGATCTGTACGTCAAGCATATCGGAGAATCCGAAACTGTCGTATTTCTGAGTTGCCCATGAAGGGAAAACTCTGCTGGCAGAATAAGAAGGGCTCGCCCAGTTCGGTCCGTATGTATAATACTGTTCATACCAGCCGCCGACGTATGCTCCGAAATCCACATCCGGATTAACACCCTTCACGGTGGCGCGGGCCTGCTCCATGAAGTCGTGAATTACCTTCGCCCTGAACTCTATCCATTCCATGAAGTACTGAGGCTTGGGACTCGGAACGAAATCGCCGTTCTCATGTCCCACAGGAAGAACATCCTCCGGCCACATGGTCACCTTCTTGCCGATATACTTCTCGAACTCTGAACGTGTATAATCGGAAAAGTCACTTCTGAAATCATAGAAACGTCCTCTGTCGAGAATGATGCCGTCAAGGTCCTCATATGCGGCAAGATCCTCCAAAAGTCCAAAGATGTAATTCTGCACATCGGGATGGACCGGATTGAAGAACTTCTCATCAGCCCACACGTTCATTATAGACCTTAGACCATCATCTGTATTAAGAACTGTCGCATGCTTTCTCATCTGCGGATCACGGAACAGGATACCGTTCTGGCCAAGGCCTGACTCATGTCCGCCGCAGAATGTATTGAATCCCGCGTATACTCTCAAGCCTGCCTTATGGCCCTCTTCTATGAAAGCCTGAAGATAATCCCAATCGGAATGCCTCTCGACCTTCACATAATTGCCGTCGACCCATGCTCCCATATAATGGACCTGGTCACATTTGTCAGTCTTGAAGAGAACATCGCCGCCGGCACCCGCAGGTCGGACATCAAGAACAATATCTGTAAATCCGCAGTCAGCGATCTTTGCCATATCACGCGCTATGTTCTCGCGGCTATCTCCATAGTCCTTGAAATTGGCGTTTCCCTCGATCCAGATGAAACAGCGCTTGCCGATAGGTTTTGCGGGAGCATCACCGGAATCATCGGGGTTATCAGGATCATCCGGAACTGCCGGTGTATCGGGATTGCCCCATCCCAGTTCATCAAACTTGGAACCCACGTCCAGACCACGGTCTGAACATGACACAAGAAGCAAAGAGATAAACAGGAAGATGTAGAATTTCTTCATACACATAAAATCAAAAGGGAGGCATGAGGCCTCCCAGTATATTACAATGTTTCAAGAATCTGCCAGATCTGATAGAGGCCTCTTGGTACGTGGAAGCAGCCCTTCCACTTTCCGCCCTTGAGAGTGAGGAGAACCTCACCGCGGCGGTTGAGATAACCATACCACTCAGGATACTCTGCGTCCTTGAAATGAGCCCACATGTAGTCGTGGATCTTCTGGAACCACTCCAGACATTTCTCGTTGCCTGTGAGCTGGTAGCCTTTGATGAAGCAGATTGCAGACTCGAGGTGTACCCACCAGAGTTTCTGGTCCCACTCGAGTTTCTGCATTGGAGCACCTTTGATGTCCTTGAAATAGAAGATTCCGCCGTACTCCTTGTCCCATCCGAACTCGACTACGCTGAGAGCTATCTCCACGCACTTGTCGATAAGGGCCTTGTCGTTTCTGCGGATACCGAGGTTCATCATGAACCAAAGCGCCTCAAGGTCGTGACCCGGGTTGATCTCGCGACCCTCGAAGCAGTCGATAGGAGTTCCGTCAGGAGATACATTCTCCAGCATCACTCCAAGCTCAGGATGATAGAACACGTTAAGGATCTCGCTGAGACACTCGTCGATTGTCTGATCGAGCATGCTCTTGTCCTCAAGGATGTGCTCTACCTCAAGAGCCATGTTGCATATAATCATAGGAAGGGCGAAACCCTTCATAGGACGTGTTCCGGGATATGACTTCTCCCAACGTCCCTTAGGATCATTACGACGGTCAAGGATTCTCTGGAATGTCTTCAGCGCGATCTCCTTGTACTCATCGCTGCCTGTCGCCTCAGCAAGCTGTGCAAAGGCCATACATGCGAATGTGTTTGAGAAGATGTTATAAGGCTGGATGATCGGCTTTCCCTCACGGGTAACCGAGAAGTAGAAATCATAGTTTCCGTCATGCGCATACTTCTTCAGGAACTCTGCTCCCTGGATTGCGCAATCAAGCCACTCCTGCTTCTTCTCAACCTTATTGTAGAGCATTGCGAACATCCATACCTCACGGCCCTGGAGCCACACAAACTTATCTGTGTCGAACACGCTTCCATCACGGTCAAGGCAGCTGAAATATCCGCCATACTCAAGGTCCTGAGACTTCTCAAGCCAGAATGGAAGCACATTGTCCAAAAGTTCGCTCTTATATTGAGCGGCAAGTTTCTTGAAATCCATTGTAATGATCGGTTTTAGTTTTAATTAAAAGCAGCCGGGAACCGGAGCTCCCGGCTGCAAATTTATAAAAAATTACTCAAGTGGGAAGAGATACTTCTCAACTGTATCCATCCAAGAGTCAACTACGTAAGCTGCGAGCTTGCCGTCCTCACCCTTGATGTAGATATCTGAGTAAGTGAGACCACCTCCGTTTACAGTGTGGAAGTTCATCTGGATCCTGAATACCTCCTTGACTGCAGTCACGTCAGTAACGTCTACAACGATGATGTCAGTGTAGTCGTAATCGAAGTGGCAGCTTGCAGTCATAGCAAGATACTTCTTACCGTTAACCTCAGCTGTAGAAATACAGTTGTAGTTCTCCATCCAAGTTGAACCTGTTACATAAACCTCTGACCAAGCCTCACCATTGAAGTAGTTGAGGTTATATGTAGAACCGTAAGTGATAGCGAAGAAGCCGTCAGCGAGAGTAGCACCTGCAGGAGCAACAACACCTGTAGAAGCATCCCATGAACCGTCGTGGAGGTCGCCATAAACTGGCTCACCTACTACGCCACCCTTAACTTCCCAAGCTGCATAGTGACCTGTACCAACGCAGATGTAAGCCATGATGAGAGCGTCACCGTTGATGTCACCCTTCACGCGGAAGTTACCCATCTCAGTGCACCAGTAGTTAGCTGAGTTGTAGTCAACGAGTGGAGTGTAAGTACCGTCAGCAGCAACCTTGTAAAGCTGGAGCTGTCCGCAAGTACCGTCAGAAACTACGCGGTCTGGACCTGAAACCATAAGGTTGCCAGCGTCGTCAACGTGAACACCACCTGCAACGAATCCCTCTGGAAGAGCGATCTTAGTTGCGCCAGCGCCTGTAGCAGCGTCAGCTGCGAAGAGCTCACCGTTAGCTGTGAAGTAAGCCTTGTCACCAGCAACAGCAACACCTACGCGACCTGCAGTTGCACCAAGCTCAGTGAGTGAGTTAGACCAAGAGATTGGGCTCCAAGCCTCCTGAGTGATAGTTACGATCATAACAACGCCAAGCTCGCTGTATACTGTTACTGTAGCAGTTCTTGCTGGAGCGTTAACCTCCTGCTCAGCAACTGTGAAAGTAAGCTTGTCAGTTGTGTAAGCCTTAGTCTCGACGAGCCAGTCAGCAGAAACCTCGTAAGTGTAAGCCACGTTGTGACCAACCTCGATCTCGACTGAACCACCCTTGAACGATACAGTGTAAGCAGCGTCAGCGTTTACGTCGATAGCGTTCTTCTGGAGCTGAACTACAGGAACCACGATAGTCTCAAGACCCTCGACGTTGATCTCGAGAGTTGCAGTACGGTTCTCCTTAGCTGTGTTAGCTGTAGCAGTGAACTTAATTGAAGCCTCACCAGCCTCACCCTTCTTAGGAGAGATTGAGAGCCACTCGATCACGTTCTCACCCTTAACCTCAGCAGTCCAAGCTGCGTTTGCAGTGAAGTTGAAGGCAACAGGCTCTGCGAGCTCGTCAGTACCTGCAGTAGGGATAGTCACCTCTACTGGAGCGAAGTCAACATGAGGAACGAACTCCTCCTTGTTGCATGAGATAACAGCAGCTGCTGCCATCAGGAATAATGCGATTTTTTTCATAATGAAAATTAATAATGGTTAGTAAAAAAAGTTTATAATGTTTCCAAATATTGATCAAAAGCATTCTTTATGTCTGACCAGTAGTCGTACATCTTGATGTGGCAGAGGTCGAAGAAGAACATTCCCTCGGACGAAGCGTTGATACATGCATCAACGATGTCCGGCATGAGCTTGCCTTGTCCGCCATTCTCAAAACCTGTCGAGTTTCCGATGTCCGGTCCTCCGATAAACGGAACATCTCCGGCAAAAATTGTCTGCGCACGCTTGCAGAAGCCCTGCATGGTCCACTCGCTGTTTCCGTAGATGGACTTTGTCGATGCATAAGCTCCGATAATCATAAGGTCGCAGTGGTCAGCATAACCGTACTGGCTGTACTCAGAAGATGCCCAGCTGTAGGCGCTCTTTGCACTGTAGTTAGGGCTTGCCCAGTTCACACCTGACATGTAGTAGCTGCTGTACCATGCACCCACGTATGCTCCGAAGCGCACATCCGGATTTACTGAATGAACCTTGTCTGATGCCTTTTCCATGAAGTCATGGATCATTTTAGCACGGAAGGTCATCCAGCTGCGCTGCATTTCAGTCACATAGTTCTCAAGGCTTCCCTGCCCAGGAGAGAAAATGTCATCAGGCCAATTGGTAACCTTCTTTCCGAGATACTCCTCGAACTTCTTGCGTGAAACCTCTGAGAAATCACTCTTGAGGTCGTTGTCGTCGTAGCGGCAACGGTCAAGGATGATACCCTTGACGTCGTAAGAAGCGAGATCCTCAAGGATTCCGAGAAGATACTCCACAACCTCATCGTTTGCAGGATTTAGGAACTTTGTGCCGGCTCCCATATCCATGCAGTTCACAAGACCGTCCTGCGTATTTACTACAGATGCCCAATCACGGCTGATGGAACCGTCGAAAAGAGGTCCGTTCGATCCCAGACCGTAAGGACACTCCTTACCTCCGACCATAGTGTTGATTGCTGCATAAACGTCCAGTCCTACTTCCTTTCCTACATTGATGAATTCCTGCAGATAGTCAAAGCTTTCTTTACGCTCAAGCCACACGTATGCACCTGGCACCCATGCATCTACCTTATCAAGAGGCTTCTCTACGTCAGAGTTGAAAAGAAGTCCTCCGGTAGTAGGGCGTACTTCTACAATAACTCCTGTAAAGCCTGTCTCCTTGATGCGGGCCATGTCAGCGGCAATGTTTGCCTTGCTGTTGGCATAATCCTCAAAATTAGCCGCAGCATCGATCCACACCAGACGTGCCTTTCCAACCTTCTCAGGCTCTGGCTGCTGGCCCTGGTTCGGATCATCAGGGTTCGTACCAGGATTCTCGGGATTATCCGGTGTATCCGGCTGATCAGGCTTGGCATCCGGCTCCTTGATCTCACCCCAATCAGGATTCCATAATGGTTCCTTTACCTCGTCACATGAGATAAGGCAAAGGAGTGAAAGTGCAAATATAATATTTCTTAAAGTTCTCATCTGAATTATTTAATCATTATTGTACTTCCTACCGCACGCTGCGATCCGTCAGAAACCTTGATAGTTGTCTTTCCGTTGACAAGCATGCAGCTTGATCCGCCGCCGTCGAGGTTGACAGCCTCAACACATCCAAGGTCAAGAAGCACATTAGCAACATCAGCAGTTGTAAGGCCGGCCACTCCCTCAGTCATCTGACGTCCTTCGCAAACGAAGAGGATCATCTTGCCGTCAGCAGTAACGCCCATTGCGGTACGAGGCTGGTTGCTGTCAGGGCTGATGCCTGATGTTCCGTTGAAAAGTTCTTCCACGTATGTATCCTTGAACTTTCCGCCGTCGATAAGGAGAGGGCCTCCACCCATCGCAGTCTTTGCAGCGAACTCCTTACCTCCTTCCGGATATTTTGCGGTAGGCTGCTTTGCAGGATCCGCCGCCCATGTGTTTTCTGCTGGTGCAGGATACATGTAGTGGTTGTCCCATGTCCTGTATGTCCAGCATGCGTCAAACTTACCGTCAGCTGTCTCAAGGAAAGCCGCTCTGGTAGGATAATACATCTTCACCCAGTCTTCAGAAGCATAGTTGATGTTGTATGCAAGCACCTCAGACTCGCGCACAGCCAGGCTTGAAGAATAGTTAAGTCCGCCTGAGGCGTAGAAGAATCCGGCATTGATCACGATAGGCCAATTGCCTTCATCATACACCTTCTTCGGAGTCTTGAAATCATCCTCAGTACCGTCCATCTCAGGATCGCTGATGCTCCAGATGTCCCACTGAGCGGAAGCCATGTCAGCAACTGCGATATAGGCAATCGCCTTCTTGCCCTCAAGCTTCTCAGGAGACTTATAGACCTTGATGTAAGAAGGGAGTTCACCATACTCAGAGGTAACCTCCGACCACTTGTCAAGGGTAGCGTCCTCAACTTCAGGCTGCTCAGGGGTCTCTCCCTGCTCAGGAGCCTCGACCTCAGGATCCTCCCAAGGCCACTTATCCATAACGTTACTCTTGTCCTCGCATGAAACTGCGAGAACAAGAGCAGCGAATATGATTGCAAACATCTTCATCTGTTAAATATCGATACAGTCAGCCACAAAGCCGGCGATTACACTTGCATTGTGATCCCAGTAGTAGATGTAAACCTTGAATCCGTCAGCAGATGCACCCATTACGACGTCTGCAGCGGCACATCCCTGGTATCCTGTCTGGAACCATTCTGTCGAGCGGTTCTCGATGATAGGAGCAGCATCCTTGATTGACTTAGGATCCGATGCATCCCAGATTCTGAGCTGTGGCTCGATACCCCACATAGGGAAGTGCGATGACACGAGGTGGATCACGTAAGGAGCATTGTTGAATGACTTCGCCTCCATGACATTGGTGTTGTAGTTAGATGTCACACCGTCATCAGCAAGGTTACGTGAAGCTGTAATCTTTCCGTCAACAACATACTGGATGATGTTATCAGAATAGTAGCAGAGCATTACACCAGTCTCCGGCTTGTTAGATACAGGAACCACCTTGGCACCATGTACCGGAGCAGAACCCCAAGAGAGTCCGAGACCTGCAAGGTCGATAGTCTCAGTAGAAACAACCTGACCTCCTGTTACCACGATCTGAGTATACTTGCTGGTTGAAGTAACTCCGTCGATTCCCTCGTGAGCGATAATGATCACGGCATCCTGATCGATGTTACCGTTGACCTTGAGGTTATAACCTACCGGAACGTCAGTATCATTTACGAATGAGTGGAACTGCTCAGGAGCAGCTGAAACAGACTTGGTCTTGTAAAGAGTAACTGTTCCCTGTGATTCAGCATGAGTAGAAACGAGGATGTTTCCGCCCTCATCGTTAGTGATCGCAGCGACATTGACTCCGCCAACGTTCATATCACCTAGCTTGACACCTGTGAGAGGGTCGCAGTAAATAGGGGCTGTGCCGTTTCCAAGAGAGATCACGAGCTTGCCGTCAGCATATGCGAGCGAAGAGTAAACTGTCTCCTCTGCCTCTGGGAAATTAAGTCTCGATACCGGATCGAGGTTGAAGAGCTGTCTTGCAGAAGCTGCTCTGAAACCGTAAGGAATCTTGTTAGGATACTTCTTGATGATCTTGTACGTGCAAGTGGTCTTCTCATCCTGAGCCATTACGGTAACCTCCTGCTCATTGTTGTAGTTCTTCTTGACAGAAAGGTCAGTCTGGAGCGTTGCATGAGCGCAGACAGTAGCCTCGCCTGAGAATCCATCAAGATCGTCTGTTGTGAAGAGGTAAACCTCCTTCTTGTCATCATCGATGAAGCCCTCTATCTGATATGGCTTTGTAAGAGTGAAGGTCATCAGGTTACACTTTGCTGACTTTGTTCTCTTACCTGTGATCATGATCTCGCGGCTCTCACCCTGAGCATTAGTAAAGGTATAGTAGTTTTCCTCAGTAAGGTCGACCATTGCCAAAGGAGGATCGATCCTGCAGTTAGGAGCGAGCTCAGCCTCGAGGCGGACGCGTGTCATGTGGATCGATGTAGGGTCAGTTGACTCCTCAGGATAGAACCAAGGAACCGGTATGATGAACTCGTTCGCTTCCGGATCCGCTACATTGAGCTTTGCGAGCACCTGATTCTCATACTTCTCAGAAGTGGAAGTAAAGCGTGCTGTAAGGGATGTTATGCCCTGACGGTCAGCAGTCGGCTCGATATACTGAGGCTCCTGACAAGAAGCCACCGCAAAGATGCTGACCATGAGCAAGTAATATAATTTCTTCATTTTAATGCGATTTTATCTTTATTTCCACTCTGGATACTGCTCTACGAGAGAGTTGTTCTCAAGCTCGCCGTCCGGCATAGGAAGGCGGTACATTCTCTCCTGGAACTCTCTGTCCTCATTGTCGACAGAAACATATTCGTAAGTAAATGAACCGTCGCCGTTATCGGTAACCTTGAGACCATGAACCTGATATCCGGTAAGTCCTTCCGGATAAGCCTTGTGGGCAACTTTCCAACGACGGAGATCCCAATACCAATGTCCTTCGAACGCAAGCTCCACCCTACGCTCCTGACGGATAGCATCCCAAAGCTCAGAACCACCCTTAGGTGTGTAAGGAAGACCTACTCTGGCACGGATAGCAGCGACAGCATCATTTGCCTCAGAAGTCTTGCTGAGGTTGTAGCATGCCTCTGCCTTGTTGAGGAGTACCTCAGCATATCTGATGATTGTGAAAGGAGCGACACCGCCTGAATATGCAACAACGTCATGGCTCTCATCAACCATCTTTCTGAGGTAATAACCTGTTGTCGTCTCACCAGCAGGGTTGGTATTGTTGTACCACTGCTTCCATCCATCTGCACCACCATCATAAGGCTGGATAGTACGTCCTTTCCACTGTGCACCGTTATAAAGGATTGTAGCGTGGAAACGTGGCTCGAGCTGAGCATAAGGAGGCTCCTGAGTTGTAGTCGAGTGCCAAGGTGTCCAGTCGATGAATCCACCTGTAGCCTTCTCATATGACTCGACCATCTCCTGAGTTGGTGTACCGAGTCCACCGCCCTTCTGGCCCTGGAGAGCAAAGTCACCGCCTGGTGTGTAATTATAGTCGAATGAGTGAGTCACATTGGCACCTCTGTCGAACTGCCACTGAAGGATAGCCTCTTTGTTACCCTCACATGTAGTCTTCATAAGAGCATCTGTATAGTCGTCCTCAAGCACGTATCCGAGCGCTGCCACTTCGTCAGCAGCCTTCACGACCTCCTCATATCTCTGTGCATAAAGCATAGCGCGGGTCATGAATGCCCAAGCCATACCCTTGTCAGCACGTCCCTTTGAAGTTGTTCGATCAGGAAGATTCTGCGCAGCAAAAAGAAGGTCCTGATAGATGAACTCCCAGCCTTCAGCCTCTGTGCTGATAGCCTTGTCCTTCTGATACTTGGTCATATCCTCATCATAAAGGATGATCTCCTTGTAACGTTTCATGAGGTCGAAATACATGAATGCACGTGTAAATCTGAGCTCAGCCTCAAGTCTTGCCTTGTCTTCATCCGACATCTGGCCAAACTGATGGAGGTCAGAAATGGCGCTGTTACACTTCATGATACCTGTATATCTGGACCATGCGCCAAGATATACGTTGACGAAGTTTCTTTCTGTATAAGGCTGGCCATATGCCATCTGGCTCACGAAAAGGCCCGGATGACCGGCGTTGAAAGAGCTATACTTCAGCATATCTGCATATGCCTCTGTCATGACACTACCGTAAGTCTGATTAGCCACTACGACATATACATAGTCATAGAGATAATTGACAAAATATTCTGCATTGGTGGTTGTCTGCCAGATCACCTTGTCAGATATGTTGTCGGTAGGTTTCATTTCGTCAAAAAACTTGTTGCAGGAAACGCCTGACAGCATGATTCCGACGAGAAGTAATATTTTAGTTATGTTTTTCATGTCTTCTTATGATTAGAATGTCAAGGTGATACCTCCCATGAGGAGACGCTGCTGTGGATAATAACCGTTGTTCACACCTGGAGACTCAGGGTCGATACCATCAGGAAGTCCGTCGATTGTGAAGAGGTTCTGACCCTCGACGAAGAATCTGAGACCGTCGACCTTGATCTTCTCTGTCCACTTGTGTGGGAATGTATAACCGAGCTGAGCTGACTTGAGACGTACATATTTTCCGTCACGGAGCCAGAATGTCGATGCAAGACCGTTGTCACCACCGTGTCCACCAGTGTTGCTGAGGGTCAGACGTGGGAATGTTCCGTCAGGATTGTAAACGCTATATGCGTTCTCAACGAGGAACAATGGAGAGTTCGCACCTTCCTTGAATGTCTGTGTCCAGATTGTGTTGTCGTCATTACCATTGTAGTATGTACCGGTAAGGGAGATATCAAAGAGGGCACCACCTGTGAACTGAGCATTGAAATCGAGACCGTTCCAAGCGAAGTCAAGATTGAGACCATAAGTAAGCTGAGGACGGTTAGAGCGACCGATACGTGCCTTGTCACCTACCTCGTTGATCAGACCGTCACCATTGAGGTCGACATACTTGATGTCACCGATGTTAGGTCTGTTACCGTACCATGCTGAGTTGTCGATTTCCTCCTCTGAAGTGAAGAGACCGTCAGCAACCCATACATAGAATGTATCGAGCGATGTTCCGACAACCTTACGGATTGCATCTACGTTCGGCTCATCAGGATAGATGATCCAACGGTTCTTTGCATAAGTGAGGGTAGCGCTGATACCATACTGGAATGGCTTGCCGCCGAGCATGAAATGGTTCTTGTGTGAAACCATCACATCGATACCCCTTACATCATATGCATTCTTGTTTATGACAGTCATATAATATCCACCCATAGATGGAGGGAAACCTGATCCCTGATATGTCAGCATATCAAATACATAGTTATAGAATGCATCAACCTCCATAGCGAGCTTGCCATTCCACATGCTGAAGTCGAAACCGACGTTGTAAGAGAGCTGCTTTTCCCAAGTAAGGTCATTATTTGGCACTCCATTATCAGTATATGAAGGATTTACAGTTGTACCTCCATTATAAGGCTTGTAGACGACATCGCTTGAAGGTGAGAATGTCTTCAGATACATATAAGCTCCTGTAGGAAGGTCATTACCAAGAAGGGCAACCGAACCTCTGAGCTTAAGGTCATCAAGGAATGAGGCTCCCTGCATCCAAGGCTCCTTGGAGATATTCCAGGCAGCTGATGCCGAAGGGAAGAAGCCCCAACGTGTGGTACGCATACCTGCAAACTTGTATGAGCCGTCATAACGTCCTGTAAATTCCGCAAGATATCTCTCATCCCAGTTATAACGGGCACGGAAGACATATCCGGTAGAACGTGATGCATTGCTCGATCCTGAAATAGGACCTTCAGTAGCCTGACCGAAGCTGAGCTCAGGAAGTTCCGCAAACGGAAGGAGCTTTGCATATGCAGAATGCGCATTAGACTTATAGTCGTTAAGCTCACCGAGAGCGAGGAGGTCAATGAAATGCTTGCCGAAAGTGTTGGTGTAAGTGATTCCGGCCTGACCTGTCATTCTCTGATAGTATGAAGTACCCTCGCCGAGAGAGATTCCTGTACCCTCGTTCTGACGAGGATCGCCATACTCTGACCATGTTCCGTTCTTGTAAACCATAACAGGCTGGGCAAACGGAATGTCAAGGTTCTTGTTCATGGAAGCACCGTAGTCAAAAGCACCTGAGACCTTGAGTTGGAGTCCCTTTACGCCAGGTACATCAAATGTGAGCGTAGTATTCGCAGCGACATCGATACCGCGTGTCTTCTTGTAGCCTGAATCATAGATTGCAGGAAGCGGCGAGTTACATACTGCAAGGTTGTTCGGAACAACACCTGTGTACATACCGTTATACTTCTCAGGAAGGTATGGGTGCATCATGATGGTCATCTTAGGAATTGAGAGCCATCCAGCCTCATAACCTGTATCTGAACCACCTGAACTGAAGCCAGGAGTATGTCTGTTCGAGAACACTCCTGAAACTCCCATAGTGAACTTGAAGTATTTTGCGAACTCAGTCTCGACATTTGTACGGACATTGTATCTGTCGTATGTGAAGTTGTCGATGTTACCTTCCTGTCCGAGATAACCGAATGAAGCGAAATACTTTGAAGTCTCGTTACCGCCTGATACGGTCACGTTATGCTTCTGTGTGAAACCGGTCTTGAATACCTTGTCAATGTAGTTTACATTATCCCAGCCGTCTGTAGGATCGCCATTGGTCATCATAGCAACCTGCTCGGCAGTGAAGTAAGGGGTGTATTCCTTAGGATCACTGATGTCACCTCTTGCGAGAGCGTCCATCATGTCCGCCACATTATAATAGTAAGCGAACTCAGGACCGTCCATGAACTCAGGGAAGTTAGCGTTCATAGATGCTCCGAAAGTGGCGTTGTAAGTGATCTTCGGCTTTCCTGCCTGACCTTTCTTGGTTGTTACGATGATGATACCGTTCGCTGCCTGGAGACCGTAAACCGCTGCTGACGCACCGTCCTTGAGGACAGAGATGCTCTCGATATCATAAGGGTCGATATCGTTGATGTTGTCCACAGGGAAGCCGTCCACAACATACTTTGCTCCATACTGTGCACCGCGGATACGGAGGGATGCCTGGTCGAGACCCGGCTCACCTGACTCCTGTACCGAAGACACACCGGAAAGCTTACCGGCGATGAGCTGAGAGACGTTTGTCGCAGGGGCCTTGAGGAGCTCGTCACCCTTCATTGCTGATACGGCAGAAGTCATCGATGACTTTTTCTGCACACCGTATCCGACAACGATTGTCTCTTCGATGAAGTTGGCGTCCTCTTTCATCGTTACATTGAGATTTGAAAGAGAGCCGTCGCAATTGAAAGTCTGGTCACCAAGACCAAGGCTTGTGAAAAGAAGGACGTCGCCCTTCTTGAGTCCGGAAAGTGAATAGTTTCCGTCTTCGTCCGTCATTGTACCGTTTGTGGTACCTGGGACCATGACAGCCACGCCTGGCAGAGGCTGTCCGAATTCGTCGGTCACCTTACCTCGAACGGAAGGCTGTGCATAAGTTGACACAGCTCCCATCAGGAAGACTAACGCGACAAGCAGATTTCTGTAAATCGCTTTCATTTGGGTAGTATGATTAGTTAGTTGTTAGTTTTGTCTTATTCAGCCGCCTTCATCGCCGCCTCAAGCTCCTCCCAAAGCTTATGCTTGTTGAGGTGTACGATATCGAAGATCATGACTCCGTCAGTGCTCTTAAGCGCCTGAGTCACAGCAGGTCCGAATGGAGTGAAGTCTCCGAGGTACTGCTCCACATAGATCGAACCTATTACCGGAACGACACCCTTTGTGATATGCTTTGCAATCTCAGCACCGCCTTCAACGCTGTAACAGTATGTAAGGCTGTTGTCCATACCCGCCTCGCTGCGCTGTCCAACGACACCTGTAGCCTTGTCAACATCGTCCTTTGTGATGAATGAGTAGTAAAGACCGGTCATATATACGTCAAGCATCTCTGCGTAACCTGACTTATAATAGTCTTCAGTTGCCCAAGCCTTATACTCTGGAACCTGATATGGGTCATAGTCCTTGCTTGCCCAGTTCACGCCGAGCTGCCAATATGTAGGATACCATGCTCCTGTGTAGTCGCCGATGATGAGGTCCGGGTTGATCTCCTTGAGGGCGGCATGAGCCTTCTCCACGAAGTCGTGGATGACCATAGCTCTCCACTCGACCCACTTCTTTCCATATTTTCCAGGAACCCAGTTCTGACGGAGGTTTCCGTCCTCGTCATACCAGCTGAGGATATCCTCAGGGAAGTTCTCGACTGTCACGCCTGCATACTCCTCGAACTGCTTCTTTGAAAGCTCACTGAAGTCAGCGGTGATGCCGTCGTAACGTACACGGTCGAAAATAAGTCCGTCAACCTCAGGATATTTGCGTGCGAACTCCTTGAGAATCTCGATCTGATACTCCTGAACCTCAGGGTTTGAAGGGTTCATCATGCAGTTGTAGTTAGACTTGATCTCTGAAATCGGTGTGAGCACGCCGTTGTGGTAGCAGATAGACTGCCATGCAGCCTTATCCATATAGACCACTCCCCTGTCGAAGTAGTTGTGGCCGCCGGCAAATACGTTAAGCGATCCGAAGACCTTGAGTCCCATCTCGTGACCATACTCGATGAAGTATCCGAGCATGTCATAGTCGCGCGGTCTCTCTACGCCTTCCCAGTCTCCCATATACGGAGCTATCTCGCTGTCATAGAGAACTTCACCCATGATTGACTTGACGTCTACGACGACGTTTCCGAATCCAAGATCCTTACACTTCTCAAGGTAGAACTTGATGGAATCAGGATGCGAAAGGGTCGCATAGTTAGCCTCGCAGTCGAACCACATATAATTATGGTTGACTTTCTCTTTACATGATAACGCTGCTAAAACCACTGTTGCAGCAAGTAAAAAACGTCCGAATGTCTTCATTTTGCACTATTTTACAATTTGCAAAAGTAACACATTTTTTAGAACGAACAACGAAATCATCCTTATTTTTTAAGATTTTTTAAAAATTGAGGCATTATTTTTAAATTTAAAGAAAGAAAACAGTCACAATGTCTATTATTTATTATATTTGTAAGAATTTTTGGTCCATCCATAATGGGACGAAAAACATTATAAATTTACAATAACAGTAAAATCATACATACTATGGCTGACCGTAGAGACTTTCTAAAAACAATGGCGATCGGTGGCGCTTCTGCCCTCGTTGCGCCGTCACTTCTTTCTTCGTGCTCTTCTGACAAGAGCGCAGACACAGTCCTCGACACATCTGCAGGAGGGCTGATCGTCCCTAAGGACAACGGACTCCGCATCACAGGAACATTCCTTGACGAGATCTCCCACGACATCCCGCACCAGAACTGGGGCGAAAAGGAATGGGACCAGGACTTCGCGTACATGAAGGCGATCGGTATCGATACAGTGATCGACATCCGCTGCGGATACCGTAAATTCATCACTTACCCGTCACCTTACCTCCTCAAGAAGGGCTGCTACATGCCTTCTGTGGACCTTATCGACATGTTCTGCCGCCTCGCGCAGAAGCACGGCATGAAGTTCTACCTCGGACTTTATGACTCTGGCGTATATTGGGACACAAAAGACATGAGCCACGAGATCGAGGACAACAAGTTCGTGATCGACGAGGTCTGGAAGATGTACGGAGAGAAGTATGACAGCTTCGGAGGATGGTACCTCAGCACAGAGATCAGCCGTGACACGATCGGAGCGGTTGACGCCTTCCACGCAATGGGAGCGCAGTGTAAGGAGGTTTCAGGCGGTATGCCTGTGTTCATCTCTCCTTGGATCGACGGCAAGAAGGCAGTGAGCGCAGCAGGTGCGGCACTCACCAAGGAGGATGCCGTTTCCATCGAGGCACATGAGAGAGAGTGGAGTCAGATCTTCTCGGGTATCCATGATGTAGTGGATGCGGTTGCTTTCCAGGACGGACATATCGACTACGACGAGCTTGACGCTTTCTTCAGCGTGAACAAGAAGATGGCTGACAAGTACGGCATGCAGTGCTGGACTAATGCGGAGACATTCGACCGCGACATGCCTATCAAGTTCCTCCCTATCAAGTTTGACAAGCTCCGCCTGAAGCTGGAGGCTGCGAAGAGATGCGGATATGACAAGGCGATCACCTTCGAGTTCCCGCACTTCCTGAGCCCTCAGTCGGTTTACGGTGCTGCCGGTAACCTCTATAATAGATATAAGGAGTACTTTAACATTAAATAAGATGAAACAGAAAAACACAATAGGATATGTGATCTTCATGGCGGTGGTTGCTGCCATAGGAGGTATTCTCTTCGGATATGACACTGCTGTCATTTCCGGAACTACTGCCATAGTGAAGGCTCAGTTCGGCCTTTCAGATGCAGGTGAAGGCTGGTATGTAGGCTGCGCGCTGATCGGATCGATCTGCGGCGTGCTCGTTGCCGGATCACTCAGCGACTATCTCGGACGCAAGTTCACAATGCTCATCTCTGCTGCCCTCTTCAGCATCTCCGCAATAGGCTGCGCTGTATGCGGCAGCTTTGACGGCCTGGTAGCATACCGCATCATTGGCGGCGTCGGCATCGGTATCGTCTCTATCGTTTCACCTATATATATATCAGAGGTATCGCCAGCAAAGATCCGCGGAACACTTGTGTCTCTCTACCAGCTCGCGGTGACAGTGGGCTTCCTCCTTGCATACATGGCAAACTGGGTGATTGATGCAGGCGGAGACCTCGCCGTAGTAGGAAATCTCTGGACAAACATGTGGAACGCCGAGATGTGGCGCGGAATGCTCGGTAGCGAGACACTCCCTGCCCTTCTGTTCTTCACCATCATCTTCTTCATCCCTGAGAGTCCGAAGTGGCTTATCGTAAAGGGCAAGCTTGACAAGGCTTCTACCGTACTGGCAAAGATATATGCCTCAGACACAGAGGTGAAGGAAGAAATCGAGACAACACAGACATCACTCAAAGGTGAAAACAAGGGAGCATGGTCCGACCTCCTCAAACCCGGCATCCTCATCGCAGTAATCGCAGGTAGTGCAATCGCCATCCTCGGCCAGTTCATGGGTGTAAACGCCGTGCTTTACTATGGACCAAAGATCTTCTCTGACGCAGGATTCGACAACCCTATGTTCTCTACAGTACTTGTAGGAGTAGTAAACTGCGTGACTACAGTACTTGCTGTGTTCATCATCGATAGAGTAGGCCGCAAGCAGCTCATCTACTGGGGCGTGAGCGGAATGATCCTCTGCCTGCTCGCAATCGGCATCTACTTCGCATGGGGCGCACACATCGGCCTGGGCAACGGATTCATGCTCACATTCTTCCTCGCTTATGTCTTCTGCACCGCGATTTCGATCTGCGCAGTTGTATTCGTGCTTCTTTCAGAGATGTACCCTAACAGCGTACGCGGCCGCGCCATGTCAATCGCCGGCTTCGCCCTCTGGATCGGCACATACCTTATCGGCCAGCTCACCCCTATCCTTCTGGGATGGAGCCAGGCAGGCACATTCTTCATCTTCGCCGCATGCTGCGTCCCTTACATGCTCATCATGTGGAAGGTGATTCCTGAAACCACAGGAAAGACCCTTGAAGAGATCGAAGCCTACTGGACAAGCAGGAAGTAGACAAATACCTGAACATACACTATGAACTTTTTTAAGAATTCAGACGGAAAGAACGCATCGTTGAAGCAGAGGATAATAGGCCTCTGTATCAACGATGGAGATTATAGTCTTGCCGACTTGAGCAAGGAGCTGGACACCAGCATACCGACAACGACCAAACTGGTCGGAGAACTGCTTGAAGACGGACTTCTCATGGATATGGGCAAGGTCGGCACCAACGGAGGCCGCCGTCCGAGCATCTACGGACTGAACCCTTCAGCCGGATATTTTGTCGGCGTGGACATCAGGCGCAAATTCATCGGCTTTGCCGTCACCGATTTCAAGGGAACTCTGGTGGATTTCCATGAAAGCATCGACTTCAAGGTGGAGAATTCCGAAGAATCCTTCAGGCAGATGTGCAGAGTCATAAACGACGAACTACGCGAAAGCGGGATCGACCCGGCGAAAGTACTTGCATACGGATTCAACCTCACTGGTCGCGTCAACAATGAGACAGGATACTGCTTCTCATACTTCATCGGCGAGGACAAGCCGATAGCTTCAGTTCTTGAAGACGAGCTCGGCAAGCCGGCATTCGTGGAGAATGACTCCAGAGCGATGACTTATGGCGAATACATCTGCGGAGCGGCAAACGGAGAGAGGAACATGCTCTACCTCAACGTGGCATGGGGACTCGGAATGGGAATGATCATAGATGGAAAACTCTCATACGGAAAGTCCGGATTCTCCGGCGAGATCGGCCACTTCCCTCTCCTGAACAACAACCAGATCTGCCACTGCGGAAAGATGGGCTGCCTTGAGACAGGCGCATCAGGCTCAGCAGTACATAGGATATTCCTTGAAAAACTCAAGGAAGGCAGAACGTCGATGCTTTCCGACAAGTTCAACAGAGGAGAGACTATCCATATAGAAGAGATCATAGACGCAGTCAATGAGGAAGACGTGCTTGCGATAGAAGTCGTGGAGGAAATCGGAACCACTCTCGGACGCGCAATAGCGGGACTCATCAACTTGTTCAATCCGGAACTCATCGTAATAGGTGGAAACGTGGCTATTACAAGAGAGTATCTGCTGCTGCCGATAAAGAGCGCCATCCAGAAGCACTCCCTCAACATCATCAACAGCGACACGACCATCAAGTTCTCGAAGCTCGGCAAGAAAGCCGGAGCGATCGGCTCCTGCATGCTCAGCCGCAGCAAGCTGCTGGGGTTGCTATAAAATAAAACGACTCAGTCACCGGTGACTGAGTCGTTTCATTTTACATAGCAAATACATTAAATCCTCCATCCACGACCGCAACCGTGCCGGTCACGAACTTGGAGGCATCCGACATCAGATAATGGATCGTTCCGCAAAGTTCTTCCGGCTCGCCCATTCGACCGAACGGAGTCTGACGGATGACATCCTGGCCTCGCTGAGTGTATGAGCCGTCTGGATTGGTAAGAAGCGAACGGTTCTGCTCTGTCAGGAAGAATCCCGGAGCAATAGCATTGACCCTGATTCCCTCACCGAACTTCTTAGCGCACTCTGTCGCCATGTATGCAGTGAAGTTTGATATTCCGGCCTTTGCCGCAGCATATCCTGCGACACGTGTCATAGGACGGAAGGCTGCCATCGATGAGAAGTTGATGACTGCGCCCTTACCCTGCTTTACCATAGGCTCAAGGAAGATCTGAGTCGGGATAACTGTACCGGTAAGGTTCAGATCCAGCACAGTCTGGAACTGATCCGGCTGGAGGTCGAAAATTGTCTTGTCAGGTGGGATAGTCGCACCGGGCATGTTACCTCCTGCCGCATTGAGAAGGGTGTCTACACGGCCGTATTTCGCAAGGATATCCTCGCAGTTCTTCCTTACGACCTCGACATTCAGCACGTCAGTCTTCATGAACTCACACTCGCCGCCCTCAGCACGGATGTCCGCGGCAATCTGATTGCCCACATCCTCCTTACGGCCGAGTATCACAACCTTGGCTCCGTTAAGGGCAAGGTACTTCGCAATTGCACGGCCCAGTACTCCTGTGCCGCCAGTAATGACGGTCACATTTCCTTTGATGTCAAAAAGATTATTCATAGAATCCTGTAATTTTATATTTCAAACCTAATTCCCTGTCCACTGTAGCCATGACTCCCTGGATCTGTCCCATCGCGAACATTCTTCCGAGGAATCCATAACCCGCATTATAGCCGCGAGTCTCGTCGCCAAGCATTGTCATACCGTGGTCCACACGCATCGGAAGCTCCGGATTGGTCTTTTCGAAGATGCGCACCAGTTCTATGATGTCCGCGCGGCCACCAAGATGGCTTGCCTCGGTGAAGTCACCGTTCTCGAAGATATGGCATGACCTCAAATGCACAAAATGAGTGCGCGGTGCAAACTTGCGCGCCATCTCCACAACATCGTTCTGGGCTCCTGCCGACAGCGATCCTGCGCAGAAGGTCAGACCGTTATGAGGATTGTCTACCGCATTGAGGAACCACTCTATATCCTCCTCAGAAGTGACGATACGAGGAAGTCCGAGCACTGGGAACGGAGGATCGTCAGGATGGACACACATGTTCATTCCGCACTCCTCGCACACAGGCATGATGGCCGAGAGGAAATAACGCATATTTTCTCTAAGCTGATCCTTAGTGATGCCGTCATAAAGCGAAAGAAGCTGCTTGAATAGCTCCACAGGTTTCTCATCATCCTCGCGGATATTGCCGCTCACGAAACCCTGGGTCTTCACGATGATGTTCTCCACAAGCTTATGCTCCGCCTCCGGAGTCATCTTCTCACGAAGCGCCTCAACCTCAGCAAGTATGTCACGCTCAGCATCGATTCCCGGAACCTTGAAGGCCGCCCATTCCTCGCGGGCACCTTCGCGTCCAACGATGTATATGTCAAAGTACGCGAACTCGCTGTATGAGAAATAGAGGTTAGTCGTGCCGTTCGGATTCGGATGATCCAGGTCTGTGCGGGCCCAGTCAAGCACAGGCATGAAGTTGTAGCATATCGTATGTATACCTTCTGCCGAAAGGTTGCGAAGACTCTCCTTATAGTTGGCTATCAGCTGATCCCTGTCAGGGCCGCCATACTTGATGCTTTCGCACACAGGAAGCGACTCTACAACAGACCACCTCATGCCATAGCTCTCGATATACTCGCGTAGATCGCGTATCTGCTCACGTGGCCAGACCTCGCCGTTAGGGACATCATGCAAAGCAGTCACGATGCCCTCGACGCCGATCTGGCGCAACATGGAAAGAGTGATCTTATCCTTCTTTCCAAACCATCTCCATGTTTTTTCCATAATCAGAGAATGTATTTTCCGCTATCGGAATCCAAAATTAACACTTTTTGCAAACTCCGCAAAGTCTTATGAAAAGGACACGCAACAAAAAAGCCACCAGACAAAGTCTGATGGCCTTTCGTGCTCCCCCAGGGGCTCGAACCCTGGACCCCAACATTAAGAGTGTCGTGCTCTACCAACTGAGCTAGGGAAGCAGTATTTTCCGTGATTCGCATGGGGCTCGAACCCATGACCCCAACATTAAAAGTGTTGTGCTCTACCTGCTGAGCTAGCGAATCAATCCG
>JAGBSL010000001.1 GCA_017631875.1 Bacteroidales bacterium | reverse complement strand
TTACACCTACTTCGATGCTCTTAAGACCAGGCACGAGTCCCAGGAGGGACTCATATTTCTCCTTGACATCTTCAGCGAGTTCCTTTGGAGTCTTGCCATCTGATGGCTTGAACTTCCACATTACACAATATCTTACCATAATCGTTATTGTTTAAGTGTTAGTAAAAATCAATATCTGACCACTAATTTAGCAACAATAAATGAAACCGCCAAAATAAATCCGAATTACTTTTCATTATCTCTATACAACCTTCCTTGCTGTCATTTCTTTCGCTAACGCTCAAGCGACTTCGTCGATAACGAGCGAAGTCGAGAAATCTGTAAAACTTCGTTCGTGATAGAAGAAATGTCAAAAGACTTTTGTAATTTTGTATGTTTATGAAAGGTGGAAATCATAATGGTGCGCGCATAGCACGAAACACCCTGATGCTTTACGTCAGGATGTTCGCGCTGATGCTTGTCGGACTCTACGCTTCGCGTGTGGTCCTGGCGGCGTTGGGCGAGAATGACTATGGCATTTATAATGTCATCGGCGGCGTCGTAGCCATGTTCACCATGATCTCAGGTGCGCTTAACTCCGCAGTCCAGCGCTTCATCACATATGAAATGGGAAAGGGCGCCCAAGCGCAGCTGAACAAGGTTTATTCGTCAGCTGTGATTATACAGTTTGCGCTTGCCCTTGTCATAGTGGCTCTTGCGGAGCCTGTCGGTCTGTGGTTCATAGACAACAAGATGACTATAGATCCGGCGCGTATTCCGGCGGCCCGCATGGTCCTGCATTTCTCTCTGCTGGCATTTGTGATAAACCTGATGAGCGTGCCGCAGATGGCCTCGATAACAGCCCATGAACACATGTCCGCATATGCCTGGATAGGCATCCTTGACGGTGGACTAAGGCTTGGAGTCGCCCTTGCCATAGCGCATTCGGCTTCCGACCGCCTCGTGATGTACGCCGCCCTCATGGCCCTCGTGGTCATTATTGTCCGTGCAGCCTACGGCCTCTATTGCCGCCGTCATTTCCCGGAATGCAGGTTCCGACCCCATATGGACAAGGGACTTATAAAGGAAATGTTCTCATTTGCCGGATGGAACTTCGTAGGAGTGACCTCGGGAGTATTGAGGGACCATGGCGGAAACATCCTCATAAACCTGTTCTCAAACCCTGCGGTCAATGCGGCCAGGGGAGTGGCCATCCAGCTGAACGGTGCAGTCCAGGGCTTCGTGACCAACTTCATGACCGCTGTCAATCCACAGATAACAAAGTCTTACGCCTCAGGAGAGCATGAATATACATTCTCGCTTGTGCGCAGGGCGTCGCGCCTGTCGTTCTGCCTGCTGTACCTTCTCGCTCTGCCGGTGATATTCAATGCCGAGTATCTGCTCGGGATCTGGCTCAAGGAAGTGCCGCAGCATGCACCGCTCTTCGTGCAGCTGTTCCTGATATTCGCCCTGAGCGAGTCCATGTCCAATCCTATGATCACTGCGATGCTGGCGACGGGAAATATCCGCCGCTACCAGCTCGTTGTGGGCGGACTTCAGCTTCTCAACCTGCCGGTGTCGTATGTGTGCCTGAAGCTTGGCGCCATACCGGAAGTGACTGTGGTTGTGGCGATTGTGATCTCGCAGATCTGCCTTTGGGCGCGTCTGATAATGCTTAATAAGGCGACAGGCTTCCCTGTGTTGCCGTTTATAGATAAGGTGTATTGTACATTGCTTTTCAAGGTCGTCTGCGGCTCGGTGTGGCTGCCTCTGCTTATTGAGGCCGTCAAGCCGGAGGGCTTCCTCGGCTTTGCAATAAGTGTAGTCGGATGTGTCCTTGTGACGCTTATTGCTGTATGGCTGCTTGGTCTCCAGTCTGACGAAAGGCAGTGGGCGGTTGAAAGGCTGAAGGGTGCGGTTGAAAGACTAAAAGGAAAGAAGAAATGATAAAGATAACGGATAAGTCTCTCTGCTGCGGCTGTACGGCATGCATGTCCGCATGTCCGGCTCAGTGTATAGTGATGCGTCGTGACCGCGAGGGCTTCGACTATCCGTTCGTAAATAATCCGGACCTGTGCATCGGCTGCGGAAAGTGCGAGAAGGTGTGTCCGGTGCTGAATCCGTTGGAGGCCGCGGAGCCTCTTGAGGCGCGCGCGGTGCGTTCGGAACAGTATGTTTCGGGCTCGTCATCGGGTGGCGTGTTCCCGGCTTTGGCGGAGCGGATCATTTCGGAAGGCGGAGTGGTCTTCGGGGCTGTTATCAATGATGATATGACCGTAGGGCATGCCGAGGCCGTAGATATGGCCGGCGTGGAGAAGATGCGCGGTTCGAAGTATGTGCAGAGCGACCTGTATGCCTCATATGAGGATGTGCGCTACTGGCTCGGTGAGGGCCGGAAGGTGCTCTTCAGCGGCACTCCGTGCCAGATTGCCGGACTGCATAAGTATCTTGGAAAGGCTTATGATGAGCTGGTTACGGTCGATGTGCTGTGCCACGGTGTTCCGAGTCCGGGCTTGTGGGAGAAATATGTCAAGGCGCTTGAAAGGAAGCATGGCGCGCGTATGGAATATGTACGTTTCAAGGACAAGTCGGAGAGTTGGAGGCATTATGCCTTCACGACTTCTTTGGGTTCATGTCCATATACTGATGACCCTTACATGGCGCTGTTCGTGCAGGATATGAGTCTCAGGCCTTCGTGCTATAAGTGCGCGGCGCGCGGGGGAAGAAGCGGCAGTGACCTGACGCTTTCGGACCTGTGGAGCGTGCAGCGCTGTGCTCCGGAACTGTCTGATGATAAGGGAGTTTCGGGCGTGTATGTCAATACTGTCAAGGGACGTGAGCTGCTGGATAGTCTGACTGGTCTTTGTTCGCGAACTGTGGATATGGCGCTTTCGCGTATGGATAACGGAGGCTTTCATGATCCAGCCGTTGTGCCGGCAAAGCGCGAGGAGTTCTTCGCCGGAGTGCATTCGTGCGAGGATCTGGTGAAGCACATGAAGTCGTATGTCGTGAGGAAACCGCTCTGGAAGAGAGCTTACAGATCTATCCGGGCATTCCTTTCGGCATGTAAAAAGAAGATAATGAAATGAGGATAGCTATAGTCACACTTCCGCTGCATACCAATTACGGCGGTCTGCTGCAGGCCTATGCGCTCAAGCGTTGCCTTGAGGATATGGGTCATGAGGCCACTGTGCTTGACCGTAAGGTGAAGATGCCGCTTCCGGCTGCTTGGAAGGCACCTTTTATATATATGAAGCGGCTTCTGCAGGCGAAGCCGCTTGCCGAGGTTTTTCGTGAACATAGATACAGGCGTGACTATCCCGTATTCGCAGCCAAGGTTCAGCGGTTTACCGATGAGCACATCAACCCCCGTATGATCGACGGTCTTCGTGATGTCAAGGAAGGCGAGTATGATGCGTTCATAGTAGGCAGCGACCAGGTCTGGAGACCTCTCTATTTCGGAAGGATTGAGGATGCATTCCTGGAGTTCACAAAGGATTGGGATGTGGTCAGGATGTCGTATGCTGCGTCTTTCGGCACTGACAATCTCGAATATGAATACGAGACGATTCAGCGCTGCACTGCGCTTCTGGAGCGTTTCAACGCGGTTTCTGTGCGCGAATCATCGGCCGTTACCATGTGCGAGGAGTGGCTGGACTGCGACAGGGCTGTGCATGTGCTCGATCCTGTGATGCTCCTTGATGCGGAGTCGTATCGTACTTTGGCATCGTCCGCTTCCTCGCATCCGTGCGAAGGCAAGGTGGCGACATATATATTGGACAGGACCCCTGAAAAGCAGGCTGTCGTGGATTTCATGGCCCGAGTTTCGGGCTGTGAGGTGGCTGATCTGTCTGTTCGTTCGGATATGAAGTTGCCGGCAAGCGAGCGTGTTGTGCCGCCTGTTGAGGATTGGCTGGCCGGATTCATGGATGCGCGATGTGTGGTGACCGATTCGTTCCACGGATGCGTGCTGTCCATCCTGTTCCACAAGCCGTTCGTGGCGGTGGGCAATTCCCGCAGGGGAATGGCCCGTCTGGAGTCGCTTCTGGCGATGTTCGGACTGGACATGAGGCTTGTGCAGGGCATTGACCCGGAGGATGACGGGGAGTTCTTCCTGTCTGATCCTGATTGGGCCGCTGTAGATGCTGTCCTTGAAAATGAAAGAATTAAATCCGTGAGCTTCCTCCGCGAGGGACTCCGTAAAAGCTGACGCCTATGGATAAATGCAGACTTAGCATCATCATTCCCGTCTACAACGCGGAAGAATATCTGGACCGCTGTCTGAGCAGTGTTCTGGATCAGGAGTTTACGTCCTATGAGGTCATCCTTGTGGACGACGGCAGCACGGATTCCTCTCCGCTGATATGTGACAGGTATTCGGCTACTGATCCGCGTTTCAGGACCCTGCACAAGCCTAATGGAGGTGTCAGTTCGGCGCGTAATGCCGGACTCGAACTCGCCAAGGGCGAGTACATCATGTTCCTTGACTCGGATGATGCGCTTCTTCCTTATGCGCTTGACGACATGATGGATGTCGTTGCTGGTGAGGATATGGTTGTGGCGGGATATGCCGCTTTCATGGGTGGTGTACCTGTAAAGGTGGTCCGCCCACGCGATACGGTTTCATATAAGACTACCGAATATGCGCAGTTCTTCCAGGACAATGTGAGGCGTAACTGCGAGATGCTTGATGCTCCGTGGTCAAAGTTGTTCAGACGCAAGGCCATCGGCGCGACGCGTTTCAATGAATCCCTCAGCTATGCCGAGGACAAGCTTTTTGTTTTCACCGTCATGTCGAAATGCTCGTCTATCAAGACTTTCGCCGGTGACGTTTATGCATATTACATGAGGCCAGGCTCGCTCGGCAGTGACATATCTTCGGATAAGCATCTGCAGCAGCTGTATGTTTTCCTGCCTCTTTATGCTTCCGTTCTTTCCGCTATTGTCGAGCGCTGCCCTAATACGCCTAAAGTTCTTGGGCTTTATCGTAAGGATTTGATAGGTAGATATATATGTCGCATGCTCAATATCTATGCGACACGCAGGACAAAGATGCTGACGCGTGATAATGTTTCTGCACTTTATCAAATGATGGCGGAGGATAAGGGGCTTGGCATATTCTCATTGAGGGCTGGACAGGTGTTTAACCTTCTGCTTTATAAGATCGGCAAACCAGGTTTCACAGTGGCTGTGTATAAGATTACAGCCTTTGTTTCATCGATATTCAGAAAGAGGAAATGATGAAGCTGGCAGTCATATTCGAGAGCAGTCCGTTCGACAGGAAGGGACTCTTCAATGCTGTCCATAACAGGGTGAAGCATCTTCTGGCGACGGGGGAGTGCTCTGTCGACGTGTTCTGTGTGCATAGTCGTGACAATGCATTTACACGTCGCGTCCGTCACACTCCGGAAGTGCCCTCGGTCGATGAGACTGTGGTGGATGGCATCAGGTACAGGCTTCTGTGGTACAGGTTCTCCATTCTTGACAATGTGCTTCTGGAGAAGCTGCATGTGCGCCCGTGTCTGTTCCGCCGTTTCATGGAGTCGCATGTGGACCTGCTGAAAGGATATGATGCGGTCATAGCACATTCGTTCTGCGGCGGCCTTTTCGCCTTGGCGGCTCATGAGCGTTTCGGCGTTCCTTATTATGTTACATGGCATGGTTCGGATGTGCATACCCACCCATGGCGAGTACCTGTGATCCTGGAAGATACACGCGCAGTCATGAAGTCTGCCCGCTGCAATTTCTTTGTCAGCCGTGCCCTTCTGGATGCTTCTGAGAGGATTATTTCTGCTAATGATGTGCTTCCGGTTTCTTCAGGCGATACCGGTGTGGCACCGGCTCATAGGAGGGTGACTTCAGGTGTATCCCCGGTCCGAAAGGAAGTTCTGTATAATGGTGTATCTGAGGACTTTGTGAAATATTCTCCGGAGCGCCGTGCTGCTGTCCGTGAACGTTATGGGCTTGCTCCCGAGGATAAGGTTGTGGCCTTTGTGGGAAACATTGTAACGGTCAAGAATGTGCTTTCGCTGCCTGAGATTTTTGCTCAGGTCGCCAGCCGTTTTGCAGAGGTTGCCGGCACTTTGTCTGATTCATGTGGCCGATCGGCTCGTCTGAAATTCTGGATAGTCGGCGACGGCAAACTCAAAGCCCAGCTGGAAACAGCCTGCTCGGAAAGTCTCACACGTCATTGCGAGGATCAAAGCCCCTCACGTCATTGCGAGGAGCGAAGCGACGTGGCAATCCGCTTCTTCGGCAACCAACCCTCCCCAGCAATGCCCGACATCATGAACTGCATCGACGTCCTCGTGCTCCCAAGCCTGAACGAAGGCCTCCCTCTGGTCTGCGCTGAGGCTCTGAGCTGTGGCGCCGCAGTAGTCGGCTCCGACGTAGGCGGCATCGCCGAGGTCATCGGCTCCGAAAACGTCGTCCCTCTCGTGTCCCCTTACGACAACTGGTCTCCTTCCGATAACGTTCCCCCTCCGGGACCACACTCAGAGGGTTTGTCACGTCCGTATGATGATTCCTTTGTAAATGGCATGGCCGAAAAGGTCGTAGCCGCCCTGATGGGTCAAACCCCATCCCAGGCCCTTCCGGCTGACATCTCATGGCCCCTCACAGCCACTCTGGAGCTTGCTGCCCTCAAATCCCTCTAATCGTGTAGTGTCGTAACTACTTGATATACATGGTATTAACAAAGTGTCCTGCCTTCCTTTGACGGCAGGACACTTTGTTAAATGCTTGATGTACAGTTGTTTATGCGATCGCGGTGTGCGTTGGGAATTTTGCACCTGCGCCATGCGCTGGGTTATCGGCGGTTGAACAGACGAGGAAGTCTGGACGTGAAGCGTACGGTCTGTCCGGTCCATGGGTGGATGAACGATAGTGTCTGCGCGTGGAGGGCCAGTCTGCCGAACGGGTTTGTTGTGGCTCCGTATTTCTTGTCTCCTGCTATCGGGTGTCCGATCCACTGGGAATGTACGCGGATCTGGTTCTTCCTTCCGGTCTCGAGTTCGAACTCGACCTTAGTGTACTGCTCCTCGTTGATTGTGAGGTGGCCGATGGTCTGGCAATGGGTTGATGCATACTGCCATTCCTTGCGTGGCGGTCTCTCCGGAGTGTCGCCCTGGCGAAGCTCGTATGCATGTACCTTAAGCGACTTCGGATGCTCATACAGCCAGCTCTCGATCCAGCCGTCCTCGCTGTCTATATGTCCCTCAAGCACAGCAACATACTTGCGTTCCTGCACGACCTCGTTCCAGTTGTCCTGAAGCGCGCGCTTGGTCTCCTCATCCTTGGCAAACACTATCAGGCCGGAGGTGTCTCTGTCGAGTCTGTGGACGATGAAGATTCGTGGTGTCACCTGACTGTCCTGGCCGCCCATGTCTCGCCTTCTGTCGCTGTCTATGCCCATGTCCGGTCTTCTGCCTCTGCCGCGGCCCCCTCTGCCGCCCTGCTGCTCCGCCATGTACTCCATCAGCAGGGAATGCGCAGTGACCTCCGGTCCCTTGTTGCCTCCCTTGTTTGTCGCCACCGACAGCAGTCCCGACGGTTTGTTGACAACGATCAGCCAATCATCCTCGAAGATGATTTCCATTCCTTCCTCTCTGTTTCCGTGTTTGCCCATAATGTGAATCTGTTTTAAGGGGTTCGCCCTGACTATCCGGCGCAAATTTAGTCAATTTGTTCCCAATTCATTGTCTTCTGTCCCAATTGGTCGCAAATTCTTTGTTTTTGTTCCCGTTTCACAGTTTTGAGTACTTATCCGGAACATTTTCGGCCCTTTTATTCCCGTCAGTAGGGATTTGGATTGGGATGGTTGTTCAGCGTGTGGCGCCTAATTCTTTGTTAATCAGTATCTTGAGTGTCGGTTACCGGTAAAAATAGTGGTATAACTATAGTGTAATTAACTGATAATCAGTGAGATATCTGCCACGGCTCTGTTGAGGTTAATGCTACTGCACTACCTTGTGATGTGTAATTCGGTGTGTTCCAGCGATATATGTAAACTCCTTGCCGTCAAAGGGGAGCAAGGAGTTTGTGTAAGTGGTTGAAGCATACGAGGTTGTGTGTTGCATGGAAAAGTTGGGGAAATTGCTTATCTTTGTGGGTCAAAATACACAACATCAATGGCAGAGAAGAACACCATATGGGATCCGCTGAGGAAGAAACATGTCGCGCTGACTCCGGAGGAGCATGTGCGCCAGTGGTTCATCGGCGTGATGGCCAGCCAGATGGCTGTTCCTATGCATATGATGATGAGTGAGGTGGGCTTCAAGCTCGGAGATAAACCGTTCCGTGCCGATATCCTGGCATACGACAGGAAGTTGCAGCCGCTGATCATCGTCGAGTGCAAGCGTCCGGAGGTGGAGCTGACCAGGGAGGTTCTCGATCAGGCGGTGAGGTATAACCTCGTGCTTGACGTGAAGCTGATCATCATTACCAATGGCCACAAGACATTCATCTGCCGCAAGACCGACACAGGTTACGGATTCATAGATACGCTACCGAAATACGAAGATATAGTATGACCCAGACAACGATAACACAAGGATTTCTTGATCACGATATTTTCAAGATCGTCTCACAGACTGCCGCTGAGAAAGGCGTAAAGGCTTATGTCATTGGTGGTTATGTGCGTGACTGCTTTCTCGGAAGGAGCAGTAAGGATATCGACATCGTCGTTGAGGGCAGTGGCATAGATCTCGCCGAGGCGGTGGCAGCAAAAGTCCGTTCGAATGTTTCCGTGTTCAGGACTTATGGCACAGCCATGCTCCGCTACAAGGGCGTGGAGATCGAGTTCGTCGGTGCTAGAAAGGAGTCATATGGACGCGGTAACGCTATCGTGGAGGACGGCACTCTCCAGGAGGACCAGCTCCGCAGGGACTTCACCATCAATGCGATGGCATTCAGCCTCCAGGAGGCGGACTTCGGAGCCCTTGTGGACCCGTTCGGGGGCATAAGGGATCTCGCTGCGGGCATCATCCGCACACCGATGGATCCGGAACTCACGTTCGGCGACGACCCGCTCAGGATGGTCCGTGCAGTCCGTTTCGCCACAAGGCTCGGCACTCCGGAACAGCCGTTCAGGATTGCAGAAGATACGCTCGCTTCGATCAGGCGCAACAAGGCAAGACTGGCCGATGTGCCGAAGGAAAGAATTGTTGAGGAACTCAACAAGATTCTCCTTGCGCAGAAGCCGTCGATCGGCTTCCGACTCCTTGACGAGACCGGACTTCTGGACGGTATCCTCCCGCAGCTTTCTAAACTCAAAGGAGTGGAGACCGTTGAGGGCAAGGGTCATAAGGAAAATTTCTCTCACACTTTGGAAGTGCTTGATAATGTTGCAGTTGCAGAGGTGGAAGCTATTGCGGAAGGCAGACTCAAGGACTATGTCTTCGAGGACGGTCAGGAGGTTGCGAAGGTCCGCACGGAGCCATATGTATGGCTTCGTTGGGCAGCGCTTTTCCATGATATCGCAAAGCCTTCGACCAAGCGCTATGATCCTAATCTCGGATGGACCTTCCATGGCCATGAGGTCGTGGGAGCGAAGTGGATCCCGAAGATATTCCAGAGTCTGAAGATGCCTCTGAACGAGAAGATGAAATATGTCCAGAAACTCGTGAATCTGCATCTCAGACCTATTGCCCTTGTTACTGAGGAGGTTACAGATTCTGCCGTTAGACGTCTTCTGTTTGATGCCGGTAATGACATCGATGACCTGATGCTCCTGTGCAACGCTGATATCACGTCGAAGAATCCTCGCAAGGTGGCGAGACTCAAGTCCAACTTTGAGCTCGTGAAGACCAAGCTGGTGGAAGTCGAGGCTAAGGACGCGATCCGCAACTTCAAGAATCCGATCACTGGCGAGTATGTGATGCAGCTATTCGGCATAGAGCCATGCAACACTATCGGTCAGCTCAAGGAGCAGGTAAAGAACGCCATCCTGGACGGTGTGATCGAGAATTCGTTTGAGGCTGCTGACGCGTTCATGAGGGAGAGGGCTGCAGAGATCGGGCTGTTCCCTGTTCAGCAATAGCCTGTCACCTAGGGAATACCCCGTTAGAAAAGTCGCCATATCATAATGGAGATAATCCGTAAATACATTGACTATGTAAGGAATATCCGCCGGTATTCCGAAAGGACGGCGCGTCTGTATGAGGATGTGCTGAACCGGTATGTGCGGATGGTTTTCCCGGAGGGAGCTCCGGATGAATCCGTTTTCATAGAGTCATTCAACCGATTCGAAATCAGAGGGTTCATGGTCGCGCTGATGGAGCAGGAGGGCCTTTCTGCCAAGTCTGTATCTATGCACATGTCTGCCCTCAGCAGCTTCTGCCGCTATCTGGTGAAGGAGGGAAGGCTCAAGTCCAATCCTGTCCGCACTGTCGTGAGGCCGAAGGTGGAGAAGCGCCTGCCGGAATACTTCCGCGATGATGCTATGAAGGCCTATTTCGATAATACGCGTGAGGAGGCATCGCCCGAGTATCTCGCGCTGTTCAAGGAGAACATAGATAACGATCATGGAAAAAGACTTTATGTGAAGCGCCTTGCGCGCCTGATCATATCCATTCTATACGATACCGGCCTGCGTCGTTCCGAACTCATTGGTCTTAAAATTGAGAATGTGGATTTCGCCAGACAGACGCTGAAAGTGGTGGGAAAGGGCAATAAAATGCGAGAAATTCCGCTTCTTGCTTCGTTATGTCAGGAAATTTTGTTATATTTGGAGGCAGTTGAGGCATTGGTGTGCGGGAAGAGATCTTTGAAAGAGCCGCTGCTTGTCACATTCCGGGGCAGACCTCTGTATCCGGTATATGTGGACAGGACGGTGAAGGCCGAGCTCGGAGACGTCAAGGGCATAACGGGACGCAAGTCCCCGCATGTCTTGAGACACTCCATAGCTACGGAGCTGATGAATGAAGGAACTGACCTTAATTCAATTAAGGAGATGCTCGGACACTCGTCACTTGCTACGACACAGGTCTACACCCACAGCAGCTTTGCCCGACTGAAGGATATTTATGAACATGCCCACCCAAGGGCTAAAAACGGAGGTAAACATGGAGATTAGAGTGCAGTCGATCAAGTTCAATGCAGATCAGAAGCTGTTGGACTTTGTAGAAAAGAAATTCTCTAGACTTGAGAAATTCTATGATGCAGTAACGTCGGTAGACGTAGCACTGTCATTGCTTCCAGACCATGACAACAAGAGTGTGAAGGTTCAGGTAAGCATTCCGGGAAATACAATCGTTGTGGAGAAGAATGCTAAGACCTTCGAAGACGCAGTAGTGGACTGCGCAGACATCCTTAAGGAGAAACTCGTAAAGGTAAAGGAGAAAAAAGCAGAATAAGATCTGAATTTCAACCAGACATCATGCGGCACCGTAAATGGTGCCGTTTTTTTTGTTGCCGGTATCCCCTGGCGGGTGCCGTCGTTGTCGCCTGGCGGGTAATCTTTTGTATGTCAGGTGGTTATGTAAACCGCGTGCCGCCAAAGGGGAGCACGCGGTTTGGGGAAGTAGCTGGTGGTCAGGGAGTTGGCCGCCAGGGGTGTCGGCAGGGGTGTCGGCTGGGGTGTCGACTGGAGAACAGTCGGTGGTAGCGGGGAGGGGACAGGATTGGTGGTGCGGGGTCTTTGCAAAGCAAAGAAATGTTTTTATCTTTGTGTGATTATGGCAAAAGGTTTTATAGAGACTGATTCTCTGTGCAGGGGGATTGTGAAGGATGCTCAGAACGGCATCTTCAAGCCGGTTTATCTTCTGATGGGAGATGAGCCGTATTATGTGGATATGGTTTGCGATGCTATTCTTGAGCATTGCATCGATGAGAGTGAGAAGGATTTCAATCAGACAGTGTGCTACGGTGCGGATGTTACGGCTGATGCTGTGATCACTGCGGCGAGGAGATATCCGATGTTCGCTGAGCGTCAGCTGGTGGTCGTGAAGGAGGCCCAGATGATGAAGGGACTGGAGGAACTGGCTGTTTACTGTCAGGCCCCGCTGGAGTCTACTGTGCTGGTGATCGCTATGCACGGAGCAAGCGCTGACAAGCGCAAGTCTCTGTATAAGACCGTATCGAAGATGGGTGTGGTGGTAGATTCGCAGGCTCTCAAGGATTATGACATGCCAAGATGGATCCCGGTGTTCTATCAGTCCAAGGGCATGCAGATCGCTCCTGATGCTGCTGCGCTTCTTGCCGAGCATGCGGGAACAGACCTTAACAAAATTGCCATAGAGACTGAAAAGATGCTCAAGAACCTGCCGGAGGGAACGACTCATGTGACCGCGCAGGACATCGAGAAGAATGTCGGCATCAGCCGTCAGTTCAGCATATTCGAACTGACAAAGGAGCTGTCGCATAAGAATGCGGCCAAGGCCTTGAGGATAGCTGCTTACATAGGATCTGCAGCGAAATTTGCCAT
This sequence comes from Bacteroidales bacterium, assembly GCA_017631875.1. The sequence continues at coordinate 33,179 of JAGBSL010000001.1, read as the reverse complement.
GCCGATGGCCGTGGCGGCCTTGTATACCCACTTCTATAGGATACTGAAATACAATGCCTTGCTGATGGCTACCCCACGTCCTGGAAATGACCAGAAGGCCAAGGTCCTGGGCGTGAATCCGTATTTCTTCCAGGAATACGACATGGCGGTGCGCAACTATCCGCTCCGCAAGAGCATGGCGGCGATAGCGCTGCTGAAGGAGTATGACTTCAAGGGCAAGGGCGGAAACATCGGAGAGGCGACTGACGCACAGCTTATGGTGGAGCTTACTGCTAAACTTTTGAATCTATAACAAAACAGTGTGGAGATTGCCACGTCGCTGGCGCTCCTCGCAATGACGTGTTAAGTGTGGAGATTGCCACGTCGCTGGCGCTCCTCGCAATGACGTGTTAAGAATATTATAAACAACAAGATACAATGGGAATAATTGAATGCAAGAATGTGTCGAAGGCCTTCGGAGAGAAGGTCGCTCTCGACAATGTGTCGGTTGATATCCCCAAAGGACAGATCTTCGGTCTGCTCGGACCTAACGGAGCCGGAAAGACCACTCTGATCCGTATCATCAACCGCATCACGATTCCAAACTCTGGAACAGTGCTTTTCGACGGCCGTCCGATCACTCAGGACGATGTCGAGAAGATCGGATATCTGCCTGAGGAGCGTGGTCTCTACCGCAAGATGAAGGTAGGAGAGCAGGCCATGTACTTCGCCCAGCTCAAGGGAATGAGCTATCGCGAGGCTCAGGACGAACTCAAGAAATGGTTCATCAGATTCGGCATCGAGAGCTGGTGGAACAAGAAGGTGGAGGAGCTCTCCAAGGGTATGGCCCAGAAGGTCCAGTTCATCACCACCGTGGTCCACAAGCCAAAGCTCCTCATCCTTGACGAGCCGTTCTCGGGCTTTGACCCTGTCAACGCGCAGGTGATCCGTGAGGAGATCCTCCGCCTGAAGGAGGAGGGATCGACCATCATCCTTTCGACACACAACATGGAGTCAGTCGAGGAGCTTTGCGACAGCATAGCCCTGATCAACAAGTCCCATGTCGTGATCACAGGAGGTGTAGACGAGATCCGCCGCAAATACGGCAACAACAATGTCGAGCTTATCTATACATCGGAAGCGGCTCTCAAGGCCGTTCCGGGCGTATTCGATGTGCTTTCAGACCAGGATGACATGGGAAGACATACATCAGTGCTTTCGATAGAGAACGGCTCGACAACCAACGCCGTTCTCGCGGAGGTAATGAAGCAGGGACTGACAGTCAACTCATTCAAGGAACTCGTTCCAAGAATGAACGACATATTCATCAAACTTGTAACAGAGGAGGAGTAGGCCATGAAGCTAAGAAACATAAAGACCATCATTTCACGCGAATACATGACCCGCGTAAAGAAGAAGTCATTCCTTCTTATCACCTTCCTGGGTCCTATCTTCTTCGCTGCAATCTGCATCCTGCCGAGCCTGATCATGTTCATGGCAGAGGACAAGGGCAAACAGATTGCCGTAATCGACGAGTCAGGCATCGTGATGCCTAAGTTCGAAGATACACAGGCCATTGATTATGTAGACTGCACAGGTCAGCCTCTGGACAGCCTCAAGAACCAGCTTGAGGAACTCGGTTATGATGCACTCGTCCACATATCCCAGCTTGATTCTGCAGCAAAGTCAGTAAGCGTGACAGCATACTCGTCGTCGCCTATGAGCGTGGACACAAAGGAGGCCATCAGCTCGAGAGTCGACGACGCTATCGAGGACTACCGCTTGTCGCTTTATGACATCGGAGACCTCAAGCAGATCATGAAGGACGTCGAGTTCAATTCGACCGTAACGACATATACCCTCGGAGAGGATGGTGAGGAAAAGATATCATCATCAGAGGTTTATATGATCATCTCCCTCGTGCTTTCGATGATCATCTACATGTTCATCGCGATGTTCTCGGGTATGGTCATGCAGAGCGTGATCGAGGAGAAGGCGAGCCGCGTGGTCGAGGTGCTCGTGTCGTCGGTGAAGGCTACCGAGCTCATGTTCGGTAAGATCATTGGAGTGGCATGCGTGGCCCTCACCCAGTTCTTTCTCTGGATCGTGCTTACTGCCGTAATCGTTACCGGAGTATCTTCATTCATCGGATTCGACAAGATGATGGAGAGCGCAAACGTACAGACAGAGCAGATGAACCAGATGACCGAAGGCCTCGGCGTAGATCCGGAGATGATGGGCATGCCGATGCCTGCAATCGACAGCACTACAGTCGCTCAGGGCGGCGAGATGGGAGCAGTCCTCTCGACACTCAAGGATCTTGACTACGGCATGCTGATCATTGGATTCTTCATCTACTTCGCATTGGGATACCTCCTCTATGCATCATTCTTTGCAGCGATCGGTTCTGCAGTGGAGAACGAGGCTGATACTCAGCAGCTTTCGCTTCCAGTGACCATCCCTCTGATGATCGGTTTCTTCATCGCATTCTATGCGTTCAAGGCTCCGGACAGCGCGGTTGTGTTCTGGGGGTCGATGATTCCGTTCACATCACCTATCGTGATGCTTGCCCGCATTCCGTTCGGTGTGCCGGTATGGGAACTTGCCCTTTCTATCGGACTTCTCGTGGCTACATTCGTGGCATGCGGCTGGGCGTCGGCAAAGATCTACAAGATCGGTATCCTGATGTTCGGCAAGAAGACCACCTTCAAGGACCTCTGGAAGTGGCTCAAGCAAAAATAACTATATAAACATTAAACATGAAGCGTATACTATTGACTATCGCTATACTCGCATCATGCTGCATAGCCGCGTCCGCACAGGAATACACCTGGTCAGCGACCGAGATGGACGGCAGCAGGACTGGCTGCTCGGCTCCTTCTAAGGAGAATGTAGACGAGGCTATCGGTACATTCGACGGAAAGACATACGTCGCTCCGAACGGCACAAGGCATAAGAAGAGATCGGCTGCTGCAAAGACCGCCAAGGCTGTGCTCAAAGCCCAGCCGAGAATGGCGCGTGTCAAGGATGTCGTAGCTCATTCTACAGGCTCATGGGACAAGGGATATCCAGAGAGTGAGCTCTCCAACTGGCTGATCGATATCATGATGGCCAAGACGGAGGCGATATCCGGTAAACCGGTGCATATGGGAGTGACAAACTTCGGTGGCATCAGGGCTGACATGCCGCAGGGCGATGTGATCCTTGACGACCTTCTGTCCATGTTCCCGTTCAAGAACTATCTCGTATATCTGGAGCATAAGGGCAGCACTATCAGACGCATCATCGAGGAGATGGCGGCAACCCGTTTCCAGGTGCTCGGCGGCGTACGCGTCGTGGTGAAGGACGGCAAGGTCGAATCGATCGAGATCGGCGGAGAGCCTCTTGACGACAACAAGGTTTACGGCCTCGTGACCGTATCATTCCTGCTTCATGGTGGAGACGGACTTTTCCTGGCGAATGATGCGCTATCGATGACGGAATACCACGATGTCAACGTAATAGATGCTGTCCTGGAGCATGTCTATGCCGAGACAGCGGCAGGAAGGTCGCTGGAATACAAGAAAGACGGTAGAGTGACGATAATCAAGTAGTTATGAAGAAGTTTATACTTACCATATTCGCTTTTGCCGCTCTTTCGTCAGCGGCGGTACAGGCCCAGGATCTCGTGATCCTGCATCTGAATGACACCCACAGCCATATAGACCCGGAGCGTTCCGGCAAGAATGCCGGACACGGCGGAGTGGTCGAGGCGGCTGCATACATAGACCAGGTCAGGGAGGAAGTCGGAAGGAAGAATGTCCTTCTGCTTCATGCCGGAGACTTCAGCCAGGGAACGTCATACTTCACTGAGCTTGACGGTGACATGGAGATTGACGTGCTCAATGCGACAGGATATGACGCCGTATGCCTCGGAAACCATGAGTTCGACAACGGCATGGAGGCGCTTGCGAGAAGGCTTTCCAATCTGAAGACAGCTGTAGTCTGTGCTAATTATGACTTCTCTGCAACTCCGCTTGCGAAGCATGTGGAACCGTATGTGATCGTAAAGAGGGGAGGCCTGAAGATCGGTATCATCGGTCTGCTGGCCAATGTGGCGGACGTCGTGGATTCGAGGATTGCAGCCCAGCTTCAGTTCCAGGATCCTGCAGCTGTAACACAGAAGTATGCAGACTATCTGAGAGATGTGAAGAAATGTGATCTTGTGATCTGCCTGTCACACCTCGGATATGACGGAGAGCCTTATACAGATGTGGAACTTGCAGCCCAGACACGTGGAGTGGACATCATAGTGGGAGGCCATTCACATACTAAACTCAAAGATAAAGTCATTGTGAAAAACCTTGACGGTGAGGATGTCGTGATCGTTCAGGACGGCAAGTGGGGACTGAAGGTAGGACGCCTTGACGTAGATATGTAATCAGCCTATGCACCTGTCAGAACTATTCATAATCGCAGTCGGAGTCTCGATGGACGCCTTTGCAGTGTCTATCTGCAAGGGACTTTCAGTGCGCACGCTGCAGCCGAAGCACTCGGCCGCCACCGCCCTCTGGTTCGGTGGCTTCCAGGCGCTTATGCCCCTGATCGGCTATTTCCTCGGCATCAGTTTCGCCGACTTCGTGGCCAATGTGGACCATTGGATAGCATTCATACTGCTTGGAATCATCGGCTCCAACATGATCAAGGAGTCGTTCTCTAAGGATGAATGTGAATATAGCCCGGACTTTTCGGCCAAGGCCATGTTCCCGCTGGCGGTTGCCACAAGCATCGACGCCCTGGCAATCGGCGTGTCGTTCGCTTTCCTGCAGGTGAATATCTGGAAGGCGATACTGTTCATAGGACTGACGACGGGAGCGTTCTCGGCTGTCGGAGTGTGGATAGGAAAGTGGTTCGGATGCCGTTACAAGTCCAAGGCGGAGTTCGCCGGAGGCTTCATCCTTGTTGCGATGGGTGTGAAGATATTGATAGAGCATACGTGCTGTTAATGAATTATTTAAGATGCCGATATTAGAGAAGATAGTAATATCCGATTTCAGGAACATTGAACTTCAGGAGCTGGAGTTCTCGCCGAACATCAACTGCATCAGCGGCAATAACGGCGAGGGCAAGACCAACCTCCTGGATGCCGTATATTACCTTTCGATGACCAAGAGCGCCTTCGCATCTTCGGACAAGTTCACCTTCCGTCATGGCACCGAGGAGTTTTCCATCGCCGGCACATACCGCATGGAAAACGGTTTGGCTAGCCGCTTTGCGCTGAAGATGACCACTAAGGGGGATAAGAAGGTCAAGCGTGATGAGAAGCCTTATAACAAGGTTTCTGAGCACGTAGGCGTCCTTCCGGTGGTCATGGTTTCGCCGGCGGACATTTCGATGGTCAGCGAGTCGGGAGACGAGCGCAGGAAGTTCGTCAATGCCGTGCTCTCGCAGATGGATCATGAATATCTTGTGACCTTGCAGCAGTACAACAGACTCCTTCAGCAGCGCAATAAGATGCTCAAGGACATGAATCCTGACCGCTCGCTGCTGGAGGTCATAGACATGAGGATGGCTGCGCTTGCGGATCCGATCTACAAGGCCCGTAAGAAGTTTGTGGAGGATTTGAAACCGATTGTCAGTGAATACTATAGACTGGTTTCAGGCGGTTCTGAAGAGGTGGATATAACATATGAGACCGAGCTTGATAAGGCTCCTTTGGACCAGCTCTTCGCCGTCTCATACGACCGTGACCGTGCCCTCAGATATACTTCGTCCGGACTTCAGAGGGACGACTTCAGCTTTACGATGAACGGATGGCCTTTGAGGAGACATGGATCACAGGGCCAGCAGAAGTCATTCCTTGTGTCGCTGAAGTTCGCCCAGTACGAGATCATGAAGCGCTCATACGGCTTTGCGCCGCTGCTTCTTCTGGACGATGTGTTCGACAAATTGGACATGGGAAGAATTTCCAACCTTCTCCAGATGGTTTCTGGCAAGGATTTCGGACAGATATTCATCACTGACAGCAACAAGGTCCGAATGGCCGGAATAGTCGACGCCCTGACCCAGGACAGAGCCTATTTCGAGACATCGGCAGGAACGTTTAAGAAAATTTAGTTTATGGCATACGACCCAAGGACAAACAGGATGCGCAGACAGAATGCGGTCGGTATGGATGAGCTCGTCAAGGAGTTCATCCGTGAGATGCGTCTGTCGGCAGGACTGAACGAGCAGAGGATAGAGGAGGCATGGACCAAGGTCTCAGGTGCCGGAATGTATACCCTTGACATACGTTATGACAAGGGTGTCCTGTATTGTACGATCAATTCGTCCATGGTCCGCAATCAGCTCTATTTCCAGAAGGACGTGCTCGTTGAGGCTCTTAATGAGGAACTGCAGAAGGACGATCTCCTGACTTGGGACTGGGATAAGGGACCTTGCGTCAAATCTTTGGTATTGAGGTAGATATGAAGATAGTAGTAGACATAGACATTCCTTTCGTACAAGGCGTTTTCGAACCTTATGCGACGGTTTTGTATAAAAAGGGAGACCAGATTTCCCGTGAGGATGTTGCCGATGCGGATGCGCTGATTGTGCGCACCAGGACAAGGTGTGACGAGCATCTTCTGGAGGGCACTTCCGTGAAGATGGTGGCGACGGCAACCATAGGAATGGACCATATAGACATGGCCTATTGCGCTTCGCGCGGTATCCATGTGGAAAATGCGGCAGGATGCAACGCCGGCGGAGTCATGCAGTATGTGTTTTCGGCCATATATGGTATTGCAGCGCGAAAGGGTATCAAGATAGAGGAGTGTACATTGGGTATCGTAGGAGTGGGCCATGTGGGCTCGAAGATCGAGGCTATGGCGCGTTATCTCGGACTGAACGTCCTGCTTTGCGACCCGCCTCGTGCTGCTGCGGAAGGCCCTGAGAAATTCTGCTCGATGGAATATCTGCTGGAGAATTCCAATGTCGTGACCATGCATGTTCCGCTTGATGAAACGACCAGGGGAATGGCCGATGAAACCTTCTTTGCCTTGATGCGTCCGGGCGCTATATTTATCAATGCCGCACGTGGCGAAGTGATTGATGAACAGGCGCTTATCGCGGCCGAGCCGAAGCTTGGAGCTGTCGTTATAGACACATGGTGCCATGAGCCGAATATCAATCTTGACCTCCTTGAAGTGGCGGACATCGCGACTCCGCACATTGCCGGATATTCGCTCCAGAGTAAGCAGAATGCGACCATGATGGCGGTGCAGGCCGTTGCGCGCTTCTTCGGTCTGGATGCTTTGAAGGACTTCCAGCCTCATGATGACGATCCGACGCATACTCCTGTGCTTCTTGACCTTAAAGGCAAGAATCATGGCGAGATAGCGGCAGTTTTCCAGTATAATTATCCTATATTTACGGACGATTTCCGTCTGCGTATGGAGCCGGAGAAGTTCGAGAAGCTGCGCGGTTCGTATCAATACAGAAGAGATATATACTACATAGAATAACCAATTAAACCACATTTTCAAATGTTTACTAAACAAGACATCGCTCAGATCGAGCAGAGAGGCTCATCTGTGCAGACAGTAGAAGAGCAGGTTGAGCGCTTCAAGAAAGGTTTCCCTTGGCTGAAGATCGTTGCTCCTGCAACTCCTGAGAAAGGTATCCAGGTACTTGACGAGGCTGCTGTAGAGGCTGCTGTGAAGTACTATGAGGGTGCCCAGATCAATGGCAAGTGCAAGTTCGTTCCGGCTTCGGGCGCGGCTTCACGTATGTTCAAGGACCTTTTCAGCGGTCTTGATGCCCTTAAGGAGGGCAAGGAGCTTGCTGATGATGCTCCGGCAGCGAAGTTTGTGGATCAGATCCAGTCGTTCGCATTCTACACTCCAGAGCTTTTCGGCGAGCAGACATGCAAGTGTCCGGAGTACCGTCAGTCAGTCCTTGCAAAGACCCTTACTGACGAGGGACTCGGCTATGGCGCGAAGCCTAAGGGTGTCCTGAAGTTCCACAAGTACACTGACGGCGAGATCCGCACAGCGTTCGCCGAGCACCTTGTTGAGGCTCAGAATTACATGAGGAATGAGGACGGCACAGCAAACCTCGTTGTGACTATCTCTCCAGAGCACCAGCACCTCTTCGAGGAGGCTTACGCTGAGGTTAAGGCGGCATATGAGGCTAAGTATGGCGTTGCTTACAACATCACATTCACATTCCAGGACAAGGCTACCGACACAGTTGCCGTAGACGTAGAGAACAAGCCTTTCAGAACAGAGACTGACTCTCTCCTTTTCCGTCCTGCAGGACACGGCGCGCTCATCTACAACCTCAATGCGATCAAGGACGAGGTCGTTTCAATCAAGAACATCGACAACGTAGCCAACGAGAGACTCCTCCCTGCTACAGCAACATGGAAGAAGGTTCTCCTCGGTAAGGCTCTCGAGCTTCGCGACACTCTCCACGGTTATCTCCGTGAGCTTGATGCAGTATGCACTCCTATCGCCGGCTCAAGAAACACCACTACAGGCGTTCCTGGTTACGATCCTCTTTATGACGACGTTTATACAACTCCTGAGGCACTCGCTCTCTGCGACGATATCGAGAAGTTCCTCGCTGACGTTCTCTGCGTGCAGATGCCTGAGGCTGAGACTCCTAAGGCAAGAGTTGAGGCTCTCCGCAAGAAGCTGAACCGTCCTGTACGCGTTGCAGGTATGGTGAAGAATCAGGGTGAGCCTGGCGGTGGTCCTTTCATCATTGCCGAGAAGGACGGATCGACATCTCTCCAGGTTCTCGAGAGCGTACAGATCAACATGTCGGACGACCATGCACGTGAGGCACTCGCTTCTGCGACCCACTTCAACCCGGTTGACATCGTATGCTGCCTCCACGACTACAAGGGCGAGAGCTTTGACCTCCTTGAGTACGTCGATCAGGACGCTGGCTTCATCAGCTCGAAGAGCTACCAGGGCCGTGAGCTCAAGGCACTTGAGCTTCCAGGCCTGTGGAACGGAGCCATGAGCAACTGGAACACCCTCTTCGTAGAGGTTCCGCTCGAGACATTCAACCCAGTTAAGGTTGTCCTCGACCTCCTCCGTCCTGCACACCAGAACTAAAATCTGGAAGTGATAATAAGAAGATTTCCGAGAGAATCGGACTTCAGACCGAATATGTGGGCGTCATCTCCTGAGGTGACGCCTAATTTTTTGCGCAAAGTCTCGGTGTCCATCGGGATGTTGCGTGCGGTGACCTCGGCGCGTGGATATGCGGCGCCCGCTGCCTTGATCAAGCGTTTGTCGAGAGGTTGTGCGCTTAGGATCATATAGACCTTGCCGTATGGTTTGAGCTCATCGGCTTTGGCAGCGGATTCTGTTACATAATAGTGTGTTGACACACCAAGTTTCATGAGGCCGAAGCGGTTGGCTATCAGGTTGAAACAGCCTGCCTTCATGAGGGCTTTGCCTGGTTCGAAGAGGAAGAGATCTCTTGACTGCGCTTGAGGTTCCCGCAACACGTCATTGCGAGGCCTCGTAGAGGCCGTGGCAATCTTTTCCTCGGAACCGCTAAACGAGAATGTAGCCGGGTCCATGGCAGGATAGCATGACGGCAATTCCACCGCAGTAATAGTGTACTCTCCTGCCCATTCACGATCCATCCAGATCAGCAGTTCCTTGCATTCGCCGCCTGTTGCAACGATGTGAACTTCGCGGCATTTTCCGCCCAGCCGAGAGCATGCCATCGTGATGTCAGCCATGGGGGAGAGCTTGAGGAGAATGTGTCTGCAATGCCTGAAAATCTGCTCTTTCAGAGTCAGGACATCGGGCGTGCATTCTTCGATCAGGAACACTTTTTTGCCGCCTTCTCCACGGCGTGCAGGGTCCATGTAGACGATGTCCGGACGGGCCTCGGAAAGGATCCTGTCAATCGTCTCAGGAGTAGAAATTACGTTTCTTACAATAATGTTTTCTGCATTGAGTGACTGGAAGTTATGCTCCGCGGCCATGCAGAGCTTTTCCTGCATCTCATGATACCATACCTGCTCGGCTTTCTTCGAAAAATACCATGAATCCACGCCTAATCCGCCGGTCAGATCTGCCAGTCCGAATGGCTTTCCGTCAGCGATCCGCAGCGCCAGTCCCGACTTGTAGATTCCGGTCGCTGAACTGCTGCATTGCTCGGCAGAAAGTCCTACCGGAAATATGAGGTCCGGATTGGAAAACCACTCCTGCACCTTGCCCTTCAACTTCCTTCTGCTCTGTATACAGGAAACGGCCAGATCCATATCGATATCCGGCCATTTCTTTCTGTCCAGGATGAGCCTTGTAAGGTCATCTCCTATATGTTCCTGCACAAAGGCAGTCAGTTTCTTCATGATTATCTTGCTTCGCCTTGGTAGTAGACGTCGATTGTGCTGGTCTGGCTGCCTGTTCCCTGGCTTGTGAGGATGAATTCGATTTCATATACATTGCCCTCGCGGTTGATCTCGATCCAGTCTGTGTCAGCAGGATGCGGTCTGTACTCGTCCACGAATGGCCATGACTGCATTACGTCGTATGCGAACTCCCAATCAGTCAGATCCTTAAAGGCCTTCTCGCCAGCATTGATCACTGATGATGGAAGTGTCAGGATAGGCATATGTGTAGAGTTTGCCTCTGACATAGAATAACCCTCGCTAGGGGAGAAGTAGAGCTTGAGAACGCCACCATTGTCCTCTACCATAAGCTTCACAATCTCATGATTACCTTCATATGGGCTTTCGCCTTCATAATCGAATATGAACCTGTTGAGCTTGACGGTTTCTTTCTCATATGCTCCAGAATACTCGGCGCGAAGCGTTCTTCCGTCCTTCACGAGTGAGATGCTCACTGTCGCCACGTCTTCATTTACGCTTGTCTTGATTGTTCCGGCTGCACCCTTGAGGATGAATCTGTTCTTGCTTGTATAGAGCTTGATCTCGTCAGGCGTTGATGAAGATGTAAGGAGGTATTCCTTGCCGATGCTGCTGTGTGGGAGCTCGATCCTGATGCCCTCGCTACCGTCTGATTCTAAGAGTGTTATGCTGCTGTTGCCTCCGTCTTCACGGGTTGTGAGTATCGTTTTGGCGATTGCTGTATGCTCTCTGTCGAAGCCCCAGTCATTTGCGTATGGCTTGTCTGTTTCGACTGTGTATGTGCCTGCAAATGATCCTGAAAGCATGGCAGCAGGAACAGGCGAGTTCTTTGTCTGAAGAACTTCAGCCATGAAGTTCACCTTAAGGCTGTCGCTTGTCATGGTCACTTCAATGTATGCTGTTCCTTGGTCTCCGTAAGCGAACTTCTGCTCGCCGAAGCATATGTACGACTCCTTTGAAGTCTGGCTATTGAACCTGTCTCTGTCGCCAAGGAATGACTTATGGGTGTTGAATACCACATAGTCTCCTCCTGCCTTGATTTCCTTTGAAGTGGTCAGTCCGCTGATAGGGGAGAGCCATACCTCTACCGAGTTGTCTCCTTTGTCGTACTGCACAGCTGAATTTATGTCGAAAGAGTATCCGTCATAAACGAAGTAGTTTGTTCTAGGCGCTTCGGATATCGGACCGTTGTCGGGCTTTTCGCAGCCTGATATGAGCATTGTTCCTAATATGGCTGCAGCGGCAACCTTAGCAAAAGAGAGAAGTTTCATATAATTAGCTTTTAGAATATGCAAATATAAATAATTTCGGTTAAAAATGCGCAAGTGGTCTGGACCTTGCTAAATCTTCTGCTGTGAATTTAAATTTTAAAGCGATGAAACGAATAATGACAACAGCCTCTGCGGCACTCCTGATGATCGCGGCTTCGCCGGATTCAAGCGCCTGCACAGGCATTTCCCTTAAAGCCCAGGACGGCAGCAGGGTAGTGGCAAGAACTGTGGAATGGGCTGCGACCCCGATGCAGTGCGGCTATGCCGTGGTGCCTCGCGGGCATGTGCAGCAGTCGTATACACCTTCAGGTGAGAACGGACTCAAGTATAAGGCGGTGTATGGATACGTCGGCATCTACACCGAATATGAACCTTTCGTTGTTGAAGGAGTGAATGAAGCAGGACTCTCTGCAGGTCTTTTCTTCTTCCCTGGATACGGCGATTATAAGGCATATAACTCGAAGCGTAACGATCTGACACTGTGTGATATGCAGTTTGTGTCATGGGTCCTTTCCCAGTTCTCTACAATCGATCAGATGAAGGATGCCCTTGCTGATCTTGACCTGGTTACATTGGACCACAGGATCGGTGCCGTGCATTGGAGAATCACAGAGCCGGGCGGCAGGATGGTTGTCCTTGAAGTGGTCGGTGGTGTGCCTCAGTTCTATGAGAACAAGCTCGGTGTGCTGACTAATGCCCCTGGCTTCCAATGGCACATGACCAACCTCAACAATTATGTCAACCTCATGCCTGGATCGGCTCCGAACAACACCATTGCGCCGGGCATCACGCTTCAGCCTCTGGGTCATGGAAGCGGCATGCTAGGACTTCCTGGCGACTACACATCTCCATCGAGATTTGTCCGTGCGACATTCTTCCAGACCACCGCTCCTGTATGGCCCGACGGCTTCTCGACGGTAGTTCAGGCCTTCCACATCCTGAACAACTTCGACATCCCGATCGGCAGCCAGCACCTGCAGAAGGACATCCCTAAAGGCCTTCCAAGCGCCACCCAGTTCACTGCAGCTACGGACTTGAAAGCCATGAAGTTATACTACCGCACGGCGTGGAACAGCAACATCCGCTGCATTGACCTGATGGATATCGACTTCAAGAAGGTCAAGTTCCAGAGCCATCCGCTCGACGACGTCCAGCAGCAGCCGGTGACTATGGTTCGGGTGAAGTAGTCCCGCTCTCCGACCTCATAAGTGGCACTGCAGACCAAACTGTGAGGCACTTCATAGCAAATCAGGCGACAAGGCTATTGATAAGCCTTGACACCTGATTTCATTTTGTTTTGTGCAATTTGTTTTTTGAAATATATAAATTTAGGTTGTCGTACTATTTCTGCTCAGTAAGGACTATAGGTTTCTCATTCTTTAACCACGAATATAGCAGGTTCAGATCAACTGGTTTCTGCACTCCATTCTCTGTATGGTTTAGATTATAGACCTTATTGCCGTCTGTCTTATCTGTAAAGTAGAAGTCAATAGGGTCGTCTGTCCATTCGAATGAATATTCGTCGCGGAGGTTGAGCTCAAAATCTCCAGGTCCACCCGTATGTATGTTCAGTGTCACTACACCGATGCGGGCGTTGGTGCGTAGACGAACAAAAGCGACAAAGGCATCGTCAGGGACCGGAATCACCTGGCCATTCTTCTCATACATCAGCTGTCCCCTCATATGCTCGGTTTTCACCTCAAAAGTCTTATCCCAGAATACGACCTTTTCCTTGTTTGAAGTAATTGAAATGTCTCCCTTAGAAGTAATGGATGTCTTCTTGAACGGCAGCAGCTTGCGCTCTCCTGCCTGATTGATACCTCCCTCAGGCATATTTTCAGGAGGCACCACGCCACCGAAGTTGTCATAATACGAAGTGGCTTCGTCTTTATGGTGGGCCTGAGCATATCCGAATGCTCTTTCATCCTCACGCTTCTTGCTGACCGTATAGATGAATCTGCCAGGGACCGAAGGGTCCGGCCTCAGCTTGTCAGCTGACAGGGTGCTATTATATGCAGCCTGCCAGTTATCAGGCACACGTCTTTGGTCGATTTCAAGCATCGGAGCATCGATGTATACCTCAAATTCCTCGCCGAAGAGCTCTCCGAACGGGTGTACGGAGCGGTTGTCCGAGCCTTTGAAACTTGTGATGTCCAGAAGTATGTCAACTCGCTGTCCCGGCTTATAGCTGAGTGAAACCTCGTCTATATTCTCTGCCTGATCTCCATGCACCTCGTTGCAAAGGAGAGCATCGCTGGCTGGAGTTATATCTTCATTGTTGCCGTTTTCGTCAGCTACCTTCACCTGGGCAGCAAAGCGGAAAGGCCTGTAATGTGCCACATCGAAGATCACTGAACGGTATTCGTTGCCGGCGTATATTCTGTCTCCGTATGCAACACCGTCAGGATCTGTCTCAAATACATACTGACTTTGGGCATTATTGGATGCGACTCGCACGATATCCTTATTATAGGAACTATTGGTCAGCATGTAGATGTTATAGCTTCCATCCTCCTGGAGTCCATATCTGGCATCTCCCTCTTTGTCTTTCAAATAGGTTCTGAACGCCATTACACGGCCATTTGTGCTCCATGTGTCCTGATTGATCAGAGTTATCTCTCCTTCCCATGCTTTCTGCTGGATATCTTCATACATTCCAGGATTATGGCTGAAATAATCATCATAGAAGCTAAGGGTCTTGGTGTAGATCAGAAATTCGTCATACTTGTTCTTGTCTTTATTCAATGCGTGATTGAATGGAGTATAAGTTCCGTCGCTCTGCCTCTCCTGAAGGTCAAGAGTGAACAAAAGCGGAGAAGCCTTCTTCTGGGGGACAAGCATATAGTAAAGGACCTCATCTGCAGCATAAGAAGCATCATATGTGTGCAGGTCATCAATAAATACCCTGTAGTGCTTATGCTCATGACCGCTGAACACAACATTCTTTGTGATGGTCTCGAAGAATTCTGCCTCAAGATGCACAGCTTCGGTGTCTCCATCCTCATGCTTGAGGATCGTGTGCATAAAGAGACGATGCTTTCCCGGCTCAGATATGGTCAGGGCATACTTGTAATTGATTCCTTCCCAATCTTTTCCGAAATATCCCTCTTCGCCCTTTATGTAGACAGGGAGCTGCTGACCAGACTCGGAGCGTACATCCAGATGGTTGGCAGACACAAGTACGGTAAATGGGAAAAGAGCTTCAGGACAGGTTTCCGGCACTGTAAACATCAGCGTCACATGTTCTTGTGAAACTCCGTAGACCTGAGTGGAAATCCATGATGGGGTGAAATGCTGCGTCTTGATGACATAGATGCTCACCTTACGCTGTAGTTTGCCTTGTTTGATGATAAATGAACCCACCTGCTGCTCATTGCCTTCGTACATCGGATAAAGACGCAGGGTCAGAGTGCCTTCTCCAGTGTTGGTGTTGTATTGATTGGTGATGTTGTCGTATGCTACATTATTGTCAATCCATGTGACCTCTGGAGCAGTTGATGCTCCTCTGCCATTTTCAGTATACTTATATGGCAGTACAAGGTCAGTTCCGGCATATTGGTCGCTTGCAAGCACGTATGAGGTGCTTTCCACCCAAAGAGTCCTCACACCGTCAGTGATCTCATTGACCCACTCGTCGATAGATATCCATGCATTGTTTGACGCCGGAGCAACGAGAGCCTCCTCAAATGTATTGCTCGGATAAGTCAGCATTCCGGTTATCTGGATCTTATAGTGATGGTTTCTGCGAATCAGGAAATTGGATCCGTCCTCGCGCTGCATCACGATACGGTAATACTTGTCGTCTGCTTCAGTCTTGCCGACTGCATGTCCCTTGATGATGACACTGACCAGTCTGTCGCCGGAATTCTCCGATTCGAAGATATAGTCCTCATTCTTGGTATTAATGTCCACGATGTCCGACATCAATGCCTGGTTGTCAGGAAGGGTAATGAAATCTTCTGTGCTCTCCCAATTGTCGACGATATGGAAGTGCTCCTGAGGATGGTGCGGGGCAACTGTTCCGAAAGCCGGGATGTTGACAGTGCGGAATCCTGTCACCACAAACTTATCGGTTGTCCAGTCTGCTATCGATACTTTTGCCTGGTTACGTATGAGTTTGATACCGTTGTATGTATTGCCTGCTATGGTGTATTTTAACTCCGACAACTGGGTGTGCATGTCCTTATCACTGTCAGCGTCCATCTCAAATCGAGACCAGTATACAAGCATTCCGGATCCTCCTTCCATGTTTGCGATGACCATGCTTTCGGTCTGTCCCGGGAAGTTGGATTCGTCGTAAAGTCCCTCACTATGATTTGCGAGGAAATGAATGATACGCGTGTGGCTCGGGATAGTTGCGCTGTAGACACCGCTATCTGACACCCCGTCAACAGCAGTGTGCCTTACAAGTTCTGCAGTCTCGGTGCTGATGAAAAGTCCGAATTCGTTGAAACAGAACAATGTCATATTGTTGACATCAAGTCCATCCGGATCTACGGCACGTGTTATTACTGATTGCGGATCTGATATGTTTGCCGCAAACTCGATCTTCACATATCCTTCAGGCACGGCCTCAGGCTCCGGCTGCGGAATATCCTCACGCGCGCACGACACCTGGACAAGTGCCGTCACCGTGATAAATATGTATAATAGTCTCTTCATCTGGATCATCGTTTAAAAGGCGTCCCTCACACATCTGATGGCTACTCCTGTGGCCTGCATCGGATCTGCAAGTTCTGTAGTTCCGTCGTTGTTCTTATGATTGAATACAGGTCCGCTTGCGCTCATATAATAGCCTCCGTTGAGCAGGAAGTCGATTGCATCTGCATTCTGACCGCTGGTTCCCTGTATGTCCATGATGATCCTAAGTTCTGCTTCAGTAGGCAGTCTCCAGTTGTCATACACAACCACAGGATCTGCCTTGTCATCGTTCACATCATCTACCTCCACATAGTTCTTGCAATGGTCAGCAAAGGCGATCAATTTCTTGTCGTTTGACATATTGGACAGTCCGCTATATGTAGAGAGCACGGCACCAAGGCGTGAGGCAATCACGAATGAAGGTGATACAAGCTTTGCATTATCTGCATCGCCAGATGTATAACCATTTTCGTCCAATGCCGGACGGCCGACAGTATAGTCTTTGGAAGATGCCATCATGCGGACATGATAATTGCGGACATTGTGATCCTCGCACTTTGTGTTCGTATTCATCGTCCAGACATAGTTCCTACCACTTCTTGTATAGCTGAAACTATAATACATTATGCTGTAATTCTCACTGTTCCGGACCTTTTCTCCCCTGTATTTAGAAGCTGTCCAGCCAGTTCTGCTATTATGATTTGAGGACTGACTTGTATACGTATATTCCACTTTCTTGGTGTCAACATTTACATTTTTAATTGTGTGGACACTGACAATATGGTCGCCTGCATAACGATATGTTGTGGGTAAATCACCTGAGGCTGTTGCTGAAGTTACATATCCATCCCATCCGTGTCCTCCATGCGTACGATAATAATAGTCATCTCTATACGAATACCAAGGGAGATTGTTGGTAATGTAGATCAAAGGATACTGTTCTACATCCACAATCTCACTCATGCCATCTTCATTTGTAATCTGAAGTTGGAAATAAAGAATCGTATGGTTGGTAGGAACGTCGCTGTGGACTGAGATGTTGCCGGAAACTGAACCGGGAACGGTAGCAGAAGCAGTGATATTGACATTCCTGTCCTCCAGTGTAATCTTCTGGTTGAACTTATTGTAATAATGAGCACTCTTGGAAACAAGTTTTACACTTACTGGAGAGGATGACGAGAAATACAGCGAAGAGTTGTCATCGCTGATATTATACATATATATCTTCTCCTTGTTGACCTTGAGATACTTGACCGTGCTCTCTCCTGTAACCGGAAGGTCTATGGTTTCCCATGGAGCCGTGAAATACTGGATGTCATCCACCTCCTCCGGTGTGGTGATGTCCTCAGCCCCCGGCGCATTGAGGGTGATTCTCAAGTCATAAAGAGTATTTCTCTTTATCTGCTGATTCTTGGTTATTGACAGCTGATAGTAATTGTTTATATACTCTACAGCGTTCTCCTCATCGGATTCCTTATACAGCAACGGCAACATCATCACCACTGATGTGCCTCTCTCAAATACATATTCCTTGTCCCATTTGTGTGAATAGCAGTAAGCTGTCAGCTTGATGCCATCGTGCTCGACACCGTTCTTGTCCGTCACCTTCACCATCTGGAAATATGGGCTCTGGGATATCGTAGTAGACTCCCAATATGGCCTTGCTCCTCCATCGTTCAACGGATAACCTCCCTCTGCAACAAGCTTTGTGCGGTTAGGCATGTTGCGGACAAGATATCCTTGAGACTTAGCCATCAACTCAGGATTAAATTTAACCTTATCGCCGGGTATGATGGTCAGGATGATCTTGGCTGCAGCACGCCTGAGGATGACATTCAGTTCCACTTCGTCATCATCATCCGGATCATTGACCACGACATATCCAGGTGATGCCGGTTCGTTCTCTCCCATATATGCTACACCATCCATCAGGAACATCTGAGGATAATGAGGATTCATGATGTCATGGTCGACTCCCGAAAGATGAATCAGTTTGTCGGTCTGGTCGAGGTTGAGAAAATCCGCATATTCCAGCAGACTGCCATTCTTATAGTATGCATCTGCATCCAGATTGCTGTTAGCTATGACAAAGAATTTATACGGCGTGTTTTCCTCGAAGTCCTTCTTGGTCTTATGCAGGGATACGCTTCCTTCAGGGGTTGCTGAGACCGATACTCTTTCGTGGTGGAACGGTTCATGCCTTGAATCTTTATATTCATATATGACGATATCCAGGTGGCTCATATATGATTCGCATGCGTTGTCAGCGACTGTGCCTTTTACGGCCACATCAGGTGTGCTGAAATTCAGCACGATTGCTCCGTCATGTACGGATGCGTCCATGTCTTCGGACAGATCAACACATGACACCGCGGTAAGCGACACCATCAGTAATGACAATATATAAAGTTTCAGGTTCTTCATTATTCGTTTACTATATCTGTTTCCTGAGCTACATGCTTGATTTTGATCAGTTTCGGATTGTTGCCGCTTTCCGGCCATCTTATCTGGTCATATTCACCGTTTATATAAAGGTGAATATACTGGTCTGTCCATGACTGATAATACGATATCATGAAGTCAACCTCTGTTTCTCCGGCGCCATCTCCACTAAGAGGGAATACTACTATGCGGTACCATCCGTTTGCCGGACATGCACCAAGATCCTTCTGAAGGCTCGGGTCGCTGGAGTCAAAAAGCAACTTGTCTTTTTCCGGGCCTGTCGTATAGTTGTAGACACGTATTCTGTAATTCTCCTTTGTTGCGATAATTCCCGGTTTCCACATCACATCTTCCGGTGAAGTGACCTTGAAGAAGCACTCGAATGCTCCTGCCTCAAGATTGTTGGCATTGTAGAACATGGTCGGTTTTTTCGTGATCGAGTATGTTTCCAACTGATCTGGTGTCAGAGCAAGATATTCTGACGGCACGACAGGGTTGTGGTAGGTAGGATATGCAAGTTCATGCTCCTCATATTCCTCACCGTTGCCCCAGTCTTCGGTTACCCAGTCCGCTACCTGATAGTTCAGCACCAGATTGTCTCCGGCTATGCTCAGAATCTCAAACTCGTAGATGTGGTTGCGGACAATGTTGTAATGTGAGCCCTCCACAAGTTTTCCGTCATTGTAATTGCAGAACGAGATGGCATCTTCGAAATATTTGTTTTCGCCATTTATGTTGAACTCAAGACTGATCTTGTTGCGTTCACCGGAGTAGTCAATATTATTGTACTCAGTCACATAGACATACACGCTTCCCGTCTTTTCATCCTTATAGAAAGGCAGATTGACAGCGGCATGGCGGTAGCCCCTGAAGCATTCATCCTGGTTAAGTTCCTTTGTTTCTGATACCTGCGACCAATATGAAGGCAATACGTATCCGGTCTTGTTGTAGTACTTGAGAGTTGCTGAATTGATCTTGGTGCCTTTTTCTTCCTCTTCCTGCGAGAGCTTGACCTCGATTTTTGCGGCAGCACGAAGCAGCCAGATCTCCCCAATATCAAGACTTCGGTTGTTCAGCAATGGACTTACATCCGCCTCCTTGACGCCCCACATCGGGATGGCAGCATCTTCATGTAATGGATCTATATGGGACTGGTCGTATGTGATATACTGTTCTCCGCTGAGATTTTCGTCGCAGTTTGCAAGTACCATGAACCTGTATTTTGGTGCATTGCGGTGCTCATTGTAATAGTCAACAAACTCTGCAGGCATCTGACCCATGAACTGGAACTCGGTATGCGCTTCATTTGTCGGCCAGTAATACAGATCCTGGAGGACTCCCACGCGGATTCCGTCCTCTGCGTAGACCACCACTCTGAGGTCTTCAGGGATAATGCGGAAGTCAAACGGAACACCGGCCTCAGAAGGATATTCCTCGCCCCATGTAGCCTTCGTTCTCTGATTGTCGAGAGATACGGTGAACATGATGCTGCGCGCCTGGTCTGCAGGCATGACGCACTGGTCCGCATCGAAAATGCACGATGCAGCCATAATGCCAGCCCAAAGCAGCAGCAGATATTTCACCATTCCTCTCACTTGATATGATGTATATAAGTTAATTCAATTCCGAGTTGTTCAGCACCACTCTCCAGGAGTTGATGTAGATGACTGAACTTACCCATTCTCCCTCGTCAAGGAAGAATGTCATTGTGTATTCATCCTGGCGGTCGAGGTATTCCTGATCGCCCATGCCCTGTCGGTAGTTACCCTTTACCAGCAGTGCATAATCCGCCACCGGGATACGGAACACGTCCTCTCCGGTCTCGCGGTTCTTTATGTGCAGGACAGGGGAGTCTCCTGCCCTCATGCGGCCGATCGTGAGCTCTGCAAGGGCTACGCTTACTGATGTTACAGCCTTTACGTCATTGTCATCCACATCAGCAGTGCCGGTGCTCTGGTGCCATGCGCTGTAGGTTATCAGTTCATCATCAAGAATGGTGTTGTCCCAGTCATAAAGACCGTTGTCGTCGTTGATCTCGAAGATGAACTTGCTCGCATCTATATTGTGTCCTGAAATCTCGTGCAGGAGGATACGGATGACGTTGGTATTCTTCATAAGAGACATTGTCTCTGTAAAGGTGCCGGGAAGGTCCTTTACCTCCAGAGGCATGGAACCATGGAAAAGCGGAAGGAGGTCCTCACTTACTGTTGCCTTTCCATTCTCATCGTACTGCCTGTGCATTCTCACCTGCAGTTCTTCACGTTTTGTTTTGCCGACCTGAGTGTCAGCCAGCATGTCGAAGGACTCTTCATCCATAAGTCCTCCCCATGCCATGAGAGTATAATTGCCCGGCTCCAGCTCGAGAGGAATCTCGAAAGTGCCTGAAGACAGGGCCTGTTTGTCTGTGGTGGCGATTTCCTCGACCAGAACATCGTTCTCGTCGAAAACATAGAGCGCAACGGAGTTTACCTCATTGGCAAAGGCGTCTGCAAACTTTATGTTGTAGTCGTATTTGAAACGTATGCGGTAGTAGGTGCCGCAATCTCCTTCACCCTCGAAGATGAATCCATTTTCACACGAAGATCCCGCCAGCACCGCCGCCACCAATGACGCCGCCAACGCGATCCTTCTGAATATATGCACTCTGTTCATTTAAATTATGTTGATTTGAATTATGAAAGGGACCGTCTTGCGACCGCCCGGCGGTCCCTTGAAAACACTTGTATATCAGTTAATTGCCAGGAGTAGGCTGAGGCTGGATCTCTACGCCCTGAGATACCATTCTCCATGAAAGAATGTTGACCTTAGCGGAAACATATGATCCCTGGTCAGTTGGTTCGTCAGGATACTGTGGTGTCTCGATCTTAGTATCAGGAGCGTATACAGGACTACCGAAGCCTCCGATGCTGTTGATGTTGATGCTGTAGATGTGGTTACGCACAATACCATACTCAGCAGGCTTGCCGGCAGCACCCAAGTGCTTGATGTCAAAGAAGTAGTATGTCTGACCGTCATTGTAGAGAATACCAGATGGAACTGCCTTAAGTGCCGTGTTAAGAGCCTCATCAGTTACAGCAGTATATCCATTTGCAGAAGAGTACTCAAACCAATTTTTGTCAGCACCTGGAGTTGACAGCTGGAAGTATACCTCAGTAGCATCAACGCCGGCAGGAGCACCAGTTGCACCACCCACTACACACTGAAGGTCAGTTGGGTCAATGCTTGTATATGTGGTAGTTTCTCCCACGGTCACACCAGAGTAATATGTATTCTTCAAAGTAGATGCAACTGCAGTGAGAAGATCTGACTCGCTGAGGTAATCAGCTCCATGCCATCTTGCGAGTTCAATGGCAGTGCCATCTTCCTTGACAAGCTTGGCCTTGAGGATCACCTTTGTTCTGTCAGCTGCAGCAGATGCAGTGTTCTCTCCGCAATAT
The DNA here is from genome assembly GCA_017631875.1 of Bacteroidales bacterium. Next base: position 11,049 of record JAGBSL010000001.1, on the reverse strand, counting down.
ACATATGTATTTGATGCATATGTGCCCTTATCTACGTCATCTTTCACTCCAAAGCCAAGTCCGCCGTTCCAAGTGAAAGCGTTGCTTTCAGATGTCCACGCTGGACTTGGTGAAGTTGCCCAATATGAACGGAAGAATGCCTGGTCATTCCAGTTGAATCCTATGGCGTCAACAGTCCATGCAGGATTGATCTGCTTCAGCAGATATGACTGATCGAACTCATTGTAGAGCTCCCATCCTGTAACCTCGGCATATGCCTTCACAGCGGTTCCGCCGACATTGACAGTCTTGTTCAAGTCAAACTTCTTCTCTGCAGGAGCAGTCACGGTCACCTTTGCAGCGGCACGCTCTACATAGATATCCACTGGATTATCCGTTGCATCTTTCTCTGTTGTGTAGATGTTTGCCAGAGTAAGAGGTGTAGCAGTAACTGCCTGGCCGGCAGCATCTGCATAGACTGCATTACTCATTACAAAGTATTTCTGAGAGTCCATTGTGCTCTGGATGTCAACAACAGCCTTCAGATCATCCATTGTATATGACTTGCCTGCTTCAGGAACCCAGTTCAGTACCGCTACAATCTGGTTCGGATACTGGCCTTTATAGTTTCTCAAAAGGAGGACAACATCCTTGACATCTGATACATTAGGCATGTTGGATGCATCTCCGGTAAGGGTTGCCGAAAGGAAGTTAGCGCCGGTTCCTGGGGCAGTGACTGCTCCGTCAGTCACGGTTACAGGGAATGGCTGGCCATTCTGGAAGAAGAAGAAGTACGCTGAATTCACCTTGCGCTCTGCTTCAGATCCGTCCTGATAAGTCGCATCTGTTGCGCGAGTGTCAGGGTCGGCTGACATGAGGTTGATCGCGATATATGATTTCTCGATCTCCCCGCCTTGAACAGGTGTCTTGTCGTCATCAAGTATCCCCGCACATGATGCGAGGATAGCTGACGCGCAAAACATCATCAATATTTTTTTCATAATGATATGTTTTAAATTGATGCCCATTAGTTGAGCTCATAGTCGTTTGCAACAACTCTCCATGAGAGGATGTTGATCTGAGCTGAAACGTAAGTAACGATGTCCTCAGGCTTTTCAAGATTGATGAAGTCAGATGTTCCATCATAAACTGGTGTACCATAACCTGTGATGTCAGTGATGTTCACCTTGTAAACGTGGTTACGTACAACACCATACTCTGCAGTCTTGTCAGCTGCTCCAAGGTGCTTGATCTCAGTCCAGTAGTAAGTCATACCGTTCTTGTAAACGAGAGCCGGCTGAACGGCTGCGAGTGCTGCATTGAGTTCAGCAACTGTAATTGCATTGTATTTGCCACCCTCATACTTGTACCAAGACTTTGCTGCACCTTCGTCAGAAAGCTGGAAGTAAACCTCATAAGCCTTTGCATCTGTAACGAGACGGTCAACGCACTTGATGTCAGCTGGAGTAAGACCAGTGAATGCTTTACCGTCAGTTGATGTGAAGTAAGTGTTCTTGAGAGTGTTGGCAACTACAGTAAGAAGGTCACCTTCACCGATGTAGTCCTTACCGTACCAGTTTACAACCTCAAACGGATTTCCGTCAGTGTCAACGAGCTGAGCTTTCACAACAACCTTTGTACGAACGTCATTGTTCTCAGTCCAAGAGCGGGTGTTCTCACCGCAGTATACATGACCGCCGATTGCAGTGTTGTCAGTAGTCCAAGCGAAAGTGTTCTCCTCGAATGCCTTGCCAAGAGACTGTGCCCAGTATGAACGGAACCAGTCAGCGTCGTTCCAGTTGAAGCCAAGGTCAGTCCAAGTAGGGTCGATTCTCTTGATGAGCCAAGACTCCTGATAGTCGTTGTAGAGCTCGAATCCCTGGATCTGAGCGTAAACAGCCTTGCCCTCGATCTCCTTCTCGACAGCGAACTTGCCGCCGTTTGCAGCAGAGAACATAACCTTTGCAGCAACGCGCTCAACATGGATAGTCACAGGGTTTGCGATAGCCTCGTCGGCAGTCTTTGCGATGTTGTCGATTGTGAGACCTACAGCGTCGATTGTCTGCTTTGCGTTGTCAGCATATACGGCGTTGCTCATAACATAGCCGTCAGTATCGTTACCAAGAGCAGAAATCTGAGCCTTGAGGTTCTCAAGTGTGTATGATGACTTGCTTGGAGTCCAGTTGAGGACGGCTACGATCTGGTTAGGATACTCACCCTTGTAGTTCTGAAGAACGAGGACAGCATCCTTTACGTCAGAAACATTAGGCATTGCTCCTGTGTTGCCGGTGAGCTCAACCTTGAGGTAGTTGTTTGCACCTGTGTTAGTTGAAGTGGTGCCGTCGAAAGTTACAGGGAAGGCAGCACCATCCTTGAAGAAGAATACGTAAGCGGACTTAACTGCACGCTCCTCGTCACGTCCTTCCTCATAAACATCACCGGCAGCCTTTGTAGTCATGCCGTCAGCAGCGAGTGTGATGGCAACATAAGACTGCTCCACTTCACCGTTCTGTACAGGACCATCAATGTCCTTTTCAGCGCAGGCAGCAAATCCGAGTGCTGCCACTGCAAGAAATAGATACTTTTTCATAAAACTGAAATTTGTTGATTAATAATTGTTTATGTTGTTAAATTGTTATTGTTTCATTTTGTAGACATTTCTGTTTATCGAAATCTCTTTCAGAACTACATCAGCTTGCGAGATGCCAAGCTTGCGTGCTTCCATCAGATATGGCTTTGCGGCGTCGTTGTCTTCCATATAGACCTCAAGAATTCCGCGTGTGTATATCGCTTCCGGTGTGTTTCCGGCTTTTTCCAGGTACTTCAGAGCTGTCCTGTAGTCTTTCTTGAGGATTGCGGAATTTGCTGCATTGAGATTTGCGACAGGGTCGTCCGGATACATTCTCACAGCAGTTTCAAAAAGCTCATTGAACTCCTCGCTGCCGGCCTCGTATGACTGAGCAAGAATGTAGAATTCTTCCAGCGACAGATTTTGAGGAGCAGTCCTAAGGACTGCTTCGATCTCGGCAGGTGTGCTGTAGCTTCGGATTTCATACTCGATTGTATAGTCTGAATGTCTGAGAGCAGGGTAGCAGTTCTCCAAAAGGAAATGGTAGTCGTCTTTCCATTTGCTCTTGATGACCCATTCTTTCGTATCAGGCTCTCTGTCAGATCGGATGGCCTCTAGTATCTCGCTTTTGTGGCGTAGTGATGATGCCATCACGTATTTCTCCAATCCGGCCCAATCCTCTGGCTCGAAGTCTGTCTTTATGAAGCCTTCTCCAAAATGGTACAGACTCTCGACATATTCTTTAAGCGCCTCAGTTCGTCCTTTGGCCAGACGTGTGTTGTTGGAGTATGGACTCTCTGGTGATGCAAAACCTTTGATGAATATCGACTTGATGGTTATGTCGCTGTCTCTTTTCACAGAATCGATGGTGCCGGTGATCTTCGCAAGCTCGACAGTATTGTTTCTATATGAAGGATTAATGACGGTCTGGCTTACAGGGAAGTCGATGAATGCTGATCCGCTGATCTCGCGGGTCTTGACCACTTCGCGCTCAGGTCTGATATAGATAAGCTCGGGATAATACGGCTCAAGAGGGAATCTATCGACAAGCTCGTCCCTGCTTATCATCGCAGACTCTCCACAGCATCCGAAATCGGTGCGGATCAACTCCACTTTGCATCCGTTCATCCACTCCATGAACGCTACGGAAACATTATATTCAATTATCTCTGAAGTTTCTGACGTAGAGAGGTTTATGTCGTTTATTCCGGTGGGTTTTTCATCCTCGTTACGCAGATAGAAGATCTGGCGGTTTCTTCCATATACGCCAACGGACTTCAACATCAGAGTGTCTGAGTTGTTTATTATCGCTGGTGTCAGGACGACGACCTGGGTGGTCTTGATTTTCAACGGAGATAAGTCTATATCAATGTCGAGATTCAGGTAACCATCCTCCTTCAGCTCAAGAACATAGTCCTTGATGTTTACATCATTGGTATTTTGTGCCTGGCTATGCAAAGCAGATGTGATCACAGCCAAGGATATGAGAATAAGTCTTTTCATGGATTGCAGATTTTAGAAGACAAATACCAGATTGACAGCAGCCTTTGTCGGACCGACATAGTGGTGGAGGTTTTCTTCCACCCAACGTCCGCAACCGTCACATTCGTAGGTTTCATAGTCCAGACACATATATCCGAAACCGGCTTCCAGTTCAAGATTCAGGTGTTTGGACAGAATGAATGCAAAGCCATAAGCTACTCCGCATCCATATGCGTAGCCTTGATATCGGTGATCCGACAACTTTGAGAAGTCGGTTCCGAGAAACGATAGATTATTGTTGATGTTTCCGAAATTGAATGCTCCACCGATGAGATGTGCTCCAAGGAAGTGACGTGAGAATCTGTCACAGAACCAGTAGCGCGCTTCCGGCTGCACCATCCAATGCTTCCACTTCGTATGTTCGTTCTTGCTCCATGCATTCAGATTGCCGGATATATCAAGTGTCCACTGGGGTGCTAATCCTATTTCCAATCCTACATTGGCTGTAGTGGTAGCATCATAAAGAAGGTTAGTCTTGACGGCTATGTTCTGTGCCTGTGATTGCAGCAATCCAATGAACAGAATAGCAATGATGCAAAGACTAAATTTACGTTTTGTCATTTTAAGTGAAATTACATAAAAACACCCTCGCTGAGAGGGTCATTACACGCATACCTGTTTATTAAGCAAAATTATGCTCTTATTCACTAAATGCCAACGATGAGAATCCTACATTTGTGCCTACAGATGCTCTAGAAGGCCGATTTTTATCAAATGTAAACCGAAATGTAAACATCAAGGTGTGGCGCATTACTGAGAATTTACATAATTTTGCCATATATATATGAAATATATATATGAAGCAAGAAAACTGCTTAACGTCGGATTTACATAAGAAAATTGAGATGAGTTTATATGCGATCACAAGACGATGCCTGTTTTTCATCGTCATGACGCTTGCCAGCGCGACCGTTTTTGCGCAAGAGGACAGCTATCGTGAGGCTAGGGATTTGCAGCATGCGGGTAAATATGATGAGGCTGTAGAAGCCTATAGGAATTGTCTCCTTCAGCCGGTTGGGGAAACTTCTCTTTCAAAGCAGCAGTTAAGCATATACACTGATGCTTTAGTGCAGATGATGAATACCTTCCAAAGTAAGGGAGATCCAGAAGGATGTGTTTTGGCTTTGCAGGAAATCTTCCAAGTCTCCCACATTCTGCAATCACAATGCCTAAGGGATTATTACTCGGTTTTAGGTTATGCATTGTCACGTACAGAGAATATGAGAGCCGCAGAGGAGTCGATCCTGCAAGCATTGTCCTTACCTCTTGAATCCGCCAGTCCAGAGCGTTATTTTCGTGATTACGCCTATGCCGCAGCTGTTTTCTATAGTAACCCGGATTATCATGATAAAGTCATTTTGTGGTGTAGGGAAGCGTTGACTCAAGCGCAGTTATGTGAGAATTCATCAGGAAGTCAATGGGTTACAGCCATGTTGGGCTCATTGTATAAGCGAAGCGGCAACCTACATGAGGCTCTTGAACTCTTTCTGCAAAGTATTGAGGAATCTCGCCGGAGAAACGATGATTTAGGTGTTTTGAACGGACTGCATTCATTGGTTGACCTTTTTCTTTATTGGGACGTTCCTGAATATGCAGACAAATATGCAACTGAAGCCTTGAAAGTCCAGGAAGCAGTGCAGGGGGCTAATCCGATGGTTACTGCGCAGACATTCATCAATAAAGCCCGTGCCTTGCATCGGCTTGGTAAAACAGATTCAATATCCATATACATTGACAAGGCGAGAGCCCTATGTGAGTCTTTGCCATATAACGGTGGTATGGTAGATGTCGACCTATTGGACGGCATATGTATGACAGAGAGGGGGGGAGAAGTGCTTCACGCTGGTATCAGCCATCTTCAGGATGTGGCAATTCGTGGGACAGAGGCCAACAAGGCTAAGGCATTCCATCAGCTCGCTCAGACGTATATAAGGCTTCACGATGTCGCTTCAGCAGAAATTATGTTGGATAGTCTTTATAAGGCTCTCAGTCATAGTTCGCTGCCTGTCAATATAGTTCACCTGGCCTATGAACCGATTCTTGAATATTATCTGAGCGTCGGTGATAATGACATGTATAAGAAATATGTTCAGCTGTTGTTTCAGGAACATAAGATGTTTCGTGAAAACAGGATAAATGTAAATCTTGTAGAGTCTATAGTTGATTTTCAGACCCGGGAAAGACTTCATCAGATCAGTATCTCACAGCTTGAGCAGGCCAATCAGCGCCTATGGCTTATGGTTTTTCTGACAGTCTCCATTATAGTTTTTTTAGGCGTTGTCGCCGTTCTCCTGAGTCAGAAGAGAAGATATATGAGCCAGATTAAGGAAGCAGATCAGAAACTTGATAATCTGGTCCAGAAACTCAATGAGTCAAGCGCAGAAAAGGAGAGGATAGCTCAAGAAGTCATTGACTTTTTGAACAATAAGGATAAGCGACTTGAGTTGGAGACACTGACGCCTCATGTCCTGAAGGATAGTGGCGAGGTCAAGTTCCGCCAGTGCTTCGAACTGCTGTATCCGCTTTTCCTTCATCGTCTGCGTGAAAAAGTGCCTGCCGTCACACCACGCGAAGAACTTCTCTCAATGCTCATCGTCCTGAAGCAGGACAATAAGGAGATAGCCGAACTCCTTGCTGTCGCTCCCAGAAGTGTCCTGATGCTGCGTCATCGCTTCCGTCAGAAGATAGGCTTGACGACTGAATGTTCACTCGAGAACTTCATCGAAGGCCTGTTGGATATCTGATAAAAGAAAAGAGGCTAACCGCAAATACGGTTAGCCTCTTGTTTTAATCGTTCAGCTGATATGTTATTTCAGTGTAACGTTAGCTGTATTTGATACCAGTTCTGAGAGGTTGGCAGCAGTCAATGCAACGCCACCAAATGTACAGTTCTCGAAGGTTACCGCTGCAACTGGATCAATTGCGTATCCAGCAGCGAAGTCGCAGTTAACGAACTCTGTAGCAGCGTATGGACGGCAATATGCATAACCCTGACCTTCACCGAATGAGCAACCGTCAAACTTTACAGCTCCGATAGTAGCAGCATATGAAGTCCAGCCGTTGAAAGTTGAGTTGTATGCCTCAAGACCCTGGTTTGTACCCTGGTCGCAAGAGATAGTGTATACAGTACCGTCGATAGTTACATTCTCAAGAATAACCTTGCTGTTGTTAGTGCTGTTGTGGTTAACGAAGATACCACGCATACCGCCAGTCACGTTAATGTTCTTGATTGTTCCGCCTGTAGTGTTGATTGCAGAGTCCCAAGTTCCCCAAGCGTTTACGCTGATGTCGTTTCCGTTACCATCGATAACACCACCGTTAAGCTGGCTGATACCTGTAGCACCATAACCGTTGCTGCCAGCTTCTGACTTTGCAACTGCGATATCGTTAAGAAGAGCTACGTTCTCTCCATTTGCAAGAGCTTCAGAAAGGTCTGACAATGTCTCGGCAACAGCATCAATTTCCTCAGCAACAACATACCATGTGCTGCCATTCTTTACTGCATTATATCCATCAGCTAACCAATTTGTTGGATCAAATCCGAATGTACCACCGGTGATGACAACATTACCGTCGCCGAGGATTCCGGATTTGTAATCGCTTCTTGTAGATGCTTTACCAAAGTTGCCGCCATTAATATAAACATTAGTACCAGTACCTGCATACACATATGCTCTCTTCTGATTGTCTTTTGGATCCCATGAGAAGTCTCCGCCATTGATGATGACTGTAGAGCCAGCACCATCGAGATAGAATACGTAACGGGCTGATGTGCTTGGAGAATCAATATAGATGCTTCCGCTATTGAAAGTCAATGAGGAACCGTTAGTAATACCGAGACCACCTCCATTAGATACAATTTCTGCATCATTGATAACTGAGTCGCCGTTGCGGGTAATAATTCCGTAATTCGCAGCATCGCCAGCTGTAAGTGTGTGACCGTTCATGTCAAGAACCATGCTCTGGTCGATATTGATGTAAGGGGATTCAGTAGAGGCAATATCAATGTCCTCTGTAGCCTCGAATGTACCACCGACCGCAGCGATAAGCTGAATAGCATCAGCCTCGTAATCAGGCTCATTGTATTCAGGCTTGATAACAACATTGAGGTCAACGTCGCTTGTAAGGATGTTACCATAGATGTTAGTTCTGTAGTTGCGCTGAACTGGAACTGAACCTACTGTACGAGTCTTTGCGTTTGAACCGTCAGTGTATGTGAACTCAACCTCTACGAGAGCCTTGTCAGCTGCAACGAGAAGGTAGTTCATAGCAAGATAATCATAACCAGTTACAGGGAATTTCTCATTTGTAGGGATTGCATTCTCTGCAAAAGTAACAGCAGTTTCTCCTGTGACTTCTCCTGTTGCAAAGTTAAGAGTAGAGTAAATGTTCTTGACAGTTACAGCCGAAGCATTAGGAAGGTATCCTGCAGATTCAGATGCATCATAGTCAGCTGCACCGACGTTGAGCTGAGCGAAAGGACGCTTGAGCTCTACAGTCTCAGTCTGAGCACCTGTGACAGTGAATGTGTACCATGCATAGAATGCATCAAGGTTCTCGTCATTTGACACAACTCCAGTGTAGTCTACTGATACGCTCTTTGCCGCGAAATCGATAGTGTAAGGCGCATCCTCGCTGTCTGCCCAGAAAGCTACTGTATAAGTGTTGCCAGTAGTCAACTTGAGCTCAACTGTAGTGCTGATGTTGATCTCCTGAGTGCCAGTAAGGTCCTCGAGAAGATTTCCGTTAACGTCGTACACAGCATACTGAAGATCAGTAGCAGTTGTACCGTCGCTGTAAGCACGGGTTGCAATCTCAGGTGTGCCCACGGTGAATGTTACAGTTGCATCACCGGCAGCAACATCCTGAAGTTCCTTTGCACATGATGTAGCAAGCACTGCCGCTGCCATCATTCCAAATAAGATTTTCTTCATGATTAATTGTGTTTTAAATGGTTAATAAGTGATGGTACCCCACGGCACGATCAGATGCCGTGAGGTAAATGGAAATGTTTTTATAGCTTGTTGTGTGTTTCACCGCAAAGAGGACAAGTGTATTCTGCAGGATAGTTGACAGTTACGCCATCCCATGCCTTTACACCCTTACATGCAGTCTGAACTCCTCCGAAGAGCTGGTCAAATGGAATACAGTTATAATGGTTATCAACACACTGTGTGTGGTCGAAATCTGAAGGAAGACCATCATATGTGAAACCTGGCTCAACGCGCATTCCACGTCCACCGTTGAGACCTGGAGTTGGCTCACAGTAGTGGTAGTTCATCCAAGTGCCATAATTAACGGTTACATTTTCGAATGTAATGCCGTATGCTGCTACATCTGGATATGTAGTACCGTCAATATTTGTTGTCTTTGTCATCTGACCGATGAGCATACCGCACATACGGTAGTTGTAATAGTCGTAAGATGCTGTACAGTCGTTGTAAGCGTCGATACGGCAAGAAACAGTCACATTCTTGAATGATGCTGAACCAGCTGAGTTAAGCTGACCCATGATACCGCCTACTGAAGAGTCAAATGAACCCCAGAGACCTCCGAGAACTACGTCTTCAGCGATTGTGATATTCTCAAATGTAAAGTGACATGCTACTTCAGTTTCAGCTTCATCTTTGTAATATCCGCCAGTCCAGCCTACGATACCACCACAACGGTTGTTGTATGTACCGAGATTAGTGCTCTTCACTGTAATGTTCTTGAAAGTACACTCGCCATCAGCACGACCTGCTACGGCTGCAAGGGTACCACCCTCAACAACAGACTGCATGTCCTCGATAATAAGGTTCTCAACTGTTGCGTCCTTAACGTAACCGAACAATCCAAGATATCCGGTTGTACCCCACTCATAACCGAAGTCCCAACCGCTCTGGTAGATACCCTTGATTGTGTGACCCTGTCCGTCGAAATGGCCTTCAAATGGTTTGTTGACACCCTGACCGCTGCAATAGCGACCGATAGGGCCAAATGAATCACCATCAGTAGTAACGCCTGTCAAATCGATGTCATCAGCGAGTTTGATAGTTGTACCAGTAAACTTATTGCCATTCTTAACCTCGTCAGCAATCCACTCCAAACCTGGAGCAGCAGTTACAGCATAGTTGCCTTCCATGTCTTTGCCAAGACCTTCTACAATATTACCATCTGCATCTTTAATAGCAGAAACACCATTCTCGTCAGCGTACTCAGCGTTTGTCATACCCAAGCGGATAGGAGTCTCGTTTTTGCCGATGAAGATATTTGTTCCGTTGAAGATGTCCAAGTTGAGGAGGCCCTTCTGAACATTTGCCTTGTCCTGAGTGCCGAAATCAGCTACAGTGTAGTTGTGTACCCAGAAAGCATAGCTGCCACCCTTCAGTGTTGAATTGTAGATGGTTACATTGTTCATGTCGTTACCGCTGTTGAATACGCGTACAGCAACATAGTTAGACTCCAAAGTAGAGTTCTCTACGTTCAATGTAACCTCGCCCCAGTTGTTCAGGTGAGCCACAAAGCCCATATCTGAACCGCCGAAGTTGATTGCGTGTGTATTCATGATGTTCAAAACACCGCCAGCAGTCACGTTGAATACGTTAGTTGAGCTGCTCCAACCCATGTTTTCACCATCATGTCTGATTGAGATAGTACCGTTGCCTTCAGCAGCCGCTTTGGTAAGAGTGTTAGCACCGTCAACTGTCATTGTACCGCGAACGTCAAACATGTTGCGGTTTGAACCCTTCTCCTCAGAAACACCTTTGAGAGTATAACCGTTGAGGTTGAGAGTCAACTCCTTGCCTGCAGGAACAGTGATAGTTTCGTCAGCGTCGATTGCAACGTTCTGGATGAACTCAACAGGCTCGCCAAGTTCCATAGCCTTAGCTGCAGCAACCGCGAAATCATCGTAGCTTACGCCAGCGACAACAACGTTGTAAAGCTCATTTGAAGGCTCCTCATACTCAGGAACGATC